>JBDLTN010000148.1:0-3093 GCA_039805785.1 Pseudomonadota bacterium | reverse complement strand
ATTATGAGAGCAGATAACCATAGCTTACCTCTATGATATCAAGAGGTTATGCCGCCTAAGGATCGGTGTGCAGTGAAATGTGCAGTATTTTAGCGTTACTCTAAGTAACGAATTCTATTATTTACACCCAAATATCAAAAAAGATTTCAATGCAGTAAAAGCCATCAAAAATAAATAGCTTTTACTGCAGTACGGGCTTGATTAAAACTTATAACCAACTCCCACTGTCCCAATCGTGAGATTTGGGGTTAAAGAAGCCCCGTCATTCCAGGAATTAAAATTAACTTGTTGAGCTTCTGCTTTGAAAAAAGCGTTTTTAGTAAGCATTACAGCTACTCCAAGTCCATATCCAAGTCCGTTAAGATTTTTATTTGTGTCGGGCGGAGAGGCATCTGAGGCTTTTACTTTCATTGAATTGAATCCAACAGTAGCATAAATCATTGTGTTCGGAGCAACGATATACCCAGGTTTTAAGTTTATGCTCATTCTATTTTGGCCTTTGTAATTTAGATCACCTTCTTGGCCAAGTTTTATATCTGTGAAATCATATGTAGCCGTAATACCTATAACAATCTCACTTGTAGCGGCAAAGTTGTAACCGACCTCGGCACTAGGCACAAAAGATTGCTGTCCGTAACTGACCGAATTTCCAGAGCCTGATATTTTTGTTGTGCCGCCGACAGAACTAAAATTAACTCCAGCGGTAATACCTTCAAAATTAGTGGCTTGTGAAAAAGCTTTACTGGAAATAAAAAGGCTAAATACAGCAGAAAAGATGGCTATGCGTTTTTTCATGATTGTTAGTAATATAAGATTGAAACATAATATGAATAAATCTAAAAATTTTTTTGAATTTTAGATAATTCGTATCCTATCAAAAATTTCAATGAGAGTCTAATGAATGTTTTTGCCTTTATTGTCCTGTAAGTCGTTCTGCAAAAACATTGACAGGTATTTAAAATGTAAATTTCCAATAAATTATTTTCTGAGTGAAAATATATATGTCTGAAGATCTTTCCGCGACTTGCAAAACAGTTAAATTGTCAGATATGATGCAAGCTCAACAAGGAACTAGTTACTTTCATGGCATTTCATCAGAGACGACGAATTCTAGGCAAATATGTATGCATATGATTCATATTCCACCAGGCTCACGCCCTAAGGTACATAAGCATACGAATCATGAGACAGCAATTTATGTAATTTCAGGTGAGGCCTATACTTTTTTCGGAGATCAACTGCAATTTGTGGAGAAAACTAGCGCAGGAGACATGCTCTTTATACCTGCAAATCTTCCACACCTACCAATCAATCTAGGCAATCAAACTACGACTGGAATCGTTGCCAGAACAGATCCTCATCAGTCTGAATCGGTGGTCTTATTACCTGAATTAGAAGTAATTGCTGAAAAAGTGATAAACGAGCTAAAAGTAAAAATCCAAAATAGTATTTAAATAATCATTGCTTAATAATTTTTAAAAATTTAGTAAGCGACTCAGGCGTCTCAATATCTGCACTTCCCATAATTCTATTTTGCGGATCTTGATAAATGGCAAATGGAACATTTTTACCCCCAGCTCGTCGAAAGATTCGTGAATTACGCCACACATCCTCACGGGCATCATTTGATACCACAACACCCTCCGCACTAATTCCACGTGAAGCGGTACTAAATGACAAAACATGTTGATTCATCAACTCAAATGCTTTAGGAGATGATAGAAGTATTGCGCCCTGAAGTTCACTTCTTGAATTAAGAATAGCAACCGGTATCCAAATGAAACGGAATCGATTTTTGAATTGATTTGCTAAATTCCAAAAACCAATACAGTCAGGGCACTGCGGGTCAAAAATAATGTAAATAGTTCGCGCGCCTCCTGATGATCCACCCATTTCGAAACCTTTTCCATCAATAAATATTTGATCAAAAAGTCTCTCAAGATCAATGCAGGGTAATGAATCTTGACTAGTACGGACCTGTGCGAGTGATGACGTAATTACCAAAGGTTGAGTCAGGAGCCCGATACTTGTCAGAGCCTGAAGCATTTTTCGTCTATTCATTCTTTCCTCAAAGAAATATCCCACACATTTTGTCATAAAATTTGGTGAATAATTCCAAAAACTTTAATCCCTACAAATGAAAAACTTAGACTCAAATCTTGAAATTTACATTGTGTTTGCGGTCATTGTTTTCTTTACTATCTGCGGCACATTCATCGCTTGGCTTTTTTTGAGCTCAAAAACAAGGGCTTTAGTACTTCCATATGAGGGCGTAGTAGGCCCGTTTTTTGGTCTACCTGCAGTCTTATTCTCACTAACTGCTGCATTATTTGCGACATCAATCTGGGAAAACTATAACTCTGCAAGTCGTGCCATTCGTACGGAGAGTCAAGGTATTTTAAGTCTCATCACCCTTGCAGAAAACATTCCTACACTTAAAGCTACCAATCTTGTGAATGCTTCGAAAAGTTATGCGCGCTCAGTGGTTGAAGATGAATGGCCCACTCTTTCGACTTACTCCAATCCCTCTCCACTAACAAAAGAAAAATTTATTCAATTATCAAAATTA
This sequence comes from Pseudomonadota bacterium, assembly GCA_039805785.1. Taxonomy (GTDB): domain Bacteria; phylum Pseudomonadota; class Gammaproteobacteria; order Diplorickettsiales; family Diplorickettsiaceae; genus Aquirickettsiella. The sequence goes on along the minus strand of JBDLTN010000148.1, from coordinate 524 downwards.
ATATTTGAGTCTGGAGAGAAGTTAAATAAAATGGAATTTGAGGCATTAGTGAATGCTTATCTGCGTATTAACAATGCCCGTGAAGCAAGATTAGCTTTTATTTCCTTTGATGTTCATCCAATTCGCTGGTACGCTATTCTTCTTTTAGGTGTTTTGGTTCAGATTGCCGTTGCTTTTGTGCATCTAAGCAAACCAAAGGCTCTTCTTGTTACGATGGTAATCGCTACGATTACAGTCCTAATTCCGATATGTATGATTGCATTTACTTTTAGCAGCCCCTATGGCGGCATAATTGAAATTTCAAATTCCCCTTATTTAGAAATATTTAAGTGATGCATTGGGGTCATTATTTCTATAACTGCAAACACATATGATTGATTCTCAAAAACTTCGTAAGACTATTTTTGCAGGCGCGATTGGTAATGCAATCGAGTTTTATGACTTCATTATTTACGCTTACTTAGCGGTTTATTTTGCTTATCATTTTTTTCCATCGCATGACCCGGTAGCAGCCTTAATTGCTA
>JBDLTN010000147.1:0-3110 GCA_039805785.1 Pseudomonadota bacterium | reverse complement strand
ATTCTACAATTGTTAAATTGCAATTTTATTTGTTAAAAAAATTTTTTTAGGATCACAATAGTCATAAAGTTACTTATCCGGTATTATAGTTTTTATATTTACATATTATTATGTTAGTTAAATTAGAATGCATTGGATTTAAGTAATGTAAATTAAAAATTACTATGCGTATTACTCTAAAACAACTTGAAGTTTTTGTTGCAATTGCTAAGACTGGAAATGTAAGTCATGCTGCAAAAAAGATGTATCTTTCCCAATCAGCTTGCAGTATGGCACTTGCTACTTTAGAGGAGCAATTAGAAGGTTCTGTATTTGATAGACATGGAAAACAATTATTTTTAAATGAACGTGGAAGGGTTTTGTTACCCAAAGCAAGTAGTGTCATATCACAAATATCAGAACTTAAGGATATGATGATCGAAAGCAAAAAAGATAATTTATCTGGTCAGTTAATCATAGGCGCAAGCAAAACCATTGGAAATTATCTATTACCAAAACTTATCTCAGAACTTGCTTTTACTCATAAAAATATTCAGATTAATCTTAAAATTGCTCCAACCAAAGCGATTTTATCTAGATTGCTTACCTTTAATATCGATGTAGCATTAATTGAGGCTAATTGTTTTTCTGATAAAGTGCATACTTATCCTTGGAAAAAGGATGAGTTAGTAATAATTGCAGCTCCAAAATATCCTTTAAGTAAAAAAAAGAAATTAACATTATCAGATATCGCTAATGCACGTTGGTTATTGCGAAAACAAAGCTCGAGTATTCGCGAAAAATTGGAAGAAAAAATTGGCGGAAAAATTCGCCCTTTTTTAGAATTAGATGATACAGATGCTCTCAAACAAGCAACCCAAGCAGGTTTGGGAATAAGTTGTCTTTCAAGATTTGTCGTAGAAGATTCCCTAAAAAATAATACCTTAGTAGAGCTTAAAACTCCATTTTTAACCTTAAGTAGAGAATTCTATATTTTGATACATAAGGAAAAATATCAATCGTCGGTAATATCCGAATTTTTAAAAAAAGCGAATACATAACATCATCTGTTTAATTTTTTATCCAAAAACGGTAAATTATCTCTGGTTAATTTTTTTGTTTAGTATAATGTAGAGTTACACAATATTGTTAGTTACAAGTTTTTTTTATGCAATCTATATTGATTTTAGGGGCAACTTCTTCCATAGCTAGGGCCTGTAGCGAAATTTTTGCTTTACGAAAATGCAAGCTTTTTCTGGTAAGTCGAAATGGCACAGAGCTTGAACGTATAGCAAGCGATCTTAGGATCAGATTCAACGTTGAGGTTGAATATGCTTCTTTTGATATCACCCAAATTGATGCGCATGCACTTTTTTTAAAAAAGCTCATCGATAAAATGGGTAATATTGATGGCCTGATAATGGCTGTAGGTTTGATTGATAAATTAGACTGTCAAAAGGTGATTGCTGCTAACTTTACTGGTCCTATTTTATTTTTGGAACATTTTGTTAAGTATTTAGCTAGCCAAAAAAAAGGCTTTATTATTGGATTAAGTTCTGTTGCAGGTGATAGGGGACGAAAGCCCAATTATATTTATGGTGCCAGCAAAGCAGCGTTGACTACGTATTTACAAGGTTTGCGCAATAATTTATACCCTTCTAAAATAAAAATATTAACTGTTAAACTAGGATTAATTGATACCAAGATGGTTTTTGGTGGAAAGTACCCACTTTTTCTAGCTGCGAGCCCAAAAAAAACAGCTATAAAAATTATCCGGGCGTTAGATAAAGGAAAGGAGAGTGTCTATATTCCTAGAATTTGGCGGGTTGTGATGCTAATTATTCGACTCATACCAGAAAAAATTTTTAAGCGTCTAAGCCTTTAGCAGGGTAAATTTAATCTTTAACAATTACTTTTGCTTCCCAAAATATTATATGTCCTGGGTTAACGATTTGATGTAGATGTTCTAATACTCTTTCTATCTTAGTTTTATCACAATCGGAAAATTCGATGCTAATGGGCAGATTCAATGAAAGATCCAGCAAAGAGCTAGTCAAGCTTCCTGATTGTCCTATTCCTTCAATGGCGCGAAATACGCTTAGGCCAGAAATTTTTTCATTTTTTAAATAATCAATTATTTTATTAAGCAGGTGCGAGGCTTCAGTTATATAGATTCTAACCATGACTATATCAAGTGTTTTCATAGATTTCTTCCTAAAATTACACCGATCCAAGCTGCAATAAGACATAGAACAGTACTAAATACAATATTTAAAATTCCAATAAACCAATCACCTTTTTCCATTAAGTTGATGGTTTCGATTGAAAAGGAAGAAAAGGTTGTATAACCACCTAAAAAACCAATTAATAATAGTGATCGAAGCTGAGGAGCAATACTTTGAAATCTTTCTAATGACAAAATAAATAAAAAACCCATCAAAAAAGACCCGCTTACATTGACAACTAAAGTACCATATGGAAAATTTTGTTTAAATAAATTATAAATACTTGTAGAAATTCCGTAACGTAAGACTCCACCGAGTCCAGCGCCTAAAAAAATTAAAGTAATAGTATTCAATTTAATTCCAATAAAATTTAAGCTATAAATTGTATGTTAAACGCCTAATAATTGGTTAATTTCTTTTGAAACATTTTGATAATCTGGCATTTGATCAAAATTCAAATAACGATATAAGTTTCCACTCAGAGTATCAATATATTTCATTTTCTCCTTATATTCTTCTAGGTTAGGGATATATCCTAAAATTGCTGTTATGGCTGATAATTCAGCAGAAGCTAAAAATACATTAGCATTTTTTCCCATACGATTGGGAAAGTTTCTAGTTGAGGTAGATACTACAGTAGCGCCATCACAAACTCGAGCTTGATTTCCCATGCATAAAGAGCAGCCCGGCATTTCAGTTCGAGCACCTACGCTGCCATAGATTGAGTAGTATCCTTCTTGCATTAATTGATGTGCATCCATTTTGGTGGGGGGTGCTATCCATAATACAGTAGACAATCGGTTGTTGAAGTTTTTGAGTAAGCTTCCAGCTGCACGATAATGACCAATATTGGTCATGCAAGAGCCGATAAATACTTCATCAACTTTAGTTTGTGACACAGCCGAT
>JBDLTN010000146.1:0-3155 GCA_039805785.1 Pseudomonadota bacterium | reverse complement strand
AATGTTGGGTAGGTGCCGAGAGAATGATGTAACCAGAGTGTATTAAAGATACATGAGGATTGCGAATTGAGCAGCAACACATACCAAAATTCAAATGCGCAGCGTATCAATTCGATTTTAAAGTCGATAGGAAACACACCGCTTGTTAAATTACAAAAAATAGTTCCAGATAAGCACGTAACCATCTTAGTTAAATGTGAGTTTGCAAATCCTAGCGGAAGTGTAAAGGATCGTATTGTTGATTACATTATTAGTGATGCCGAACAAAGGGGCTATCTAAAACCGGGTGGTACGATAGTTGAAAACACATCAGGAAATACGGGTGCGGCTATCGCGATGTTAGCTGCGGTAAAAGGTTACCGTGCTATTTTGACTATGCCAGATAAAGTAAGTCTGGAAAAACAAAATTCCCTACGTGCTTTAGGTGCGGAAATCATAGTGACTCCTACAGCCGCTCCACCCGATTCTCCAGAACATTATGTCAATGTGGCAAAACGCATTGCTGCTGAAACTCCAAATAGTTTTCGGCTCGACCAATATGATAACCCAAAAAATCCTGAAGCCCATTATCTCAGCACGGCGCCTGAAATTTGGCAGCAAACTCAAGGAAAAATTGATATTTTTATCGCCTCGGGTAGTACCGGCGGTACTGTATCCGGTGTGGGCCGTTTTTTAAAAGAAAAAAAATCCTGCTATTAAAGTGATGATGCCTGATCCGATCGGTTCTATTTATTATGAGTATTTCAAACAGGGGAAAGTTTCAACAACGGGGAATTGTAATTATTTAGTTGAAGGAGTCGGCGAAGATCACATTGCCAAAGCATTGGATTTTTCTGTAATAGATGAGGTTATTCCTTTTACTGATAAAGCTGCCTTCGCTATGGCACGTCGCTTAGCCAAGGAGGAAGGATTGTTGGTGGGAGGATCATCCGGTGCCAATGTTTGGGCGGCATTAGCAATCGCAGCTAAATTAACTAAGCCAGCGACCATCGTCACCATTCTTCCTGATAGTGGTATTAAATACCTTAGCAAGATTTATAATGACGATTGGATGCGCGCCCAGCAATTACTTTAATTTTTAAGAGTTAAAATAACTTGTTAAAGAGGGTGAAGTACTTAAACTATGAGAAATTTCATTTGAATTAAGACCATTATATATAGAATGAAATCTTTTTATTTTTTCAGCTTCTCGTTTAGCCTCTTCTAGTTCTTCTGAATTATCGGCATCAATAAAATGTACGCCTAACTTTTCCCATTTTTCTTCCATCAGTGGCGCTTGTTCACCAAACAGCTCTACCATACGTTGATGAGACACTATGGCTTGCTCCCCTCTGATGATTCTTGTTTGCAGCTCTCGAATAGCATCTATTCTTTCTTCATAGTCTCTTCGATTTTTATTTTGCTCATGCTCTTGTTGATATTTATATTGAACAACCAACGGATCGGCTACTATTGAGTAAAGATGGGATAACAGTTGCTGTAAAAAATTTAAATCGGCTTCATAGCTAGCCCTACCCTGTAAATCTTCAGGCAATTTTTCAAGTATAAGCGTTGTTATATTCAAAAATTTACCATTATTTTCATTATTACGAAATTGTTTAAAAATATGATGGATATCATGCCGTTTATTTTCTTTAGGCACATGGATCATAATATGATCTTGGATAAATGCTTTTATCGCTGAAATTTGGCTTTCAGCAACGACAGATTGTAGTGCTGGCGAGAAAGTTTGGTGGTGATCGAGTGATTCTTGGGATTCCGCAAAAACCTTTTTTAGTACATTGAGGTTAAATGGTTGTTTGCCTAAGTATTGTATGGCAAGAAATTGAAATAGATTAATGGGAAAGCTGATAGTTTGTTTTTGCAAAGGCGGGAGTAATAATAAATTTGGGTTTGCTGCAACCGGGCTTTTTTCTGTTGAAAGATCCTTATTCACGCTAGCGTCAGTCGCATAAAAAACCGATACGATGATATGGTCGATCAGTGTTGGCCATTGTTCTTCTGGGCAAAAACTCAAAAAATATTCAATATTTTCTTGATTTTCCAATTGGGCTAAGAAATCTTTAAAAAATTGATTTCGAGTAGACACATCTAATGGTCGTAAATAGGAAGCGATGCTCGACTTCGAGCTTGGTTTTGCTTCCCGAGCTTTTTTTAATAATTGATTTATAAACGATCGAAGTAAATGTTTTGAAAAAAGCGTATTAGAGGGTCGCGTGAAGATAATATTAAGCAGACGTTCAGTCGTTACGGTATTTAAAAGACTTAGATCAAATTCAAGCTTGAATTTTTCTTCACATTCATCGATAACCAGTTTAGATAATATCGCTTGATTGCTTGTTAATTTATCATCTGGCAAGGATAAGCAGAGCGTTAATCGATCTTTTAGTGAAAATTTATCCTTAAGATAAGCACACCATTTTAAGTTTAAAGAAGAACAGTTTTTACCTTTTAATAAAAGATTAAAATAATCGGTATAAAGTTTATTGGGAATGTGTCGCAAGAGTTCTTCGGTAATTGCAGCATTTTTATTTTCAGGACTAAATTTTTCTAAGATTGAAACTAAAAAATTCAAGCGAACTTTTCTAGTTTTTCGTGCAAAGACTTCGGCAATTATTTTTTTCGCGGTTTCTTTTTCATTGGTTATAGCGGCATATTCTTCTAAAATAACTAATAAATCAGGAAACTTTTCTAAAGGAATCTCTTCAGAACTTGAATCTTTAAATTGATCAATAAAACCACGACACTTAAAATAAAAAGCACTGGGAGTGGGAAAGAAAGGTAACCAATAATACAGTGATAGCATCCAGCGTTTCGGTATGAGATGGTTTAAATAGTCTAAATTCATATGAGCTCCTTATCCTGGAGTTAAAATTAAAGATAATTTTCAGGTTTTTTCTTGAAAACTTTTTTTAGCCATTTTAATTATTCTTTCTGTCATTCAGTATAACAAAGTTCACCTTATTATAAAATAAATTATTTATTTTATTTTTAAGTAAGTGATCGATTTTTATATCTTATAAGAATACTGTAAACCTCCCAAACTTACCCCAGTTTTTAAATAGAGGAATTTTTATTTAGGCATTGAGAATAGTATATGGGTGTTTGATTATTTAAAGCTTCATGGGGTCTTTCCTCGTTATAATGTTTAAGCC
>JBDLTN010000145.1:0-3161 GCA_039805785.1 Pseudomonadota bacterium | reverse complement strand
ATCATAACGCCATCGCCATGGCCAATACACCGCATTGGGATTACTTGCTAAAGACCTATCCACACACACTACTCGATGCATCTGGTGCAGCGGTGGGACTACCCGCGGGACAAATGGGTAACTCAGAAGTCGGTCATCTGACGATGGGTGCCGGCCGAGTCCTCTATCAAGATTTAAGTAGAATTAATAATGATATAGAAACGGGTGCATTTTTTAAAAATCCTTGTTTGTTAGCGGGACTTGAAAGGATCAAAGCCAGTCAAAAATCTGTGCATATTTTAGGATTATTATCACCGGGGGGCATCCATAGTCATCAACAACATTGGTATGCCTTACTTGAACTCATTACTCAACAAAAAGTTAAACATTGTTATTTACATCCTTTTCTCGATGGCCGTGATACGCCGCCAAAAAGTGCAACAAACTACCTAAACGATCTTGAAGAAAAATGCCAACAATTAGGAAGTGGTAAAATTGCGAGTCTAATCGGTCGTTATTATGCAATGGATCGAGATAAACGCTGGGAACGTACCGAAGCAGCGTATAATTGTTTAAGTTTAGGTAAAGCTGCTTATAGCGCCACAAACGCTTTACAGGCTTTGCAATTGGCTTATGCCCGCGGTGAAAGCGATGAGTTTGTATCACCTACAACGATACACGCTGCAGATAAAGCACCCATAAAAATTCAAGATGGGGATCTGGTTATCTTTATAAATTTTCGCGCAGATCGCGCACGACAATTAAGCCATGCCTTTCTCGACAAAGATTTTTCAGGTTTTAATCGACAAAAACAACCTCACTTAGCAGGATTTATTTCTTTAACGGAATATGCCAGTGACATTCCCAGTCAAATTGCATTTCCACAACAATCCTTAACAAATGGTTTAGGTGAATACCTTGCACAACATCATTTGAGCCAATTACGTATTGCTGAAACTGAAAAATATGCGCATGTTACGTTCTTCTTTAATGGCGGTGATGAAAACCCTGCCGTCAACGAAACTCGCGTTTTAATTCCTTCAAAGAAAGTAAGTACCTATGATCTTACGCCTAAAATGAGTGCAATCGAAATTACCGAACACTTGCTAAAAGTTATTAAAGAAAAAACCTATGATGTCATCATCTGTAACTTTGCTAACCCCGATATGTTAGGACACACTGGAAATTTAACCGCAACTCTCCAAGGCATTAGTTGTATTGATGACTGCATAGGCAAGCTTATAGCTTGTTTACAAGCATGCGGAGGAGAAGCCATCATTACTGCCGATCATGGTAATGCAGAATGTATGTTTGATGAAAAAACCCAACAAGCACACACCGCTCACACTAATGAACCTGTACCCTTTGTGTATATCGGTCGACCGGCACAAATAAACTCAGTCAGCCACCCAAGTTTAGCGGACATCGCTCCTACGCTGTTAAATTTATTAAATTTACCTAAACCAAAAGAAATGACCGGTCAAAACTTACTCACATTAAAATAACATAGATCACAATTTTGTTCAATAAAGTAGCAGTTTTTCTGTCTGCCACCTCGCAAATTCATTAAACTGAATTACACTATAAGTAGAGTAGCCAAATATGGCCTTTACGCATGCAATACCATCGATTTCTGCAAGAATAAACTTTGTACAGATACTAAATAAAAGGATAAGCTCGTATGAAACTAAAAACGCTATTTTTTTTCTTCCTCACCTGTTCTTTATTAGGGTTTAGTACCTCACCTTTTTCTGGCCAGACTAATCCCCCCTCACCAGCAGATGATAAGCTTTCTCAAGATGTATCACGTTTTAATCGTGAACTCGAAATTATCAAAAATGAATACGTGCAAAAGACTTCTGAACATGAATTGTTACAAAATGCCATGCAAGGGATGGCGAGTGGCCTGGATCCCCATTCAAGTTTTTTAAATTCTGATGATTTAAAAGATTTACAAACTGCAACCACCGGCGAATTCAGTGGTTTAGGTCTTGAAGTCGGTATGGAAGAAGGTTTATTGCGTGTAGTCACACCCATCGATGATGGCCCCGCACAAAAAGCCGGCATTAAACCAGGTGACTGGATAGTACGCATTAATAACACGCCTATTCAAGGACTCAGTTTACGAGAAGCCGTCAGAAAAATGCGCGGTCAAAAAGGCAGCTCCATTCAATTAACTTTAGTCCGACAAGGCCAGCATAAACCACTCTTAGTTAACTTAAAACGCAGCATTATCCATATCCAAAGTATCAAAGGACATTTATTAGAACCTGATTATGCCTATATTCGGATTAACAGTTTTCAAGCCAGCACACGCCATGATTTAGATCAAATGATCGCAAAATTACAACATCAACAAAAAACCCCGATCAAAGGTTTAGTACTCGATTTAAGAAACAATCCAGGAGGACTATTAACCTCGGCCGCTGATGTCACTAATGCTTTTCTTGATACGAAGAAAATGCTTTACAACCAAGTGATCGTTTACACGCAAGGCCAATCACCCGAAGCAAATATGAAAATTACAGCGAAACCCAATGATCAAGTTTATGCGGGAACATTAATCGTCTTGATTAATCAAGGTAGTGCATCCGGTGCTGAAATCGTTGCCGGTGCATTACAAGATAATAAACGTGCCCTGATTTTAGGGACCAAGAGTTTTGGTAAAGGATCGGTACAAACCGTTATCCCTTTAGATGAAATAACCGCACTTAAATTAACCACTGCATTGTATTTCACACCTTCAGGCCGATCGATTCAAGCGTCTGGCATTGTTCCAGATATTACCTTGGATGATCTAAAAATAAATTCCTTAAGCGAAAATCCGGCTGAACCTATCTATCTGCATGAAGCAGAATTAAAAGGTCATTTAAAAAATGGGAATACTACGCAACAAACGCTATTTTCAGCTGCTACGACTAATAATAATGATTTAGTAAAAAATGATTATCAATTATTTGAAGCACTCAATCTATTAAAAAGCATGGTTGTTTTACAAAATAGAAATAATGCAGCATAAAAATTCCAATCGATTTCCCGATGCTAGATTATTTTTATATGGAATAGTTCAGACTTGATGTGACACAAAGGAATGAGTAAGGTTACCCGTTTTGAGAAGTCGAGAAACTTTAATCAAAACACAAAGGGTAACCTTAGATGCTACATAGTAATGAAAGAATAAT
>JBDLTN010000144.1:0-3369 GCA_039805785.1 Pseudomonadota bacterium | reverse complement strand
CTATTGCCGACAGTGTTATCCTTATTTGGCGTAACTCACTTTCGATCCGTGCCGACGGCTGATCCGAATACAACATTCGGCATGTCAATTGCAGTCTTTATTTTAATCATTTACTATAACCTAAAAATTAAAGGTGTGAAGGGACTCAGTAAAGAAATGCTAGTTGCCCCTTTTGGACCTTATCTCTTTCCCATCAATATTATTTTTCGTTTATTAGAAGAATTTGTACGGCCGATATCTTTGTCATTACGGTTATTCGGAAACTTATTTGCTGGAGAGTTAATTTTTATTTTAGTGGCATTATTGCCATGGTGGCTGCAATGGACTTTTGGGGGTGTTTGGGCGGTATTTCATATATTAATTATTGCCATTCAAGCGTTTATTTTTATGATGCTAACTATAGTTTATTTAAGTATGGCACATGAGACGCATGGTCAAGAGCAAACACATTAATTATTTATTAATAAAAGAGAGGATATAAAAATGGTAGAAGTTGCGCAAGTAGTTGCTAATGTACAAGGTTTAACGGCCATTGCAGCGGCTTTATTAGTAGGATTAGCTGCATTAGGTACTGCGATTGGTTTTGGTATTTTAGGTGGAAAATTCTTAGAAGGTGTGGCTCGTCAGCCTGAATTAACACCTATGCTGATGTTGCGAATGTTTTTAATGGCAGGATTAGTTGATGCTTTTGCCGCCATTTCTATTGTAATGGGACTGTATTTAATTTTTGCTAAAAATCCTTTTTTAAGTGAAGTGTTAAAGCTAGTTTCTAAACCAGTAACGGGTTAAATGATATGCTCACAGCATTTGGAATTTTTTGATAGTGGCCCGCGTAGTTAAGCAACCGCAGTGTATTCAAGCGATACATGAGAATTGTGAATCGAACGGCAACACAGACAAAAATTCAAGTGCGAAGAGTATAATAAATTTGAGAAATCGTCGTGGAAATTAATATCACCTTATTAGGCCAGTTAATTACATTTTCTGTATTCGTTTGGTTTACCATGAAATTTGTATGGCCGCCCATACTAAAAGTAATGAAAGAACGAGAGCAGCGTATTGCTGATGGGTTAGCCGCAGCTGAACGAGGTCAACAAGCCTTAGAATTAGCACAACTAAAAGCAGACGAGCATTTACAGGAAGCAAAAAAGCAAGCCACTGAGATTATTGAACAGGCTAATAAGCGCGCTAATCAATTGTCTGAAGAATCTAAGCAGCAAATACGCATAGAAAATGAACGTTTATTAGCTATAGCTCGAGCTGACATTCAACAAGAATGGCAAACTGCGCAGCAAAAACTTCGCGCTGAAGTCGCTAATTTAGTTATTACGACAACTGAGAAAATTTTGGCGCAATCACTGGATAGCGTGGCTCAACATGCGCTTGTTAAACAATCTTTGGAAGAAATTTGATGAAGCATTTCACATCCATTGCTAGACCTTATGCGCGAGCTGCATTTGCTAGCGCTTTGGATAAAAAAAATGTGGATGCTTGGTCTGCTTTACTAAAACAGGCTGCAAAAATTATTAACGTGAAATCGATGCAAGATTTACTAAAAAATCCTTCCGTGGATAAAATGGTGGCGTATGAATGTTTGCTAGAGTTTTGTAAAGCAACGATATTTCCTTTTGGAAAGAATTTTTTAAAACTGATAGCAGTTAATCGACGCTTGCTAATACTTCCCGAGGTTGAGCATTTATTTGAACGTTATAAGGCTGAGCAAGCCAAGGAAGTGACGGCATATGCTATTTCTGCAGTGCCTTTAACTAAAATAGAAGAGCAATCTTTAATAAAAGTATTATCAGAACGTTTTCAAAGTCATATAAAATTAGATCATCATACCAATAAAGATCTAATTGGTGGATTGGTCGTTCGTGTCGGAGATTTAGTCATCGATGGTTCTATACGTGAAAAATTAAAACGTTTACGTGCGAAATTAGTGTATTAAGAGGCAGTATAAATCAATGCAACAATTAACCACATCTGAAATTAATGAATTAATCAAAGAGCGTATCCAGAAATTTGATATTTCTGCAGAAACGCGTACGGAAGGAAGTATCGTCAGTCTGCGTGATGGGATTGTGCGTATCTATGGTTTGGATAATGTTATGTTGGGAGAAATGATAGAATTTTCACCCCAATGTTATGGTTTAGCTTTAAATCTCGAACGCGATTCAGTAGGTGCAGTTGTTTTAGGTGACTACGATGGATTAAGTGAAGGTCAAACCGTTAAATGTACTGGGCGTATTCTTGAGGTGCCAGTAGGAGAAGCCTTGCTAGGCCGTGTTGTTAATGCTTTAGGGCACCCTATAGATGGTCGAGGATCTATTGAGACAGAAAAAAATGCCCCTATCGAGCAGGTCGCCCCTGGCGTGATTTGGCGCCAAAGTGTCTCTCAGCCATTACAAACAGGTATTTTAGCTATTGATAGTATGGTGCCTATTGGGCGCGGTCAGCGCGAGTTGATAATTGGCGATAGACAAACTGGTAAAACAGCGCTTGCCATCGATGCGATTATTAACCAAAAAGATACCGGCGTAAAATGTATTTATGTCGCAATAGGTCAAAAGGCTTCCTCTATTGCAGCTGTGGTGCGTAAGTTAGAAGAAGAAGATGCTTTAAAACACACTATTATAGTATCAGCGAGCGCGGCTGATTCTGCAGCACTCCAGTTTATTGCGCCTTATGCTGGATGTGCAATGGGAGAGTATTTTCGAGATTTAGGTGAAGATGCGCTTATTATCTATGATGATTTAACGAAGCAAGCTTGGGCATATCGACAAATATCTTTGTTATTGCGTCGTCCACCTGGTCGAGAAGCTTATCCAGGAGATATATTTTATTTGCATTCGCGTTTACTTGAACGTGCTGCAAGAGTTAATGAAGAGTTTGTTGAAAAGGCTAGTAATGGTCGTGTAAAAGGAAAAACAGGCTCATTAACGGCACTACCTATTATCGAAACCCAAGCAGGGGATGTATCTGCTTTTGTTCCTACGAACGTTATATCAATTACCGATGGGCAAATCTTTTTAGAAACAGATTTGTTTAATGCAGGTATACGTCCGGCAATTAATGCAGGTTTATCCGTTTCACGAGTGGGGTCTGCGGCTCAAACAAAAATTATCAAGAAATTAGGTGGCGGTGTTCGATTAAGCTTGGCACAGTATCGCGAGCTTGCCGCTTTTTCTCAGTTTATGTCAGATTTGGATGAGGCGACGCGTAAACAACTTGAGAGAGGCCAGCGCGTTACTGAAATTTTAAAACAAAAACAATATGCTCCTTTAGGTATTGCAGAAATGGCGGTGTTGTTGTTTGCTGCTGATAAAGGTTATTTAGATGATATTGAACTAATAAAAATTGTTGGATTTT
>JBDLTN010000143.1:0-3483 GCA_039805785.1 Pseudomonadota bacterium | reverse complement strand
TCTAATTTAGCTCTTTCTTCAAAGCTAACCATTTGATTATTTTGCATCACAAAACGATCATTTTCCTGTATTCTTTCTGCTTGGTCCTTCCATGCAAAATCAAAATCTGTCTTGCCGATAACCTCTTTAGAATCAATAAATCCTGTTAATTCGGTATGTAACTTACTCCCACCCAGTATGACACTATTCGTATCCTTCCAATAAATACTTGCAGGAACATTTTCAACAATATTATTTAAATAAATAGTTAATTTTTCATTTTCTTCCCATAAATAGCGATTGAAATCTTTAAGAGAGGGGTTAATTTCAGTAAAGATAGTTATGGCTTCCTTTTTGGATTGAATAGAAATACTCTGTATGAGTATCGACTCTTCCTGATCATTAGCTACTTTATGATAAATAGCAGAAAAAAGCTTATCTTTATTTTTTATACTTTCATTGAATAACTCATTAATTATTCTTAAATGCTCACTAAAAAAAACATCGGCGATTGACTTCTCAACCAATTCTGCTAAAGAGCTAATATTTAATAAAGAAAAAAAATGTTGGTTGCCTCCTCGGAAAGTATTTTTTTTACTATCAATCCAATAAATCGAAAAAGGCAATGCATTTAAGATAAGTTGGATATTCATCATATTAGCTCCTCAATTATTATCCTTAATCATTATTTTACTTTTGGTTGGTAAGAGGATAATTTAGGATCATTAACTTCACTTAAAGGACGGAAAAGTAACGGGCCATCAACTTCATATAATTTGTGATGTTTATTAAAACATTTTTTTCCGTTTATCTCATTTACTAGTATCGAAAAATCGTTAACTAAAGAATTATCAATTTGATTTTCAAACATATTAAAATGTGTGGCACGAATTTCTTTAATCATTAATTTTTTAACATGAGTTGATAAATAATTATTTTTATCTTGAGAGTGCATTTTTTTAAATTGCTCATTAAAGATCATCGCTTTAAATAAGTAAACTGGAATAGAAATAGACTCTTGTGGTTTAAATTTAAAGCCTATCTCTTGATGATGTTCACATAATTTCTCCAATAGACCAAGCATGTCAGAATTTTCTTTGAGGTTAGCTTCTTTTCTTTGTTCAGCACAATAAACTAAAACCTCTTTTTTTAACTTCTCTTTAATCTCTTCATTAGCATACGAAACCATCCATGTATCAAATAATATTACCTGTAATAAATGAGCATTTTCAGATCTTGATTCATATTGGGCCGCCATTTCTAATCCTAACATACCTCCGAATGAATAGCCTGCCAGAATAAAGGGACCTTCTACTTCGTTAGCTATTATAGCAAGATAATTTTTCGCCATTTCCTCCATGGATAATAATTCTAATTGATTACTCTCAAGCAATGGATCATCGATACCATAGCAAAAGTTAGCTAATTTTAACTGTCTTACTAAATTATCAAAACAACTGAGCCCTCCTCCAGCTGGATGTATGAATATAATAGGAGGATAATGACTATCCCCACTTTTTAATATTCGAAGTGAACCACTTTTATGTTTATTATTTAATTTCTTACTTAATATCTTTTTCAAACCCTGGATAGTTGGATTTTTATATAAATCGCTTGCATGAAAGAATTTTTCTGTTAAAGGATTGTCATGTTTTCCATCAAACGGCTTTTTCATTTCTGGCTTAAATTTTAAATTAACCCTATTAATTATTCTCATCACTGTAAGAGAATCACAGCCAAAATTAATAAAATTTTCATTTATATTATTTGGAAATAAAGGTAATTCTTCTTCAATTATTTTTAGTAAAGCTTTGCCGTCAGATGTTTGCGGAGGGCTTACTTCTTGTTGCTTTGTCCTAAATTCTTTTTCAAATTTTTTAAATTGTGTTTTATCTAGCTTACCATTCGAATTGACTTCAAAATAATCCACTTTCTTATAAAATTTAGGAAACATATAGTCAGGTAAACTTTTACTTAGATATTTTTGAAATTCTTCATTAGGAATAAATTTTTTATTCGAAGACTTCAACGTATAAAAAGCCACTATCTGTTTTTCGATAACACTTACTTCAACCTGTTTAATATCTGGATGTCGCGATAAGCAGCTCCTAATCTCTTCGAGAGCCACTAAATTACCATTAATCTTGACTTGTTGTGTATCAACTCGCCTTATGAACATAATCTGAGAATCTTCCGTATTATATTTAACTAAATCGCCAGTATGATAAGATTTGTTGTCTAGATCCCCAGTAAACCGATCTTTATTTAATGCTGAATTTAAATAACCTTTCGCTACGCCTTCTCCTCTTATTAATAATTCGCCAATAGCACCTTTTGGAGCTAATTCACCAAGGAACGTATTTATTGACACTGTTGTATTATTAATAGGTGAACCAATGGGTGCTGTATTATAATTATTGATAGTTTGCTTATTAAAAGTATGAGTTGATAAAAATATGCTCCCTTCGGTGGGTCCATATCCATTTAAGATAGTTGGGGCGTCTGTAAAATTTAAAACTTTTGATACTGTATCTATGTATACGACATCACCACCCACCATCAAAGTTTTTAAGTGTTTAGTTGCAAATATATCAGGTTGAGTATTAGCATAAGAATCAAACAATCCTGCAGTTAACCACATGTGGGTAATTTTTTCAGTTCTTAGCTTAGCTTGAAATGAACTTATATTTAAAAGTGTTTCTTTGTTAAACAGCACTAAACTAGCACCATGATTCCAAGCTAGCCAGCATTCTAATTGAGCCGCATCGAAGGCTTGGTTTGCAGTTTGAGCAATTTTATCTCCTGCTGAAATCTTTATAAAATTTGGCGATTCTACAACGCGAAAAATTCCTTTTTGAAGCAAAATAACTCCTTTCGGTGCACCCGTAGACCCTGATGTATAAAGAACACAAAATTCATCCGTATTTTTATCTAACTCAGGCAATTTTTTATCTAAGTTAGTAGAGTTACTAGCCGAATCAATTGAAATTAATTGGCGTTTTTGAGCACTTGTATCAAATAGTCCTTTACGATTGTCATCAACAATAAAAAAATTAATTTTTGCCTGGTTAATAATCAACTGAAGTCGCTCATTTGGATTATCTTTAGAAAGAGGAATAAATATCGCGCCAATTTTTAATATTGCTAATTCTGCGATAAAAAATAAATAATTAGCATCTAAAAAAATCCCAACAAAATCTCCTTGTTTTACATTTGCATCATTTAAAGCATGAGCCAAATTGGTTGATTGTCGATCTACCTCTCTATAACTTAATTGTTTCTGAGCATCACAAAGAGCAAAATTGTTTGGGTATTTCTCAACATTTTTTTGAAATTGATTAACTAGGCTTACTTTTTCTGGATAATTAAGTTTCGGGCCTAGACCTAAACTAATCAATTGTGTTTTTTCTTTATCACAAACTACAGATATTGTAAACCTCCCAAACTTACCCCAGTTTTTAAATAGAGGAATTTTTATTTAGGCATTGAGAATAGTATATGGGT
>JBDLTN010000142.1:0-3574 GCA_039805785.1 Pseudomonadota bacterium | reverse complement strand
CTATCCAAACCCGGTGAAGAAACTTCTAAGTTATAACGACCAAGCAAAGGATCTTCTACGTCCAATAACGCACTAATCTGACGACTTACTCGCTCACAGTCAGCCAGTGTAATACCCTGTTCACTATCAATAGTGATACGTAATACACTTCGTTGGCCTTGGGTCAGATAGGCGCAAGCCCATAGCTCATAACCCAGAGCTTCAACCGTCGGTAATATCTTTGCTTCTATCGCTGAATTGTTCTTCATCGTCTATGCTCATTTGCACTAAAATTTTCGTCCGTTGCCGCACATTTGCAACCTTTACATAGGCAGCACTTTACAGACGGCATTTGTCAAAAGTCCAATTGGAGTGAGCATACACAACAATAGCTTTAGACATAAAATCACCTTCCAACTCACTGTGGCAAAAAAAGCAAAAGCTACTGCTATTTAGCACTGCTAATCAAAATAAAAAGCCCCTTAATGGGGCCTCTCACACAGTAAAATTGGTAGCGGGGGTAGGATTTGAACCTACGGCCTTCGGGTTATGAGCCCGACGAGCTACCAGACTGCTCCACCCCGCGATAGCGGCACAGAGTATACTCTATTCAATGCCGTAATTACAATGGATAAAGTATTCTAATTGTGCTTTCTGGTTTAAATAATTGTCCTCTGTTTAACTAAATAAGAAACTGACTGGCTCCAGGTTTGTGGTGTTCATCTTACAAAATAGGGGCATGCCTTGGATTACACAGCTCTGTTTTCTTAATATCAATCCTGACATTTAAGCAGGGGGGAAAGGTAAGAAAATTCGATCTATCCCCTCCTCGTTAGCATTATGTGTAGAATGTGTGGGAAAAAATTGCCCATGAAAACTGACGCAAGACGAAAATGAAGCTGTGGGCCTAAATAAACTGCTATCCTGTTGTTCTAATAAGGGTATTTGACCTGAGAATAGGTGATATAGTTTTACCTTCCAAATAAAGATTGGCGTATTCCTCTTCAATGATTCCCAAGATTTAAGCTTTAAAACATGCAGACTAACATTAAGCAAAGGTCTTAATGTTTGTAGCCTCTTATTGACAGCGCAAGTATTACCTCCACCTAAACTAGCCACCACCATTGCAATATTTTCACTTTCTAACGCTGACTTAAGCTCCTCTAAGGTATAATTATACTTTATGAAATTTATATTTTTTGGTAAGGGCTTATCGTAAAGCCCACCGAGTTTTCCCCGCAATGTGATTGGATTCATTGAATGTAAGCTCTGGATAGACATTCTTAAATTTTTCGCCTTATCGCCGATACATTCTGGTACATAAAGCGTTTGTGCAAAAAAATTAAGGAAACCTTGTTTGCTAGAAAAGCCCAAACTTAATGCAGTAAAATAGAAGCTGTTACCAAACAAGTAATAATGAATAGTCGATAATGTATGATTTTTTGGATTAAAATTTGGACAAAGAGTAATTTTATCAAAAAAACTTTTACCTAAACGATCAAATAATGCTTGTTCTGTATTTAATTCAAAATCCAACAAACTCAGCCCTTTTTGACTTGGGTTGGATTTTGCGATCGCTAGCTGTAATTTCCTCTTATTATGAAAATACCCATACTGGCTTAAAAATTCTTTTATTCCTAATCTGCGTAATTCTTTATAAAAATCTTTCCAGGTTAAATCGTAAATAGATTTTAGCTTAAATTGATTGACCTCTTTAATCCATTTTTCTATCTCATTTGGTTTAGTACTTTTTGGTGGGAAAAAACTTTGTTGGGTTCTTAAAAGTTCCGTATTATTCATCTTTATTATTCCTTAAATAACGCTCATTCAAGCAAGGTTCAATCTACTCATATAGATTATATTATAAAAACTCTTGACTGACGCCACAAACATCTAACAAGTTTTTAAAATCTTTTCCTTGTGGAGTCTTAGTTAATTGCCAATAAACCTTTAAATAACTTTTTAGCAGGTAATTATAATCCGCTAAGCTTAAGATTTTTAATATGGCCTCTGCTTGCTTGAAATCATTAAGATTATGCGGTGCTTTTTGAAATAAAATGGCGGCTAAAGTAGTCGCCTTTGTGGCGCCTCGTGCTTTATTACTATAATAAAATCCTTGTATACATTCTTCTAAAGCGCGATCTTTGTCCCAAGTTTGCCAATCTTGAAAAAAAGCTAACGCTTGTTGCTGATATTCTGCAGAACGAGAGACTAATTGACCTTTAGTATTAACCGCCGATAACAAAAACAATATGGCTAAAATACTTGCTTCAATATTTGCCCAAGAACAATTACCAATAATCTGTCCTTGAATGGGAAGTTTGGCAATGGTGATTAAACCTAGATGGCGATGTATTCCTTGAGTTAGAAACGCACGAGATTGACGCTGATAAATTAATTGTTTGCAAAATTCTTTATTCCAAGCATAAGGGCGCTGACATTCATAGATCACAATGCTGCCTTCACGCTGACTATTTTCACCACGATCGCAACGAATCAGCCAATTTTTATATTTGATCAATGCAATAGCATGACCTTCATAAGCGACAGGCAATAATAATAATTCTTGATCGAGCAAGGCATCGATACTCTGAGTATAGTCTCTTATATTAAGTGTATAACGCTGATATTTTAGTAGGGCCTGTGCATTAGCAAATGCAGCAATCAATTTTTCTAGATTATTGAAATAAGGTCGAAAATGCCGTGAAGAAAAATTATTCTGGTAGCGCCGTAAAGAGTTGAGGATAACATCAATAGTAAATTCTAAAAAAAATCCTTCATAGTTTATTTCTATAAATCGTCCTTTAGCATTAAGAATATCCACCTGGCCGGATAATTCATAACGATGTCCAAGTAATTTAGCTTGAATAAAGTCTTGGGCAAAACTGAGCTTAGCACCATAACGATAAAGCAATTTTTTTAATTCAACTTGTTGCCTTAATAAAGGGTAAACTAAAATTGGTTGTCCTGATGTAGTATAAGCATTTGCATCGGCTTTGTTTGTTAGCAATAATTCACATAACTCAATATTATGATTATCGACTGCCCAGTGTAGTGCGGTTCGGCCCGTCACATCAGCATTGTTAGCATCAGCACCATGTTCTAATAATAAGGCGGCAACGTCGACTTTATTAGCAATAGCGGATTCTATTAAAGGTGAAAAACCATACTCATCGGTTGCTTCGATATCCGCGCCAGCCTGAAGAAATTGCTCTACTCCTTCAAGTGTTCCAAACAAAATTTCTTGAGTAAGACTAAGCTTTACCATGCTATCTAGCGAGCGTAATATTTTTGCTCGCGCTCGCATCTAAACCAAGATTTTTTTGTAATCGGCGCTGATATTCTAGACGTTTCTGCTGAAATTGCTCATATGCCTCAGGATTATCTGTGGGATTTGGACTTAGCGCCGAATCAATTCCACTAAAATACTGAGTGTCTTCGAAAAAGGGGTGGCTTAGCAGTGTTTCACCGAAACCATTCGAAGGACTTGAATTTTTTTCAACAAATGAACCAGGACCAAATTTTCCTTGTCCTTCATATCTGCGTCGATTTTCATTAAATGCTTTATTCTGCGCTTCATTAAATAGAGCAGATA
>JBDLTN010000141.1:0-3788 GCA_039805785.1 Pseudomonadota bacterium | reverse complement strand
ATAATTTTCGTAGGTTATCAAAAGATTATGAAATAACGACTTCTTCGGCTGAAAATTACGTCATTATCGCTCATTTTTTTGGACTTCTTAAACGGATAAAATAGCATGAAGACGGGTTCTTAATATCGATTGCACGTTTAAAATCTCATTTAGCCAAAGTAGAAAAGATTTCGTCTATCACGATGGATGCCATGTTTACTTGGGATGCGTTAATGAGTTTAAAGGGAGATAAATTAGCTTTGGCGCAGTTGGTGTATTTAAAAGGATTCCAACATCCCTCTGAGAAAGCGGCCCAATATCTCAGTGAACAAGCGATTAAACTTTCGAACCTAGGAAACACCCAAGCAAAATTACTGGGTGTCGGGGCACCGATAGTGCGCGGTCTACCACAAGTTTTCAATGATTTACTGATAGGCGATGATCTCTATGAAAATATCCAAGTTTTGCTGAAAGATAGTGGCAATACCAATGCCTTAGTCAATGTGCTTAGTGATGGCACGCAACTCACAGTAGATTTGACCTCGTTGGGGGTGAGGACCCTGGAAATGAGTTCGGAAGCGTTCGCTGCGCTGGAATATTCTGCAGTGGTTGATCCAATAGGCGGAGTAATAGTTGTAGCAGTTATGATTGACGTTAGAATTTATGAAGCCGTGGCTAAGGTTGATGAGGAAAATCATGTGTTGCATTTAACGGTTTTAAATGAAATTACTGAGGGTACACGTGCCTTTTTACATATGGACTCAGCCTATCAAAAAACACTTGATGAAATAGATGGATATGATAAGGATATATTGCCACAACTCTATGAATTTTTAACAAATCATCCTGAATTTAAACATATTATTGTTCCTGCCATTAAGGAAGTGGGTAAGGTCACTTGGTGCGCTCATAGAGCCTACAAAGGTTGTAGAACAAGACAATCCAGACCTATTTTTCAAGAGGTTGAAAATAATTCAGTTTTTTTAACAGCTAAATCAAATGATTTTAAGCGCATGAAGGAAAGTATTACACCACCTGTTGGTAGTGACTGCTGTGTGTGCCCACTGACGTTGAAGGTGAAACACTCCCGGCGCAGGGAGCTTTTAGATGTGATGGCGCCGTCGGTTTATCTAACGCCAATAATAGCTTAGCCGATAAAGCCTTTATTAAATTAGGAAATGGAACTGATCATATTGAGGGTTTTTCAGACCTATCCAACGTTATCTTGATGGGAGATGGGGATAAAAATGTTTCTGGCGGAAATCGACCGGATCAATTTATCTTGCAACCTACCCAAATTGTCACGGGAGTTATTAATGGAGGAGAGGGAGATGATGTGTTTATGTTGCAGGGTTTACAGCCTAATGCGACGCACATCGACATTAATTTAGTAGAGGGTAATTTAACATACGGTAATAAAACTCTACAGCTTATAAGTATTGAAAAAATTATTGGAGGAAGCTTTCCACTGAATATAACCGCTGCAGCGGATACTCAAGAAATTCAGCTATTAGGTTTTTCACATTTGGAAACGCAACATACCGTGTTAATTCCTAATGCTGGTCATCTTGATACTTTCAAAATGTATTTACAATCGTCGGCGCATGTTATTAATGAGGCACAAGGTAATTTTACCTATTATGTTTTACCGGGTAATGGAACCAGTTCGGTTGATTTATATGCTCAAGAGGATAATGCACAAACCCAACATCAATTTGTTTTTAATGAACTTATTAATAATCTAGATTCTATCCAGATTTCTAATTCATCCGACCCTAAAGCACCAAAAACCTTAAAATTTCATTTTAAGGTTGATCCGCTGGAGAAATTGTTACGCCAGATACAAAGTATTTCTTTTGATAAGCCGATGAACAAAAATAATGTAACAATTATTTATAACTATCATTCTGAATCGAGTAAGGCGTTTAATCTCGTTCCTGTCTTACCGACAGAATTACCGAGTGCAGAAATGTCAAGCCTACTAGAAAACTACCAACATCCTATGATATTTCATTTTAGTGAAACAATATACCAACCCAATGAATTGCACCGCGTGTTAAGTTATTTAGTGGCTAAAGTGGCCAACGGATACAAGGACGATTTCGAACTTGAATTAACTGCGCGTCCATCTCATCGTATTCGTCTGTATTTTATTGATCTGGCTGAACTTAGAATAGGTAATAAATTTCTGTATTTCTTAAAGGATGATTTGAAGCAACCCGTCAGTCAGATTTTGAAAGAATATAATCCGATTGCCGAGAAACTTAATGTTAAATTCAGTTTAAAAACGATTGAAAATGAGCAGGTTGGGATTGGTAATAATGAAGATGAAATAATGCAAAATAATCCTACAATGTCTCGAACACATCTCCATGGAAGTGTTGGTCATATGACTGTTAGTATTCGATCAGGAATGCCTACATTAAGTTTACAGCACTTACCTATATCAGAAACTGTAGTTTATCACTCAGCTAAGCAAAAGATTAAAGTTTCTTTCCAATCTATAGTGAAACAAATGCAAGCTAGCGGTTGGAATTATAAATTAATTTTTATCACACCTAATGCTCAAAATCGTTTAGGTAATGATCTTTTATTGTCGTTGATGGTCGTTTCAGCTACTAGCAAACAAATGTTTGAAGTAGCCACGGTGCGTTTGGCGGATGCTTACCCCAGTCGTTGGCCTGAAAAAGATGTCTATATTTTATTAGATAAGGCATTACAGAAGATAGTAGCAGGTCGGCATCATCATCTCGATTTAGGGTCGGTTCCTTTAGAGTTCGATTTAAAATCAGGAATTGCTCTACTCGATGTCAAACAGGTTGAAGCCGATACTGATCTGATTATTCCATTAAGATCTGAATCCGTTGATTTTCTCCAGCATAATGCAACGAATTTAATCTTGACTAATGCATTAAGTAATCATGTTTCAAATCAGACAGCACCTTCTGCCGTGATAATCAAAGATTTCTTTAAAGAGCCTGAGTTACAAACACTACATGTCCAGTTTAACAATACGAAAATAGCGTTAAACTTAACTCAATTGCCCATGTTGCAAGATTTTAAAATTGAAAAAAATAAATTAATGAATGAGTTAAACAACGAATGGTTTGCTATTCTTCCTAACACCAGTCATTTATCTGCAACAACCACTCAACCCACTCAGGTCAGTGCGATTGTCGTTGGTCAGAAGCAATATTTAAGTAATGATATTAATGCGAATTCCTTAGAAAATGATACTGTCGATTACTTAAGTGAAGAAGGTAATACCATTAATCCTTTGCTGAGACAGCGTCGTGCGCTACCAAATACTGCAAACGATAAGACAAATACTGAAACCAGATTGAGGTTGTATCAAGCTAAGCAATCTAAAGCAATAGCGATAAATATTCCAATATCGTCTTTGCTGAGTGGTTTAATATCAGGTGTGTGTCATGAAGTATCTGAAAGAAATAAACAACAGTATCCTAAGTTGCCCAGAATAATGTTTTTTGGAGTAAAACCTTCGTTGTTAGCGCTAGGTAGTGCGAGCATGAACTCCTTACTGGCAGGATCAGCGGAATCGATAGGCTTAGAAGATGCTTGGTTGAGTTTTGCTTATTATTTAGGGATGAATTATGTCGGTTTGATCGTGGCACAATTGGGAGAAAGCGCCACTCAACACATTCAAAACAAACTGATGAAATTGATAATGTGTAGTGGTTCAAACTTAATGTGACAGTTACCCGTTTTTTCAGTCGTGCTTACTGTCAGTTGAAGTTAAGACTGTCAACTTTTTCCTGCCAGATTTTTTTACCCTCAAAAAATGTTTC
>JBDLTN010000140.1:0-3813 GCA_039805785.1 Pseudomonadota bacterium | reverse complement strand
ATTATTCTTTCATTACTATGTAGCATCTAAGGTTACCCTTTGTGTTTTGATTAAAGTTTCTCGACTTCTCAAAACGGGTAACCTTACTCATTCCTTTGTGTCACATCAAGTCTGAACTATTCCAATTCATTACAATTAATACTGAATACTAATAGATTCTTCACCAAAACTTTCGCGCAGAACCTTTAGTAAATCCTCTTCAGGTTTCACTCGCCAATTATCGCCTAAAGTTAAATAGACTTGAGTTTTCAATTCAGGGTGAATGTAAGCAATACGAGTAGGACAAAGTCCTGGGCAAAAATTGCTCAATATTTTTTTCAAATCATCCAGTAATGAAGGTTTCATCAGCGATTTAGAAAGTTTAATCAATAAGTTTTTTGCATGACTTTCACGTGCTTCACTGATATCTAAAATTTTTTTCCCTAAGATCCGCGTATTACCCGTAAATTCATCACGTTGAATCTCTCCTTCAATGATTAATAATTTATCCTTATTCAGCTTTTCACGATATTTTGTATAGATATCACTAAACAATGTGACTTCTGAACGCCCACTAGCATCCTCCAAATTAATTACCGCCATGCGATCACCGCGTTTAGTCCATAATGAACGAATTGTCAGTACCCAACCAGCGATAGTAATATGCTGACCGGATTTGCTTGTTAATTCGCTTAAGGGGATTGAAATAAAATTGGCTAATTCCGTTGCATAATTTTCCAAAGGATGACCACTCAAATAAAAACCTAAAACATCCTTCTCATTTTGTAAACGTTGTAATTTTGGCCAATCTTCTTGATTCTCTATTTTGGATGAATGAGAGGGCATATCGAGACCAAAAAAATCTTTTTGGCCCGAAACCTTTGCCAATGTTCGCTGATCCGCTGCTTGTAGAGCGAGCTCCACGCTATCTAAAAGACTGGCTCGATTTATACCAAAACTATCTAAGCTCCCGGAAAAAATTAAGGCTTCCAAACTTCTACGATTTATTTTTTGCAAATCAATACGCTGGCATAGATCAAATAAATCACTAAATTTTTGTTTTTGACGTTGTTCTATCAGCATTTCTATGGTTCCTACGCCCAAGCCTTTAATAGCACCTAAACCATAGCGTATCGATCCTGTAAGTTCATCAACGGTAAATTTATAACTACTATGATTAATATCTGGTGGCAATATATTTAATTTCATTAAGCGACATTCTTCCAAAAAGATTACTACTTTTTCGGTATGATCCATATCGGATGATAATACTGCTGCCATAAATTCTGCAGGATAGTGTGTCTTTAACCAGGCCGTTTGATATGAAACTAATGCATAAGCTGCTGAATGGGATTTATTGAATCCATAGTCTGCAAATTTTTCCATTAAATCAAAAATTTGATTTGCTAAACGCGAATCTATGCTTTTCTGCTCCGCACCTTTTATAAAAACAGTTCTTTGCTGAGCCATCTCCTCAGCCTTCTTTTTTCCCATGGCACGGCGTAATAAATCAGCAGCCCCCAAAGTATAACCCGCAAGTACTTGCGCAATTTGCATTACTTGTTCTTGATATAAAATAATTCCATAAGTTGGGCTCAATATTGATTCTAAAAAAGGATGATCATATTGAACTGGAGCTCGCCCATGTTTTCGATTAATGAAGTCATCGACCATCCCCGACTGCAATGGTCCTGGGCGAAATAAGGCAACTAAAGCAATAATCTCATCAAAACTATCTGGAGATAATCGTTTAACAAGATCCCGCATTCCTCGAGATTCTAATTGAAATACAGCCGTTGTTTTACATGCTTTTAATAAAGCAAAGGTGTCCATATCGTCGATAGGGATCACTGTGATATCTAAAAAAGACTCTCCTGGAGACTTTTTCGCATTAATTGCTTGCACCGCCCAATCAATGATGGTCAATGTTCGAAGACCAAGAAAATCAAATTTAACTAAACCAACTTTTTCAATATCATCTTTGTCAAATTGAGTAATGCAATGTATCCCCCCAGGCTCACAATAGAGTGGGGTAAAGTCTGTTAGTTTAGAAGGAGCAATCACTACTCCACCGGCATGTTTACCAACATTGCGTACTAATCCTTCCAGCTTTTTTGCCAAATCGATTAATACTTTTATTTCATCTTCATGTGCATAACGGTGTTTTAATTCATCTTCTTGTTCGAGGGCTTTTTTAAGTGTAATACCTAACTCAAAAGGAATTAACTTGGCAATTTTATCTACCATACCATAAGGATAGCCTAGAACACGCCCTACATCTCTGACTACCGCCCGGGCTGCCATACTTCCATATGTTATTATTTGAGAAACCGCATCACGTCCATAACGTTCCGTTACATATTCAATAACTCTATCACGCCCTTCCATACAGAAATCAATATCGAAATCCGGCATAGAAATACGCTCGGGATTTAAAAATCGCTCGAAAAGCAAATCGTATTGCAATGGATCTAAGTCAGTAATTTGCAAAGCATAAGCTACTAAAGAACCCGCTCCTGAGCCTCTACCAGGACCCACTGGAATTTGATTTTTTTTAGCCCAATGGATAAAGTCGGCAACAATAAGAAAATAACTGGCAAATCCCATCGAATTAATCACTTTGAGCTCTGAATGTAAACGCTCAAAATAAATTTTTTCAAATTCATTTAAATTAATAGGCGATTTCTGAGAATCCCCCTTTGCACTTGCATTTACCTCAGATTTTGACTGCTGAGTTGAACTCAAAAAAACTTTACAGCGTTTCTCTAAACATTGTAGTAAGCCTTGTTTAGCTTCTTGTGTTAAGAAATTTTCTGCACTCATCCCTGCCGGAATAGGGAAATTCGGCAAAAAAGAAGCATCTAATTCAATTTCTAAATTACAACGTTTAGCGATCTCAACTGAATTAATTAATGCCGATGGAATATCAGCGAATAAAGCCAGCATTTCTTCTGTCGAACGTAAATACTGCTGAGGAGTATAAACTTTAGGTCGTTTAGGATCGTTTAAGGTATAGCCACTATTAATGCAAACTCTCGCTTCATGTGCTTCAAAATCTTCTGGTGAAATAAAGCAAACTTCATTGGTTGCTACGACGGGGGCATTATATTCTTTTGCAAGTTCTAAAACTAACCCGATATATTCTTCCTCCAGAGGCCGACCTAAGCGTTGTAATTGCAAATAAAATCGATTTGGGAGCAATGTTAGCCAAAATTTTAGCGCTTCTGCTGCTAAAGCTTTATTATTTTTCAGTAAATGGGATACAATTTCGCCTTCTCTCCCACCCGATAATACAATTAAACCCTCAGAATGCTCTACAAACCAACTCTTTTGGAGTACAGGCTTACCCTTGTGTTGATTCTCTAAATAGGAACGCGAAATTAATTGAATTAAGTTTCGATAACCTTGTTTATTTTGACAAAGTAAAACTAATTGAAGCGCTTGATCTGGAAATTGATCATTTTTCATCCAACATTCTGCGCCAATTATAGGTTTTATACCTTTCTTAATCGCTGCCTGGTAAAATTTAATCGTTGCAAATAAATTGGATAGATCTGTTACCGCGATAGCCGGCATCGAAAGCTCATCCGCTGTTGAAATGAGTTTATCAATACGAATCAAGCCATCACTCAAAGAGTATTCGGTATGTAGGTGCAGATGAATAAAGGATGACATACTCTTCGTACTTGAAATTTTGTCTATATTACCTGTAGTGGTTCAAACTTAATGTGACAGTTACCCGTTTTTTCAGTCGTGCTTACTGTCAGTTGAAGTTAAGACTGTCAACTTTTTCCTGCCAGATTTTTTTACCCTCAAAAAATGTTTCTATCGGCG
>JBDLTN010000139.1:0-3825 GCA_039805785.1 Pseudomonadota bacterium | reverse complement strand
TGGCCTCAAAACACGATCCAACCTAGCACCTATCTACTCGCGTTAAGCTAAAACAGCTTAACGCGAGTTTTTTTAACTTCCGACGATTTTTTCATCATGCCATCTCCTTTTATTTTAGTTATTTCCAGTTATTATTTATTAATTCTAAGCGATTTTTTTTAACTTGAAAAGATCAAAATTAATTATTTTCATTTATTTTAGATAGAAATAAATCTATAGGTTTTTAATTTTTTTTTTCAAAAATAGCTTAATAATTTGAATATTTTTTTCAGTAAATGGTTTATTAAGAATATAATCAAAGCCTGCTTGTTCACACTCTTTTTTAATTTCATCTACCGCATGAGCAGTGAGCGCAAAGAGTGGAAGTTGGGGTTTATTATGTTGTTTTTCCCATTGTCGATAAGCTTTTGCAACATCTGTTCCTGTTAAACCGGGAAGACCAATATCTAATAATGCCCAATCGAAAGATTGAGTCTGTAGGGCATTGAGAGCTGCTTTACCATCCGCTACGGTGGTTATCTGATAATCTAAATTAACAAGTAATTTTTTTACCACATGTAAAGCTAAGGTATTATCTTCTGCAATGAGCACATGCTTATCTAATTCAGGGTCTGATTTCGAATCAGCAGATTGTGTTTCCAAAGTTTTGTAAGTTGCCGGTTCAGATATTGATGTTTCTTCTGCCAAAGGCAAGGTGAACATGACGGAGAAACAGCTTCCTTTTCCTTCGTCGCTCGAGACCTTTATTTCCCCTCTTAAAAGTTCAACGGCTTGCTTGACTAAAAATAATCCAATACCATAACCTGTATATTCTGCTTGCGAAGATGAATGTGCACGATAAAAACGATCAAATATTTTATCCAGTTTATCTTGAGGGATACCAATACCTGTATCGCTGATAAGTATTTCGATTGAAGCTTGGTTATCCTTTATAGCTAATAAATTAATTTCTAAGCTAACTTTTCCTTTTTTAGTAAATTTAACTGCATTTGAGAGGATGTTAAGTATAATTCTTTTTAATTTAATTCGATCAGCAATGATGAGGGGTAAGTGGGTACCCAGCTTGAGATGGAAATCCAACCCCTTAGAAACGACAGCAGGTTGCATCAAGGATTGTAGTTCTTCTGCAAGAAGCTGCAGGTGAATAG
Organism: Pseudomonadota bacterium; assembly: GCA_039805785.1. Taxonomy (GTDB): domain Bacteria; phylum Pseudomonadota; class Gammaproteobacteria; order Diplorickettsiales; family Diplorickettsiaceae; genus Aquirickettsiella. The sequence continues at coordinate 2,677 of JBDLTN010000139.1, read as the reverse complement.
TATCTTTTGCTATATTTTCAACGTGATGTTCAGCCGCGGTTACTTCTAATACTAAATTGAGTAATTCTAAAAGTTGTTCTCCAGCCCCTTGTATCCATTGACCATTCTGCCTATCATCAACATTAGTTCCTTCTTTAGATTGAATATAAGAAAGACCAATAATACCTGATAATGGCGTTCTTAAATCATGTGCCATGTTCATGATAAATTGTTGTTTAGCAATTTCAGATTGCTTCTTATCAGTAATATCTATAGATAATCCTAATACTCCTACAAGCTTGCCATTTTGAATAACAGGTTTTCGTATACTTGAAAAATAAGCTTCATTATAAAATTCTTCAGTAACAGTTTCTTGTTTAGTTATCAGAACTTCCTGAATAGCATCCCATCGACATTTATTCCAATGACTTATATGCATTCCTAATACTTCCTGTAAGGAATTAATATTTACAAAGTTCAATAGATTCTTATTGGCCCAACAAACATAGCCTTTTCTATCAATTAGAAAGATATTAATGGGCAATTCTGTAATTAAAAATTGATTTAAAGTTTCTTGTGAGGCTTTAAATATTTCTTCTAAATTGCTTAGTTTCATCGGTAGCTTCTTTTGGTGTTGTTTTGAAAGAAAATAAACTATTACTTAAGGCTTTATCTCTAAAACGATAAGCTATGAAATTTAAAGATTTTCCTGTACATTTTTTATATATATAATCTATTCCACGGTTACATACTCCAGGATATGTTATTACATCGAAATTGAGAGATATAAACTTTAAAATTATTGTACTTTCCTCAAGAAAGTAATTTTTAGCCGCTTGCTTACAAGCTTCCAATGAGATTTTTACTCTATTTTCAAGTCGTTGATAGTATTTCTTACCAAATTTTTCTGAGTACTCATCAACCATTTGTTGAAAAGTTTCATCCTCTTTATAAAGGTGTTCAGCTTTCGATAAATAATTAATGTGAGACGTATCTTCATCTTGATAAGAATCTTCGATCAAGTTTTTCCATTTAACTAATTGTAACTCGATAGGGGATAAATTTTCTAAAATAGCTTTGTTTGATTGCTTCCAGGCTTCGCCCATCTTTTCGGCTTCTTCTCCAGATTTTTCTAGTGAAAAACCGTTTTCTAACAGTAGGTAATGACGATGTAAATAATCTGTAATAACTAAAATAACTTTTTTTATGTTACGATACTCCTTTATTTTATTAACAAAAGCATGTAGTTCATCGCCGGATTGATGAGTTTGGTTCATACTAATTCCCATCAGAAGACACTCCGCTTTTTTAATTATTTCAACATCACCCTGAAATTGTGCTTTTTTCATTTTTTTTAACCCTTTAACCTAGTTTTTTATTTTTTAATGTGGATAGATTAAGTTAAATTAATTTTATCATACTTCATGTTACAGCCTAAAAATTTAGCTATATCTCTTAGCTCTGAATAAGGATCGGCTGGATGGCCAGTTGTGCTTGGAAAGCTTCCTTGCAAGATATCAATGTATCTGTGTGGCCTGATGCTCATTGTCGCGTTTAAGTTGAATTTTTTTAGACTGTGCTCTTGCATTAAATGCAAAGCTTAAAAAATATTCATTTAATTAACAGCGCAAATCAAATTCATACAATATTGTTTTATTTGCGCTATCCTAGAGGGTGGCTTGTTGAAAAATAAAGCAGAAACTCTGGTTACATTTTTTAAGTCCTCTTGAGAAAGTTTTTCAAGTATTTCTTGCCAACAATCTTCATTTAATTTTTTTCTAGTATTATACCTAAAAATCGAATTACAGGCAGTCGTTAAAGCCCGACATCTAGCGAATCCCTTTTGAAATTGAGCTTGAATTTTTTTGCGAAAAAAAGGATAGTGCTCGGTATTATCATTTACATGTGCCAATAGATTTTTTGCTTTTTCATTTTGGAATATCCGCGCTAATTTATTCTCATCTTTTTCTTTACAAAAATCCCATAATGATAAAGAACCGATTGATTTAATATGAATAAATATTTTACTCAATGCTACAATTTCTAATTTACAATCATCCCATAAAGTCGATAATTCTGCTGCCATGCTAATGGACTTTGGCTTGTTTGTATCGCTATTCTCTAACAAATTAATAGAGATAAGCATTCGAATGATAGACTTAGTGATTTCTTGCGGTTCTTTTAAATAGCCATTAGCAGCTAAATCCAAAAGTGTATTCCCATATTTATCAATGATATTAACATCCGCACCATTTTCTATAAGTAAGCAGACTGACTCATATTTATCATAAAGTACCGCTTGATACAGCGCTGTTTCGTCATTGTCATCAACGTGATTAACATTCGCCCCATTCTTTATGAGGCAGTACAACATTTTAGGATTGTAAGTTGCCAAATGCAGTGCTGTTTGATCTATTTCATCAGTGATATTAACATCCGCTCCATTTTCTATAAGTAAACACATCACCTCATATTGTCCATAAGATATTGACATAGACAGCGGTGAATATCCTTTTTCGCAACGCAGATTAAGATTAGCCTTTTTTCTTATAAGCCAATAAGCCAATTCATATTGCCCAAGCATCGCTGCTCTAAGAACCCGTCTTCATGCTATTTTATCCGTTTAAGAAGTCCAAAAAAATGAGCGATAATGACGTAATTTTCAGCCGAAGAAGTCGTTATTTCATAATCTTTTGAT
>JBDLTN010000138.1:0-3865 GCA_039805785.1 Pseudomonadota bacterium | reverse complement strand
AATTAAGTAATTGCGCTGAATGAAGATTTTGTATTTCTATCGATAATTCCGGAAAAAAGGGATTATAGGCTTTTGGAAAGCGTAACACTAGGTTTTCTTCTCTATAAAAATAAGTGTCATTGGAATGACCACCGGGAATGGCTTGAAAATCATTGGGATGATAGATCTTTAAGATCAACAATTGAATTAACAGATGTTTGTTCTGCAATTGTGGTCCTTCTTTCTCAGTAATCAGATCCGATAAAATTCGACAAAAAAGATTATTTTCTTTTTTAGCGACAGCATTTATAAATTGTCCGGGCATAAATTTCTCTTTACTAGTTTAATTTTGTATTTTTTCTGTAATTGTTATCCATTATACCAAGATGTATCATCTGAAATAGATAGTTTATTAATTTAAAAAAGTACTAGTCAAACTTAAAAATTATCGTTATATTGCGCGCCCTTTCAACTGACAGAATTTTTTAATCAATCGAGAATAATAAACAGATGCCCTATCATTATTTATCAACAGACGCGCAATTTAATCAAAAATATCAAGCATTGCTTAATTTTTTGCAACGGCATGAAAATACTCTTTTTCCCGATATTTTAACAGCATTGGGTCAGTTCTCTGATGGACATATACTCAAAGATCTTTTTGTAGTGAACGAGGATGGTAAATCCTTTTTCCATCTCGCCGCGGCAGAAGAAAATTTAGAATTGCTTGCTTTTCTTCAAGCAACGGGTCATGAAATTAACCTGCAAGATATTAATAAAAAAACCCCTTTGTATGATGCGTGCGCGAAATTAAAGATAAAATCAGTTAATGCTTTATTAGGCTATGGTGCCGATCCTAATTTAGGGGATAGTCATCTTTTATTTGAAGATGTTCGAGAGATTGATGGCCGAAATGAACAAGTTATTTATAAGGGTGAAACCATTCCTTTGGTTGCGGCAATAGAGAGTAAAGCTGCTGTTTCTGTTGAACAGCTACCCGCTATCACTAATATCAATTATTCGCGTTTAAATAAAGCAGAGCTTATAGAACACGCAGCCGCTATCATTGTAAAAAAATTAATTGACAGCGGTGTTGCAATCAATTTGCAAACCGGTGCCGAACATTTTTCAGCATTACATCGTGGTGTTGCTCTGGGAAAACCGCTAATTGTTAACACATTAGCTGAAAACCATGCAGATTTTACTTTGCTCTCCGTTGATCATATGAGTGCTTTGCATATGATAGTTGCCTATCGCAGTGCTAACGAAAAACAGCAAAGCGACGCACAAATCCAGATGGGAAAGGAAAAACAAATCGCTGATATAGTCATTCCACGTTCAGGTCTAGTTTATAAGCTTAAGGCTGAATTTGGAAATACGGCTTTACATACTGCGGTTATTGGTAGTAATTCTTATGTTGTAAAAAAGATTTGTACAATGGATTATTTATTTCCGCAAGGAAAATTATTAAGCATTACCAATAAAAATGGGAATTCGGCGATCCATGAGGCATTGTTAGAAACATATCGTGATCGTGACCTGGCAACTCCTAAGGTATTAGATATTTTATTACGACTAGCCACCGATGCTGATTTGGCTATAGTTAATGCCCGAGGAGAATCAGTTAAATTATTGGCTGAACGTTTGATAGTTGAAGCACAACTGACGCATAATTTAGTCGCATCGTCAAAAATTATTTCCGATAGCATAGAAGATTTTTTTGTCGGGAAAGATATAACGGGTAATGTTATAACTAATTTCGTAGAGTTTAATCAATTTGAAGAAATTATTAATGAATTACGCGATACAGAACATCTTGATAACGATCTTCCACGAGTAAGTAAGCAATTAGACGATATCCATGCTGAATTAAATGCCATAAAACAAAGAAATTGGATAAGCATTAAAGAAACTGAAGATCTGCATCAAACCGTAGACAGGTTACTTGCCGAAATAAATGAAAGATATTCAGATATCGGTTATATTCAAACCTTAGCGAGCGTTAGAGAGCTAGGTTTGCAAGCATGGATGCAAGAAAAATTACTCTTACCGAATAGTTTTACAGGTTTAGAAAGAGCTGCTAATCATGAAATAGATTTGACCGCAGCACATAATGAATATAATTCCGCATTAAATCGTTTGAATACTGGAGATACAGTCAATGCTAAAATTGAGATACTAACCAGCATTGAACGTTATATCGCTTTAAAGGAATATAATTTTTTAGAAAAACCTTACGAAGTTTTAGCAAGGCTTGCTACTGGTACAACAAATGAAATCAAGGAGTATGAACTTAACCAAAAAGCGATATTGAATAATCCCGTTTCAAATCATAATCAGCAATTAAAATCGCATATGGCTTTAGCCAGTTTGTATCAGACACTTAGAAAGGATCGCAAGTTTGGTGAACCTTTACTGCCGATGGTTACTGAATACAATTTATTTGAACAAGAATCTTTCCATTTTAGTGAAGTTTATAAGTTCACTCAGGGTACGCTTGATCCCGATGCACACCTTGTGTTACAGCGTGAAATGGGTGTGAGTACGAATGGGGCTAAATTGGGTACTTACAATATTCAGCAATGTGTCACTGTTATTGTGCATGATCCGCAGACGGGAAAATTCGTTTTATCGCATTTCGATCGATATTCCGGACCGCTAAAATTTATTGATCAAATTTTAGCAGAATTTCCTGATGTAAATCGCAGAAACAAGCTGGACGTGTATATAACCGGTGGTCGAGATCGTTCAGAGGAAAGGGATCCAGAAAGTACCGAACCTCCTGCTAAGGAAATTTCAGACAGTAATATCAAGCAAGTGTTAAAACAACTTAGGGTCTATGATCATTTACTGAATATCAGGGAGATGAGTGTAGGAGATAAACTATCACCACAGGCAGTAGTGTTCGATCCTCAGGCTGCCGATGGACAACGTTTACAGCATCGTATGCCAAATCGTGCCGATAGCAGCTTAGATTCTCGGGCGTCGTCGATGAATATAGAAGCATCTAACCCTAACGAATATTTACAACCTCTCAGAAAAATTGACTATAGTAAAAATGAGCTAAGCAGAAAAATGACTTTTTCAGAGGATCAGCTCAATGTTAAATACAATGAATTTTGGCATTGGTATGGTGATTTTCCGCCTAAAAATAAATATTATTCACAAGCCTGGAAACATAACCAGCTCTTTAAATCGTTATTAACATGCAGGAATGAAGCTAATAATGGAATTATGGCGCAACCCGCTCAGTCATTTGATCAAGGATTATTCCAAGGTCTCAATAACTACGGCGCTGGGATAGCACAGCGGATAAATTTGAATGTGGCAAGCTTACGCCAACAGAATAATCAAGCCAGCATGGATTTAATTGAGGTATTGCGTCAACCCCCTCAAGTAGCGGCTGTGCCTCACGCGTTTGCGCCTCACCAAGAACCTCCTCGAGATGAAAACGAATCTTCGAATGAATTAAGCGAAGCTTCTGCTATGAGTGATGATGAGCAAGAATGGGATGAAGCATCACCTGCTAAAAGGATTTGTTTATCTCATCGTCATAAAAGAGAAGCGGTAGACTGTTTTTCACGGGAGGAGGTGGAAGAATTTACAGAAAAAGAAAGTCCTCTCGATGGCGAAAAAATTAAAATTGATAGTGAGCGATTTTTGGATAGCTTAAACCGTGCTGATCCCGTTAAACGTATCCAATTATTAAAATTCGCCGCAGAGAGTCAGTTAACGGGTGAACAAACGCCGAAGGTTGAAAAGTTAGAACCTGTCTTTATGGTTTAAATAAATAGGAAAATAGGTTATAAAGATGCACGTGGAAATTAGTGGTAAAAAGAAAAATGGCTTATCCAAGTGACATAACAAACAAGCAATGGGAACATAT
>JBDLTN010000137.1:0-3898 GCA_039805785.1 Pseudomonadota bacterium | reverse complement strand
AACAAAAAAATAAATCAGTTTTAGTCACTAGTACCGATATTCACCGTCCTGCAGCAATTTTACAGCTAGAAAATTTAGCAAAAAGTATCGATGTGTTATTTCATATGAGTGACCCCTCGGAAACGCCCACTTATATTGTTCAAACGGCGATTCAAGCTGCTCGAAATAAGGGAGTTGATGTCGTAATTATCGATACAGCTGGTCGCTTGCATATCGATACCGCCATGATGGATGAAATAAGCACTATCCATGCTGTAAGTAATCCCATAGAAAGTTTATTCGTACTGGATAGTATGATGGGCCAAGACGCTATAAAAACAGCAAAGGGTTTTAATGAAGCTATTCCCTTGACTGGAATTATCCTGAGTAAAATGGATGGTGATGCGCGTGGAGGCGCTGCTTTATCAGTAAAATTTACTTTAGATAAGCCAATTAAATTTATTGGTTCTGGTGAAAAAGTCACAGCACTCGAGCCTTTTTATCCTGATAGAATTGCTTCGCGTATACTTGGTATGGGCGATGTTCTTTCATTAGTTGAAGAAGTCCAGCGTCATACCGATCAAAAGGCTATACAAAAGCTCAATCAAAAATTGCAAAAAGGCAAAAAGTTTGATTTAGAAGATTTTTTAAGCCAGCTCATCCAAATGGACAATATGGGTGGAATGGAGCAACTCTTAAATAAGCTTCCTGAAGGAAACAATACTGCTTTATTGGCTAGTGCTAAAAATACTCTTAATAAAAAGTTAACCTCTCAAATGCAAGCAATTATTCGCTCTATGACAAAAAAAGAGCGGCTTTTTCCAGATATCATTCAAGGATCCCGAAAACGTCGTATTGCTGGGGGTTCTGGAACCCAAATCCAGGATGTTAACCGGCTTCTGAAACAATTTAGTCAAATGCAAAAAATGATGAAGCGCTTCTCTAAGCCTGGTTCCATGAACAAACTTCTTCAAGGACTACAAAATCAATACCATCGATAAGTCTGCTAAAAATTCAAATGAAAACCCTTCCCAAATTAATAAAATTTGCGTAGAATCCGAGCAGGTTTCAATCTAGCAAGCTTATGTTTAATATTAGCTATTAACACAAGCTCACTCATTGTTTTAATAAACAGTAAAAATTAGAGAGGAAAATTTATTCCATGGTTACCATTCGCCTAGCACGAGGAGGTCGTATAGAACGCCCCTTCTATCACATTGTTGTAACAGATAGGCGGAAGCCGCGTGATGGACGCTATATTGAGCGTTTAGGTTTTTATAACCCTATTGCCTCAGGTAAAGAAGTAGTGTTACAAATTACAGAGGACCGAGTTAATTATTGGATATCTCAAGGTGCTAAACCATCAGAACAAGTACAAAATCTCCTGAAAAAATCTAAAAAGCAGGCTAGTTCTAAGAAAGTCGATAATCAGACGGTAGCTGCTTAATACATCCGGCTTTTCTTGACTTTACTAAGCCCTCCTTTCTGTATTAGATGATGCTAAATAAAATACTGCGGTAGTCAATTCAAAGAGGTAAAAAATGACAAAAAAAAAGGTCTTGGTAGGGGTTATAGGGAAACCCTATGGCGTCAAAGGATGGGTTAAAATCAATTCCTATACAGAACCTGTCAGTAACATTCTTGCTTACCAGCCTTGGTATATAGAAGCACCCGGAAAAACCTCTCCTCTTACCCTAATAGAAATAATGGATAGCCGTCTGCATGGCCAACACATATTGGTGCTATTCAAAAATAGTACAACACCTGAATCAGTATGTCGCTATACAAATTGTAAAATCTATGTCGATCGAGAAAAATTTTTTCCCTTAGCTGAAGAAGAATATTATTGGGCAGATTTGGAAGGCTTAAAAGTCTATACCTGTGAAAACACTTATCTCGGCATAATTCAAGCAGTTTTTGCTACTGGCGCTAACGATGTCTTGGTAATCACTGATAAAAAAAGACATTTAATTCCCTTTATACTCAATAAAACCATTAAGTCTATTGATTTAGAGAATAAAACCATGATGGTGGATTGGGACGCTGAATTTTGATAGATATCCAGATTATTAGTTTATTTCCGGAAATGTTTACTCCTTTGAATTTGAGTATACCTGGGCGCGCACAAAAGAAAGGGCTGCTAAAAATATCCTATCTAAACCCTCGAGATTTTACAGTAGACAAACATCACACTGTGGACGATCGCCCTTATGGAGGCGGCCCTGGAATGGTTATGAAGTTTGAGCCATTATTAGCTGCGATAAAGCTGGCAAAATTACGTCAAAAGACGTTACATCCAGCAACTTTAGTTAGTTATTTATCGCCCCAAGGAAAAAAATTCAACCAGAAAACGGCTCAAGAATTGAGTCAACGAAAAGGACTTATTTTAATTGCTGGTCGTTATGAAGGTATCGATCAACGGCTTATTAACGCTGAAGTCGACGAGGAATGGTCTATAGGGGATTTCATTTTGAGTGGAGGGGAACTAGCGGCTATGTGCCTTATTGATAGCATAACTCGCCTATTACCAGGCACATTGGGTCATCATGAGTCTGCTTTGCAAGATTCCTTTAGTACATCCCTATTAGATTACCCACATTACACACGCCCTGAAAAACTAAAGGGTCAAGAAAAAATTCCGAGTGTTCTGCTACAGGGAAATCATAACGCCATTGCTCGTTGGCGCTTAAAACAGTCCTTGGGACGAACCTGGCAACGCCGACCAGATTTATTAGAAAAGCATATACTTAACGAGCAAGAGCAGGTATTATTGGCCGAATTCATCCGTGAAAATAGCGAATAAAATTTGGAGTTAGCGATGAGCAATCTCATACAAACTATTGAAAAAGAACAAATGCAATTAAAAAAGGACATTCCCGACTTCCGTGCGGGAGATACAGTTGCAGTCAAAATTAAAGTCAAAGAAGGTACTCGTGAGCGGTTACAATCCTTTGAGGGTATTGTGATTGCCCGACGTAATCGTGGATTTAACTCTGCTTTTACAGTAAGAAAGATTTCACATGGTGAAGGCGTAGAGCGAGTTTTTCCTCTTTATAGCCCCTTAACAGCTAGCATTGAAATTAAACGGCGTGGTGATGTTCGCAAAGCAAAACTATATCATTTACGCAACCTACGTGGTAAAGCGGCTCGTATTAAAGAAAAATTAGTATCCAGTATGCAAACTTCAAAAAAAGAAGTTACTAGTAATGACGATTCTATAGAATAAACGCCAGTCTTTGCCAATAATATTATTTTTAATATTGTTGGCATCTAAATTTTAGACTCCCTAAAAGATAATATTATTTTTATGTTTTATAAGGCTATTATTCAAACCTCCATTGGTAAACTAGGAATATTCACTTCAGGTCATTTACTTACTCGGCTTGATTTCGTCACTGATGATACGGTATTGATACCTCCTAATGAAGAAATTCTAGAAAACATCGTGAATCAGCTTAATCAATATTTTCTATGTCCTAACTTTAAATTTAATATACCATATCAACTACAAGGAACCCCTTTTCAAAATAAGGTTTGGGAAACATTAAGCAATCTACCGTTACAAAAAACTGTTAGTTATGGTGCTCTCGCCAAAAAATTAAAAACAGGTGCGCGAGCTATTGGTAATGCTTGTCGAGCAAATCCTCTCCCCATATTAATCCCATGTCATCGAGTGCTGGCCCAAGGAAGCTTAGGTGGTTACAAAGGAAAAGAAATAGCTATTAAAAAATGGCTATTAAATCACGAATCACACATCACTGTTTTAAGCTAACTTAGAATTTTAAACAAAGTATTTTTACGTTTCCACTTGAATCTTTCCTTATTTGTAGTGGTTCAAACTTAATGTGACAGTTACCCGTTTTTTCAGTCGTGCTTACTGTCAGTTGAAGTTAAGACTGTCAACTTTTTCCTGCCAGAT
>JBDLTN010000136.1:0-3898 GCA_039805785.1 Pseudomonadota bacterium | reverse complement strand
ATACAGTAAATAGTTCGATTCATAAGACTTTCTGTACTTAAATTTTTGGTTTGTGATGTTCTGGGCAATTTTCTTAGCAGCATCAGCTCCTAGGCATAAGTGATTTAAGAGTTTTTTAACAGGTGCTGCAAGACCTTTTGATGCTAATTGCCGTCTGTTATACCAGACTATGCGGTCAGATTCCATTAGTGGTGGATGCCAATGTTTAACTTGGATAAGAACAGGTCTAATTTCAAGTTGAAAATGGCTAAATGTATGCTTTAAAAGAGCATATTTTTTTATAGGGTTTTCTATTTCGCAATGATAATGTTTTTTGCAAAAATTTTTCATGTTTTCCGTTATGGAACATTCTGGCAGACTCCATAATCCTCCCCAAATACCCACTGGAGGCCTTTTTTCTAGCAAAATTTTTTGATGTTTATTAACCAAAATGAGCATCTGAATAATCCGAGTAGGGATGGTTTTACGTGGTTTGGGAGAAGGATATTTGCTGATGCTATCTTGATTATAAGCTTTGCAATGGTTTTGTAGGGGGCATTTTGTACATTTGGGTTGTGTGCGTGTACAAACCAAAGCACCTAGATCCATCATCGCTTGGGTATAGGGGCGGATGGATTTATTTTTGGGTGTATAGTGCTCAGCTAAGCTCCAGAGTTGTTTATTCACTTTGCTCAAACCAGACCAACCTGTGATGGCGTGAAATCTGGTTAATACCCGTTTAACATTACCATCCAGTATGCTGGCGGTTTGGCCGAATGCTAAAGCAAGTATGGCACCGGCTGTCGATCGTCCGATGCCTGGTAAATTCTCTAATAACAGCAAATCTTTTGGAAATTGCCCAGAATATTGTTTTTCTATGGTTTGTGCACAGCGATGTAAATTACGTGCTCGTGCATAATAACCTAAGCCTGACCAGAGTCTAATTACCTCATCAATATCTGCATTAGCTAATGAAGAAAGTGTCGGAAAATGCTCAATAAAACGTTGGAAATAAGGAATAACCGTTGCAACCTGCGTTTGTTGCAACATTATTTCTGAAAGCCAAATAGGATAGGGCGATTGTGTTTGTTGCCAAGGTAAATGGGTGCGACCAAACTGTGTAAACCAATCTAAGATCTTTTGTTGGAACTGTTTTGCCGAGAGTTTCACTGGTCGTTATGAATAAATGCCTAACTTACTTTAATTTTGGAATTAGTGAAACAATTTATTAAGGTCTAATTTTTTTAAGGTATCGCCGAGCTTTCCTTTAAGTTTCTCCTTAATAATATCAACACTTAATTGATCTAGAATCGGGCTGATAGAAATATGCTGTAAAGGTCCGGAAATTCTAATGGGTATAGCAATACCTTCAGGGCTACCATCCGCTAATATGGGTTGAGCTTGTAATTCATAATTGATCTGTTGGAGGGGTAAATTCAATATCCCTCGGCCATTGACCCGTAAGCGACCACTAGTAATGATCAAATCATTATTATTGACTACACCCTGATTGATATTAAAACTTCCGTTAAATTTATCGAAAGGCGTATCTGGACCGCTGCTCTTAGGTGTAACTTCATGCTTAAGTAAGGCTTTGCCTAGCGCTATCCAGTAGGATAAATTAATTCCTTTTAAGGAACCTTGGTCTAAATTAAAACGACCTTGTCCGTTTAAATTTTTGATGAGTACATCAGGGGTATCGCCGATCGTTGAAATGTTAAGGTTCAATGTGGCTAAGCCTGCTAATTGAATTTGACTTTTATTAATAAGATCTTGAAATAGTAATCCGGTATTAATTTGATTAAATTGATTTTTTGCGACGATTTGCGGGATTTTTGGATTAAGATTAACAGATGCATTCCCTTGATAATTTCCTTGATAAAACTTTGCATTGATTGGATTTAGTGTCAGTAAATTATCTGAAAATTGAAAGCCAAGGTGTATTTGTTGAAAAGCTAAATTGCCAGTTTTAATTTGTGGGCTAGATAAATTTCCAGCGAAACTCGGATTGTTTAGGATATGCTGACCAGTGATGCGGCCGGTTAATTTAATTTGATTAATGAATGCAATCAATTGATCAACAATAATAGCTTGGTTATTTAGATCGAGATCAATATGGCTTTTTAAGGAAATAGGAAGCTCACCTTTAGGATAGCTAGGTCCTTTTAATAAAAGATTCAGATTAAGATTATTGAAATCAATATTCTTTTTGTCTGTACTTAAGGTAATAGATGAGCGTAACTTAACGGCAGTATTAATTGGAGGCGAGTTCGAGTTTAGCTTGAATTGAATATCAAAAGGTGAACTTTTATTAATAGCGAGATTAGCGCTTTTAAGTTGGAGTTCGCTTATTTCAAGCTGTTTATTTTTTTGATGATCGATGTAGATAATATGTCCATCACGAATATCTAAACCAGTTATGATAAATCCCAATGGTTTTAGATTATTGCTTAAATTATTTTCGGAATTACTTTTTTGTGAGGAAGTGAGTGGTCCTTCCCAATTAACCTGACCCTTAGCATTTTTTATTAAATAGAGTGTTAGGCCATGAATTTGTAACTTGCCAATCTCTAGTTGCTTATGTAATAAGGGTATTAGACGAACTTGAATGTATAATTTCTTAATTTGTGCGAATGGATCGTTACCAAAGTTGGGATTATTAGTTAGCTTGACATCATTTAAGTGTAATCCTAACCAAGGAAAAATCGACCATTGTATATCTCCGCCTAATTGTAGCTGACGTCCAGTAAACTTAGTGACGGCTTGACTAATTTGCGGTTTAAGATCATTAGGATTAACAAATATTACTAAACCGATTAAAGAAACCAGGCCTAATAATATAATAGCGCCAATAAAAGTAATAAAAATACGAAATACCTTAGACATCGGTTTTTGTTTCCTCATTAAAATCTTCTAATCGAACTATTGAATAAGCGGGTTCTTCATAGGGATGTGATTTTTTTAAAGCCGCTATGACCGGCTTAATATGCTTTTCATCACAAATCATTTCGACTAAATATTCGTCTAGCACTTCTACATTTCCTTTTTGGCCTATAAAAGGGGTAGACTGTTCTAAGGAACGAAATTGACCTCGTCCTAGTACTTGCCAAGCGCAGTGATCATAATTTCCTAATCGACCGCCGCCTTGATTAAACATGGCTAGCTTGACCTTTTCAAGGTAATCACTAGGAATATAGACTGAAATTTTATACATGGACATTAGTATATAGTATTTAAACTTTAATTTGCGAGTGGGTAAGAAGGTGTCTATGCTTAATCGTGTTAAAAAATACGTTTTGGATCGATTATGGCAAAATTATAGTTCACATGTCACTGAAATATCTATAATCCAGGACCAGTTCAACACACTTTTTCAGGAAGAATTAATTCTCGACCATTTTGCACTTATTGATTTACCGGGTCCTTATACTGGTATGGACACACTCTCATGTTTATTCTCTTATCTTGGCTATAGCGTGCGCGGACAGGATTATTTAGCAGAAAAACAAAATAATTTTCGATGGTTATCTGAAGAAATAAGTCCTGAGACCTTAGCCATAGCTGCAGCACCACAAATAGTGGTTGCTGATTTTCGTCGCGAAGCATTGGCACCGCAAGTATTAACAATCATTGACCATTATGCCAATTTTGCCCAAGCTTTGGATATTGATCAATTGAAAGTTTTACATCAGCGTACGTTACAACATGATGAGGCGGCGGCTGATGAATTGTCGAGGTTTATTTTGAATTACCTTCAATCTAGAGATTGGCCATTACCTAGCATAGAAGAATATGAAATAGTAAAAAGCCATAATGTGTAGTGGTTCAAACTTAATGTGACAGTTACCCGTTTTTTCAGTCGTGCTTACTGTCAGTTGAAGTTAAGACTGTCAACTTTTTCCTGCCAGATTTTTTTACC
>JBDLTN010000135.1:0-3986 GCA_039805785.1 Pseudomonadota bacterium | reverse complement strand
TATTCTGCGCCAATGATACTTTGGGGTTCCCCCCATGGGAAAGTAGGGCATCGCCAGGCTACTATACTAAAAAACCCGCTATAAGCGGGTTTTTGCTTTTCTAGTTTATAATTTTATACTATTTTAGTAATTTAATTTTATTATATGCTTTAAAATGAAGAAGTTAAATGGATTTCAATAAACTAAGCAGTCAAAGAAAGCTATGTTATCAATACTAATTTTTAAAAGCGGTTTGATAACTTTCAGAAAGATATTCATCTTGTATAGTTACTGATTTTTCTTTTTGGTCATGTTTAAAAAAAGATGCATGAGTACAAGTAGCATTTGTTTCACAATAAGTATTTTGATCAATAGTGGACAATCTGATATGACTTAGTGTGCTCAATGTTTTTTGAGTATAATTTCGGATAGTAGCTTCAAGTACTTCTTTTTTATCTCTGCTTAAAAAGGATGGAATAACATATCTAGCCCAAACTGCAATGGAAAAACAATTCAATGGATTAAAAAGCTGAATGCGTGTTTTTAAACTTTCCATCATTTCTTTTGATAATAAAATATCAAAAAAGCTTCTATAAGCTTGCAAGAAAAAATTTTTTTCTCCTTTATCTAGGTTGGCTACACAGAAAAATCTCGAAATATCCAAGGCGGGATCCTCAATACTCGATAGTTCCCAATCCATCAATTGCAATACACCCTTTAATTTAATTAAATTAAAATGATGAAAATCTCCATGTGATGGACGTTTAATAATCTTAAACTGTGATAAAAAGAACCTAATCTTGCCTAATTTTTCTAATATTTTATAATCGTTTTCAACTAATATGGGTTCTATGACCTTAAAGGTTTTAGATGAAGAATCGATGATCGAAATTGCATTTTCTCTATTTTTTTTAAATTTAATTTCAGAATAATGAAGCTTTTTAATTAAATGCGCTGCAGCTGCTAATTGATTGAGTCTTTTTATCTCCTCCATAGAACAAGACTGATAATTTGGAAGAAGAGAAGTTACTAATAAAGAATATTTTGCAAAGTAAGCAATCACATTAATAGCTGTTATGCCAAATAATTTAGCTTGCTGAATATTATACAATTCAATTTCAGTATGACGCACTAACGGATTGCCAAGCTTCGGTAAACGCAAAACAAGATTTTTTTTTATATAATGATAAGTATCGCTGGAAAATCCGCCGGTTAACTCTTTAAATTGGTTGGGTTGATTAATTTTTAAAATTAATAAATGACTTAAGAGCTTTTTTCCTAATAAGCTTAATTCTTTTTCTTCTTGATCTTTAATCGATGCTAAGATCTCAGACAAGCGTTTTGTTTCTAATTCTAAAGTTGATATTAAATAACGGGGCATAAATTTCCCTTTTAATTATGCAGAATTTTATTAAAATTTATTTTACATTACTATAAGAAATAACTTTAATAAAATTGCTTCCTTGTTTTGCATAAATAATATTCATTAATCAAAAAATAAACAATAAATTTGTGTATTTTTTTATGCCATTAACCGATATCAGGTTTTTATTTTCTTACCGGTTTAATGCAGGGCTGGTTAACAATGAGATAATCAAGCTTGGATAAAAACGATGTAAAAGCTAGCTTAAGTTGCAATGAAATGGTAATTCATGAAATACTTGCTTTCAGTGAGTCTTTGTCTTTATTAAGGTTTAATACTAACATTCATTTTCTGATTAGTGGCCTCAGCTACTTCTTTATCGCTTTCATCTTTTAAGTTTGCTAGTTTCGTTTGAAAGTAACTACTTGGTGAAGGACAGAGTGAAAAGCCCTTAATTGGTTTAGTAGGAGTAGCAGGGATTTCAAATGTGCTACCATAATTTTTCTTAGAAGAAAGAGCCTTAAGTTCGATATCGAGTGGACTTGTTTCTTCGGTATCAATATAATCTTTATTATTATATGATCTTACTATAATTTCTTTTCCCATTGTTTTTCCTTAAGTTGGTAATTTTTATTTGAATGACCATTTTGCAAAAAAATTCGCAAATATTATTCATTATTAAAAAATCTTATACAAGTACCATTCAGTTAAAAATTCTTAACCAAGCTTTTATTTATAGCATTAACTATCTATACTTTGCTGAGTAGCTAGCTAGTAAATGAATGATTATTCTTCTTTTCTAACCCTCTGAGAATAGTTTTATGGCAGAAGATAAAAAAATCAAGGTTGCAGTGTTATATGGTGGTTGCTCAGCTGAGCATGAGGTTTCGCTATTATCCGCGGCAGCGGTGATTAAAAACCTAGATAAGAATAAATTTACGATTATCCCAATGGGCATCGATAAACAAGGCTGTTGTTTTATCAACGAGTTGCAGCGTGTATATCATGATGATGAGATCTTACTCAAGACTGAAAATTCAGAATGTTTGCGCAGCTTAGCCGAGTTAGGCACTCAGCATCGGCCTGATATCATTTTCCCCGTGTTACACGGTACGTTAGGTGAAGATGGCACGATTCAAGGCTTATTTGAAGTATTGGATTTGGCTTATGTCGGTGCCGATGTATTAGGATCAGCCATCGGGATGGATAAAGATGTAGCCAAACGCTTAGCAACGGCTGCCGAGATTCCTGTTGTACCGTTTGTGAGCATAGATTCGGGTCTCTGGACGATTAAAAAAGATGAGCTATTACAAAACATTGAACGAGAGATAGGCTACCCGTTGTTTGTTAAACCCGCGAATATAGGATCAAGTTTGGGTATAACCAAGGTAAAAAAATCCAATGATTTGGTTGCGGCGATTGAACTGGCTTTTACTTATAGTACTAAGCTATTACTTGAAAAAGCCTTCGAAGTCCGTGAAATAGAAATGGCGGTATTAGAAAATCTGCGATGGGGTGCAGAACCATTAGTGAGTAAAGCCGGTGAGATTATACCGAGCCATGAATTTTATTCCTATGAGGCCAAATATTTGGATCCAAAAGGTGCAGAATTAATGATTCCTGCAACGTTGCAACAAGGACAATTGCAACAATTAAAGCAGTTAGCGATAAAAATATTTGATTGTTTAGCTTGCTCCGGAATGGCTAGAATTGATTTCTTTATCGAAAAACAATCGCAACAGATCTATTTTAACGAGTTGAATACCATTCCCGGGTTTACCAAGATTAGTATGTATCCGAAACTTTGGGAGGCTTCGGGTCTTTCCTACCAACAGCTGCTAACACAATTAATAGAATTAGGTATGGCGCGTCATCAACGTTTATCTTTATTGAAACGATCGATTTAAATTAAAAAAATTAAGCGGGATACGATTTCAATTTTATTTGCTGAAAAAATTGCGGTATTTGTTGTAATAGCTATCGATAGCCAAGGCATGGGGTTGATATAGGCTGGGACGGCGCGGACAGATTCTATCGTTAACCCAATTGACTGACCAGTCACTGATAGTGTTGACACACGCGGCAGCAAAATTGCTTAAATGATATTTTTTTTCAATTTCTAAACCGCCTGCCAAAAAGATATCAGCATAAGATTCGACGATAGGGTAACGGACAGAAGGCGGAGCTAACAATTCGGGTTTTAATGCATAGATCCAAAATTGTCCCTGCGGTAATTTTTTTTCCGTTAACGAATGAATCTCATCCGGCGCTACTAAGGACACGGCAGTAATATTTTTTGTTTAGCTATTTAATTTCTCATATTATTCACAAATAATTTTAATCACAGTAGAAATTCTATTAAATATTTTTCTCAGCACGCATAATTTTTTATCTTATGCTGATGAATATTTTTGAGAAAATTAATACGTTAATATTTCTTTAATAATTCTTTTTTAAAATAAATAATATTAATTATTGTGAAACGGAGAAAATTATTAGTTAAAGAGCAAATATTATTTAATAGTCAAAATAATTAAGAATGGTGAGGTAACCCTCCCTTATAATGCCCAGGAAAGAAATAGAGTTTTTTGGTAAATTAAAATCCAGGAGACTTAATAAATGAAGAAGAAAAGGTTTAGTGAAT
>JBDLTN010000134.1:0-3987 GCA_039805785.1 Pseudomonadota bacterium | reverse complement strand
ATAATCTTATTACTTTATCTCTACTCCAATCACCATAACGAATTTTTTTTCCACAAAAAAAAGAAACTCTTTTTATCGCATAAGCATCATGTTGATTCTCAGCTTCACGAGTAATCTGTTTTATTTCCCCAATTAAATCCGAACTTAAGGCTTCATCTGCATCAATGGATAACACCCATTTACCCTGAGCTTTATCTAAAGCGCGATTTTTTTGTATGCCAAATCCAGGCCAGTTAGTTGAAAAAATATTTTGAGTATACTGGCGACAAATTTCCAAGGTATTATCTTGGCTTCCTGAATCTAAAATAATGATTTCATCTGCCCATTTTACGGATTCCAAACAGCGCTGGATATCCTTTGCCGCATCTTTTACTATGATGATCACACTTAAACCTAACATACCACATTAAAACCCAATAAAGTTAGCTGCACATTCATATACTTATTAAATACTTAGTATTAGCAAACGTTTCCTATCCCTGTTACAAGCTCGAAACTTACCTAAGATGAAAAATTTAAAGCGTAAGACTTTCTGAAGAAATTAGCAATCTGACTTTACTAATCACTTGCTCTGCAGTTAAATCTTCTAAACATCGACTACGACTTTTATGATGTCGATCACAACCCTCTTGAAAACAAGGGACACATTCTCCCGAGCCTTGCATTAAATAAACATTATTTCTGTGCTGAGATCCCACTCGAACAAATGGGTTAGTTAATGTCCATGCTTTAGGCCAAGGACCCCATTTAACTGGGTTACTTGGTCCAAATAATGCTAAAGTAGGTGTACCTAATGCAGCTGCCATATGTGTGACAACTGTATCGGGGCCAATATAAACTTTAGCTTTACTTAATAAAAAACCAAGTTGATTTAAACTCAAATAGCCCACCATGTTAATCACACCGTCTGGAAACGTGTTTAGCAATTCAGCAGCTTGGGTTATTTCCGCTTCAGTTTTGTCTCCAGTTAATACGACAGTATAACCAATTCGCAATAACCAAGTGGCTAAACTTTTCCAAGCTTTTTGCGTCCATTCTTTAAAAGAAAATTTAGGGCGGAGATGTAAAATAGCCAATTTTTTATTTATATCAATAAGTTGCATCACTTTTAGCGCATCACTTGTGTGCCAAGCAATAACAACTTCTGAACAAGGATCTAATTGTAAGATCTCTGCAAGGCGTAAATTCATTAATACGGTATGCGTAAAAATACTATCAAATTCTACTGCTTTAGAGAGTAAAAAACGTTTCCACCAGCGACTTTTGTCGATACAAAGCATTCCAATGCGGTAGTTAGCAGCGAAATAGGCATAAAGTATGGCTCTATCTCCCGTCAATGTGGAAACAGCCATATCATAAGCACGAAAAATTTTTTTGATTAATTGGCAATGCTGAAAAAAATCCGGACGTTCTTCGATGCTAATAATATTTTTTATATCAGAATTTGAACTGAGTATAGATTCAGTACCTTTAAAAACCAAAACATCAATCTTTGCTTCTGGCCAATTTTGCTTAAAAGTACGAATTAATGGTGTAACCAATAGCACATCGCCAAGACGGCGAGTACAAATAATTAAGAGCCTTCCTGGCGGTAATTTGCGCATATCCCTTTAAAATTTTTATTCAGCCATTTATTTAGTTGCTAAGTTATCATTTTGAGCCTAAGCGCGATCGTGAAAACAGTCATTCCTTATGAGTGTTTAAAGATTATTTTTAGAAATATCAACTTTTACATCGCCGAAGCATTGTATATTATAAAATTCATCTTTCAAATCTTTAAACCATTTCACTCGAGAATCAATACCAATAATTTCACGAATAATTTGAAACATCTCCGCATAATGGTTATTACAACCAAAATCATGTTCAAATTCAGTACCGTCAGATAATATAATCTTTACTTTACTCATATTAAGCCTTTTTAGGGTATGGTTTTGCAATCCTCTGTATTGAGCGACGACCTGTTGCTAAAGTAATGTGTATCGGCAATATAGTACTTAGATTTTCCAATAACCATTTATTTAAACTAGCATCTTCACCGCTTAAACAGACATCAATAGGTCTTTCAATATGAGCAGCTATTTTTGGTGCAATACATTTTTTAAATGCTGCATTTCCCGAATAACTTAATAAACTACGCTTATTACTTGCTTTTTTACTAAACATATATCCCCCCCTGGAACCATTTTCTTTAGATTGCTGACTAATATTTTGACTTTAGATAGTTAATTGATTATTGAAATTAAGCAACCTAGAACTCAATTTACACAGGCTTTCAATAGCTCTTAAATATTTGCTTAAATTAGGCTTTTATTGTTTTAGATCGTTGTAGCATTCATCTGTTCGAGAATCTTTGATGCATAAGCTATAAAATCAGCCTCACTAAATATTGTGGTATTTTTTTTATAGCAACTATATATAGTGTTATGCGTTTTGCTTACGTTATTTTATACAATCACGTATAACAACTTTAGCAAAAGATTGCATTATCCACAAGTTTTCAAAGACTTTTTCACAGCTTATACAATTAGTTACGCACTGATAAACAAATTAATTAACATAAAAAGTAATTAATCAAAGGGTTTACTTAAAACAAAATAACTACCAAAAAGAAACAATGTTGACCATTAAAAATATGACCAACATTGTCAATAGAAATAACTTGCTAACTAATTACACAACAATTAAATGTATTTGCTGAGTTGACATTTACTCTAACTGCTTTAAAGAAATTATTACTTTTTTTTTCATCGATCGGTTTAAAAGAACGGGGATAATCTGATTGCTTGTCTGGATAATATTTTTTAATTAACGCCTCTAATATACTAATCGTTTTCACACTCGGTTCACCTGAGTAACATTCCGGTTCAAACTGCATTTGAAAAGCTCTGATTGCATTCTGGGTTTGCTCATCTAATTGACCAGTCGACGTTACTTCATAACCATAAATTTTCAAATTATTTTGTATCCATTTATAATCAATTCCATTTTCAGTATTAATCTCCTGCTCAATAGTTAATCTTTGTTCTTCATCAGGCCAAGCACCTATACCTCTTTTAGCTAACTCTATACATAAACGTGGACCTGGATCGGCTTTCCTGCCCAGCGCAATAGCCATATGACACGTTATGAATTGAGGCGGTATTTGATAATACACTTCCCCACTTTTTTCATTCTCAATGGTTAATTTTTTTTGAATATCTTTGATAAGATAGACCAAGCTATCAATTTGATGCTCAGTATACTCATCCCAAATAAGTTTGCCTTGTTGTTCTAATGAGTACAGATCCTTTTGAGCGATGTTAACAAAAGCATCGTTTATTATTCTCCATTCTTTTGTGAGTTGCTTATATTTATCTAAAAGTTTTGAAAACTCTTTTTTCACTTTTTCCTGATAAGCTACACGATCGGCTGGAGGAACTAAACTACGCTGCATATCAGCTAAAAAGGCAGTTAATAATTTTTCATTCTCTAAAAGTTGATATAAATCATCATCGTCTTTTTTTAAAGTTTCAGTAATATATTCTTTAAGCTGTTTTTCGACTTGGTAGGTAAATAATACTTGTCCTGAATCCAGTTTTAAACCGTAACCATAGTTAACAATTTCTATACCAATGGAAGTATCATTCAAGCCACTTCTACCAGCAAAATTACTGATACCGGCATGCCAAGCACGATCGTTTATATCTACAAATTTATAGTAGTCATATATTTCTTCTTCATCTTTAAAAGATTGTTTGGGAACTAAAAAGTGTGCACCCACACCTCCGCGAGTTAGGGTTTCTATAGAATCTTGTTCATCTGAAACTGTGTAATGCAAAATGATAAATCGCTGACGTCTATCAAAATTTTGTTTGTTTGCGGGTATAAATTTTTCTTTCATACTAATCTCCTATGATGAAAATCTACTCTTTCCATCAACTTAGGTGGGTTTAGTCACAAAGTTAGGGAAATCTTCAAATATCCATTTATTTTTTAGCGTATGGT
>JBDLTN010000133.1:0-4008 GCA_039805785.1 Pseudomonadota bacterium | reverse complement strand
CTGAAGAATTAGGCACAGTCAGTCAAAAAGCACGTGCAAAACAGCTGACTGCTGCAGATTTGCAGGGTAGTTCATTCACTATTTCAAGTTTAGGTGGCATCGGCGGTACCGCATTTACGCCGATCGTGAATGTACCTGATGTGGCTATTTTAGGCGTGTCTAAGGCACAGTTTAAACCACAGTATCAAGAGGGTGAGTTTGTACCACGCTTAATGTTACCTTTATCCTTATCGTATGATCATCGTGTCATTGATGGAGCTGAAGGAGCGCGGTTTATTGTGCATTTGACGGAGTGTCTGTCCGATATACGCCGTTGGCTACTATGATACTCTTCGCACTTAGATTTTTGTCTGTGTTGCCGTTTAATTCGCAATCCTCATGTATCCTTAATACACTCCGGTTGCTCATTTTCACGGCGCCTAGCTAAAAACCAAATTGCTATGAGTATCTTCAAGAACTTTATAAATAGTGCGTTAATAAACTTTTTATTTATATTAAATTATTTCAGAGGAATCTATGGCTGAACTAGAAATTAAAAAAACCGAAGTACTCGTATTGGGCAGTGGGCCAGGGGGTTATAGTGCTGCGTTTCGTGCAGCTGATCTAGGTAAAAAGGTTATCTTAGTCGAAAGAGAATCTACTTTAGGTGGAGTCTGCTTAAATATTGGTTGTATTCCCTCCAAAGCCTTGTTACATGCTGCAAAGGTTATTGAAGATGCCAGTGCGATGGCCGAGTTTGGTGTGAGTTTTGGTAAAGCCAAGATTGATATCCAACAATTATGGAGTTGGAAAGACAGCATAGTAAAAAAATTAACCGGCGGTTTATCGCTATTAGCTAAACAACGTAAAGTGGAATGCATTGTTGGTGAAGGACAATTTACCGGAAAGAATGAGTTAACGGTTGGAAAGCAAAAAATTGTGTTCGAACATGCGATTATTGCAGTGGGTTCACAGCCGATACGTTTACCTTTTTTACCCGATGATCCACGAATTATAGATTCAACCGGCGCACTCGAATTAAAGGAAGTCAAAGGTAGCCTTCTCGTGTTGGGGGGTGGCATCATCGGTATGGAAATGGCGACGGTTTACCATGCACTGGGTAGCGATATTACCGTGGTCGAAGCCGGTGATATGATCATTAATGGCGCTGATAAAGACATCGTTATGCCTTTGTATAAGCGTTTACAAAAGCATTACCAGTTTTTATTAAAGACTAAAGTAACCAAAGTCGAAGCGAAAAAGGATGGCTTATGGGTGACTTTTGAAGGCGGAGAACATTCTAAACCACAACGCTTTGATCGAATTTTATCTGCAGTAGGTCGTAAACCAAACGGAAAACTCATTGGTGCTGAAACGATAGGGCTTAATGTGACTGAGCAAGGTTTTATTCCAGTGGATAATCAATTGAAAACCAATATTCCGCATATCTTTGCTATTGGTGATGTCATTGGCAATCCTATGCTAGCACATAAAGCATCGGCTGAAGGGCGGGTTGCAGCAGAAGTCATCGCTGGAAAGAAACACTTTTTTGAACCACGTTGTATTCCCTCGGTGGCGTATACCGATCCTGAGATTGCTTGGGTTGGTTTAACTGAAACGCTGGCAAAAGAAAAGAATATTGCTTATGAAAAAGCGGTCTTCCCTTGGTTGGCCAGTGGTCGTTCTTTAGGGCAAGGACGTGATGAAGGCTTAACTAAATTATTATTTGATCCAAAAACTCAACGCATTTTGGGTGCAGGAATAGTGGGTCCTAATGCCGGTGAACTTATTGCTGAAATTACCTTGGCGATAGAAATGGGATGCGAAGCGGAAGATATCGCATTAACGATTCATCCACATCCAACCCTTTCGGAAACGGTGATGCTTGCCAGTGAGATCTTTGAAGGAACTATCACTGATTTGTATATGCCGAAGAAAAAAATTCACTAAAGAAAGTTTTGAAATGATCGAGATCTACTCGTATTCTAAGCGAGTAGATCAAATATATATTCGTTACTAAAAAAATAAAAATAGTGTATTAATTTTTTCTTTAAGTATAAAATAATTGCGTCCGTTTTTACTTTTTTAGGGAAAAAAATGCCGAATAATAAAACCAATTTTGCAACATCTCATAGCAAAATTAAAGCTTCTACCGATCCCGAATTATATAATAACAGTTTAGAAGAACTCGATTTTGGGCCACCCACACCGTGGTGTAATACACCTGATTCTAGTTATAATGCTATTAGGAATCCCGTAAAATTTTATATTTCATCCTCATCTTCATCTTCGGATAGCGAAAGCAAGAATGATATTTATTGCACAACGCAGCGGCGCCATACAGTCTAGCAGCGGGACAATAATAAAAATTTTTTTAATAAACTGCTAGAGGAAAAAATGCCAAACAATGAAAATTATTATCGCATTAAATTAGAATTTGCTAATTTTTTAAGAGGCTTATCAGAATTTATCATTGTTCACACTGAACAACAGATTATATTAATGTGACGATCCAACCAGCTAATTTTTCTCGAATAAATTTGCTCGCATTGCGTCACAGGCCTCAATATCTTATTGAGCAAGTATTTCAAGAATTAGAAAAAGATTACATCGACGGCCCTGATTTGTTGGATTTAGGCAGGCTATTTAAAAATTATTGGCTACTTCTGAAACAAATAGGCATTGATCGAACCTATTATTCGCTAACGCCTGGGATGATGGCGGGGCTTTTTATCCTCTTACATACCGGTTTATTAGTTTTCCCAGCTAGCAAAGGTTTAGTATATAGTAGTTTAATCGCTGATTTTTATGGTTTAGGCTTTTGGATATTTTCAATCTGGTCATTTAGTAAAAATGAACGAGCATTACATGAGTTAGAAGATAAATTGATAAATAAAATAAATTTTCTTAGATTACTTGCTCCTTTACCGCAAGCTGACGAACTTTATCTAGCGTCTTCTTTATCATTCTCACTTACTCAGCCTCCTTCCTATCAAGATGTTTTATTGGAAGATGCGGCTAGAACACCCAGAAATAATACTTCTTATTTTTTTTGTCCTGCTCGATTTAATAATGAAAGTGAAGATAATGATGAGAATGCAGCAGATCCAAGAACAGAAAGATGTTATTCTATTTAGCAGGAATTTTGTAAAGGGGTTTGTAAGCGCGCATAATCTGCTTTGCAAGTATGAAAATAAACTTAGCATTGCCATCGCAAAAATAATTTTGTATTTGCGAACGCGTAATGCCCAACTCATTTGCTCAGGGAGGAAAACATGAAACTATATTTCATAAAAAATAGCGATGCAGCACTTTTAAAGGGTTTAAATGGTTTGCATTGGGAGCCAGATATTGATAATTATACACCATTCTATGTGAAAGATTTTTACAACCTTGACAATTTACCTAAAGAGTGGAGTAGTTTATCTAAAAATTGTGATTCTCAGTTAGTTCGTAGCGTTTTAAAACAAATGCAACGCGGCCAAGCAAGTTTTGCAACGATACAAAACTTGAAAAGCTATTTGCAATACGCTGAAAAAAAGGATAAAGAAGGAAAGTCTGATTTTGTGAAAGGGATAGAAAAATTTTTTCTCGGTTTATTGTATGTAACCAGTGCGATGGGTGGATTTTTGCTCATGACCATATTAATGGGCTTAGTTCCTGCTTATGGTGCTTGGGTATCATTACTAATTATTCCAATTGTTGCCGTTGCAGCCTATGGGATTATAAAATCACTAATAGGGGTTTTTCAGTGCGTCTTTGGAATCTTTTCAGCTTGTTTTCAACCAAAAGAAGCGGTCAATAATACTAAAGAGTTACAAGAACTAGAAATGGAATTGCAACAGGTCTGCCTGCAGCCGAGTTCAAGACCACATCACGCTAGCAGTCCGCATTCTGGACCAACCAGGAGTCTGCAAGAACATTTGTGTAAATTAGCTATAGAGCCTATTTAAATTCTGTCCCCAAACTCGATAGTAAAGCGAGCCAAAGCAGGCTTCCAATCGCGGATAGCGGATAGGCATAGTCCAT
>JBDLTN010000132.1:0-4125 GCA_039805785.1 Pseudomonadota bacterium | reverse complement strand
CACTAAACCTTTTCTTCTTCATTTATTAAGTCTCCTGGATTTTAATTTACCAAAAAACTCTATTTCTTTCCTGGGCATTATAAGGGAGGGTTACCCACCCAGGCTTTAAAGATAATTAAACTGAGACCGATAGTCATGCCAATGACTAAAGCACTAATTAAAATACCGGATAACGTTACCCCCAATGCGGGGAACAGCGTAGCAATTAACTCCATACCAAACAAGATAGTTAAAGAAGCACTGCTGAGACCCACACCTACTGAAAGAATGGCCCCCAATACCAGCAAGCATTTTATTTGCAGGGACAATTGTTGACGCTTACCGACGCTGTCGATAAATTCAGTGATACTCCCGGTTTTAGCCAGCGTACGTAAAAATCGACTGCTATGTTTAGAAAAAAGTCCAAAGTTTGCGTAAGTGCTGGCTGCAAACATCAGCAATCCTGACAGTGCAGCCAGCCAGAGTGGCGCAGCGAAACCACTCACTAGCAAGAACAGAAAGCCACCGGTCGCTAAACCACAAGCTAATGCGGCCAACAAGCCAATAATAATACTTAGCCTGTGTAAGAATTTATCCGCTGTGGGTTGAAACCCAGCAATGGCTTGCGCCGCTTTATCGTAGGTTTGACTGATATCCTCAGGAGTTTCACTTTGCAGCAAACCGATACAATCCGTAAGGCGCTGGATAAGCTGTGCATTTAATCTTTCAGAATTTAATTCAGCCGCAAAATTAATGGCAGGGAACTCTTTTTCACTAACAATACCCACCTCGAACTGCAAGCGAATGACTTCAGCAATTAATGCAGCATGAATAGTTTGTCGAAAAGGTTTATCGATATCAGCTTTCAGCTTAATGGATTGACGAAGTTGTTTATCCTGCGCTAGACGTAATTCGGGGTCTTCCCAGGCGATTAAAAAGCTCTTTAAATTCCAAAGTCGGGTCGATAAGCTTTTTTCAGACGGAAAACATAAAAATTTAACTCTGAAATAATAGTCAATAGTTCGAAAAAAACGTTGTTTCTTATTGCTTTCTTCTGGAAAGCTCCAGTGTATAGCGTTCTTAGCTGCTTGAACAAACTCATTTTCTAGCAAAACACCGAGTTCATATAAACCTTTTATATAAGCGGAAAAATTCCCTGCGCTTAATAACCGACCATTTTTTTTAGTTAATTGACTCAGTAGCATAGTAATGCGAGTCGCTGCAATGGACCCTTGTTTAACCAATGCATTATTTACGCTCTGCGTAGCGGTGTTATCGCTTCAGCTCCAAATTCGATTTTTCTTTAAGATCATTTTTTATACGGCTGGGTATGGGTAAACTATCAATCTTTTCAACTGAAATATTAGGTATATTTTGGAATACTGTATGTGAGCTCAACGTATAAAGTAGACGAGGTAAATGCTTGCTAAGGTATCGGAATGAGATTTTTTTATCTTGGAAGAGCGAAACTAAAATAAAGTCCTTGCTATTATTAGGAATATAAGTACGCCAATTTTCAAGCTTCTGGCTATCAAAAAATCGATGATAAGTCGCACTTTCATAATCCCCTAATGCAAATAACATATCCGTCATTTCTTCTATAGCTTATCGCATCTAACCCGCCTGTAGATAACCTAGCAACGACTTGACCATATTTTTCACTAATTATAGTGGCGACACTCTGAGCAAAGTGCATAAATAAAGAGTCCCATGCTGAATCATAATTTACGGATTGATGTTTAATTGCCAAATACTTTTTTTATTATTATAATACAATTGATGGGGCATCGTTGAAACCCTTATGTTATTTTACTTAATGCTATTTTAAATTATAACACGTTCTAACGTTAAGAGCAGCAAGATCCAATATGCTATCAGTGACACGGTGCATTGAATAGTCAACGTTTTGAGTATCAATGACAAAGCATTGACTCAGCTTAAGAATTCATACAGGGTTGTTTATATTTTCGAAAAAACCATCGTTTAACTCAACCGATCATATTCTTCTAAGGTAATTCTTCTGGCTTCCGACTCTAGCATGACCGGAATTTCATCGCGAATTGGGTATGCCAAACGATCAAAGCGACAAATAAGCTCTTGCGCCGATTTTTCATACACCAAGCTCGCCTTGCATAATGGGCAGACTAGAATACTCAGCAAATATTTATCCATCATTACCTCGTCGTAAAGCTACTGTTTCTCTTAAATAAGTCGGTAAAGCCTGTGCCGCAGTCAGCACTGCACCCCGTTGCCAAGCATCTGCTGCAATGACTGCAGCGTCATAAGCCTTAGGATAGCGTTGTGGAAACCATTGCTGCAACTGATTCTTGAATTGCGTTTCGAATAGATCATGATAGCGATCCCAACCACTGCCAACACCCACAAACTGGGTTAAACCGCTGGCTACACACTGTTGCGGCAAACCTAATTGTTCAACACTGCAAGCCTGCATCAGTCCGGTTTGTGTCTGCAAACGATAACTGGCTGAAAAAACTTCCTGAAGATGGGCATCGATCGCTGCTAATACTTGTTCCACTTGTAGTTCTCGATAAGCAGTTTGTGCTAAGCACTGCAAACTGGATACGGGTATTACCGGTAAATCCGCAGCGAAAGCACTGGCTTGCACAATACTCGCCGCAATCCGAATCCCAGTAAAACTACCAGGACCGCAGGTAAAAGCCAATGCATCCAGATCCGAAAGTTTAAGCCCCGCTTCATCTAACAATGCTTGCATCATCGGTAAAATCAGCTGGGTATGCGCACGAGGCACACATTGGTAACGTTCGAGCATCTGATCTTGGAGCATCAAGGCCGCGGAACAAGCTTCGGTACTGGTATCAATGGCTAATAACTTTAGTGGCATACACTTTTTAATTATATTTTAACGTTTGTATCTCATCACTTGCAACGCAGGACAATTCACCGGTTTCATGATCAAGGACTTTAAAAAACTGTGGTTGAAACTTACTCACAATACTAGCATTATTGTATCGATCTTTGCTATTTTTTGCAGAATGAGTCGCTTGTTTTTCAAAATAATCCAACAATGCCAAGCGTTTGCTTGGGGTCATCGGTAGATAAGGATGAAAAAAATTCAATCCTTGTTCGACCATTAGTAAAAGCTCCTCGGAAAGATCGGTATCACTGGTCAAACTAAACCAGACTTCTGCACTGCTTCGATCCGACTTCAACAGTCTCTGCCAAGTCATACTATCCCAATTTCCCAGCGGAGGACCATGCATGAATAAAACATCGGGATCAATGGCTGCTTGTTTAGCTAGCGTTTGCAACGCATTGATGCGCCGTTGTTCTCTATAATTTCTTCCAGTGGTGACTAAACTAATTAGGGTTCGGTAAACTTCTTTAAAAGGCTTAGGCATTTTCCTGGCACATAAACCATAATGCAGCAGAAAATAAAACATATCGCCCTCAGCTCGACCGATCGCCTCATATTCATATATTCCATTGTATACACAGATCTCGAAATTTGGATTTTTACCTATAGTATGTGCTAAATAAAGATCAAAACGCGTTTCACGTTCCGCGTAAGAGGTGATAGCGGTCAAATCAAAATCGCAGGCCTTTATTTCAGCTTCGTTGAGAAATTCAACCGTCCGATCATCTTGATGCGCTTTGGCAATCTCCTTTAATTGGCGTAATGCCGGAATATAAGTCACAAAAATAGAGTCACGCTGAACCTTAGTTAACATACTACCCCAAAAACTATGCCCAATATCATGCAACCACATCGGAAATGGACCACAGCGAAAATCATCCGCATCCTTAGGATTTGAAACTATCTGCGGCGCATATAATGACACTGGATGCACACCTAGCCTGTGCCAATGATATAAGGTTTTTAAACCTAAATTTCCTAAAACCGGGCGCATACGCAATGCGGGTTTATTCAAGCTTCGCAACACATAATTGATCAACGATGAAGAAGGTATTACATAAGGCGTACTCGCATCTTCATAACAACTTCCCGATAGCTTTTGCATCAAGGGTAAATTTTCTATCAGTATCCACACTAAACGATTAACATCATTGGGAAATTCACCCGTCGATTGATAATGATGGTTATACTCAGTTTTGATTAACCACTGTTCGATACGTGGTAGTCTTAAGACATAGGCAATTAACTGA
>JBDLTN010000131.1:0-4128 GCA_039805785.1 Pseudomonadota bacterium | reverse complement strand
TCTTTGCTTAGATTGTTTGCTGACTCACACAATTTATCTCAATTGCATAGTCGAATGCACCGCTTAATAAATTTCTACTCTCGGCTCATTCAACCGAGGTCATACACAAAATTCGAGCATATCTCCAGTTTTACCACTGCCGGTTGCGCCCACAATAATAAAATTTCCAACATCTTTAGTATGGAAATTAAAATAAAAAGGGCTGCCAGAAAGTGTTTCTAAAACAGTTACGGCATTCCCCCAAAAATTACCCTGCATTTGGCCTACTGGGTCATTATGTAAACTAGCAAAGGCAGCCATATTTTTGGTTGAAATATCTACTGCTCGAACAATATAGGCAAAGTTACCCGGTAATTGCGCCCAGAAAGCACATTCGCAGCCGACATCTTCGCGAATACACACGATATCTCGATCGGAAAATAAAGCAATAATTTCGCCCACGTGTTGATTCAACTGCTCCTGACTGTCGGCATAACACATCAAACTAAAATGATGTTGGCCATAACCGGCATCACCACTTGCTGCCTCTTCAAATGCTTCATCGATCTGATCTGTCTGACGATTGGATTCTTCTTTTGTTTGCTGCATATCTTGCTGTTGATCGCGTAAACGAGTTTTAGCCAAATAACGATCATAAAATCGAAATGATTGGGTGATGGTATATTCCACGCGTAGTGAATTTAAACTATCTAATAGGCCCTGATACGTCATCGCTGGGTAAGCCTTAATAGACAATGCGGCAGCAAATTGTTTGCTGTGATCGCCTGCACGGCATTCAATCGTTCCTGAACGATGATTAAAGAAGAGTCGTTTCCTTGCTATATAAATCGACGCATCTTGCGTCGTTAGCGGTACAGCCTGTCGATCGTAATTAATTAGCTGATCCACAAAAGCTAATGGCTGCGAAAAATAAAGCTCATCCTTTTGATAAACAGTTAATAATTGCGGTTGATAGTCAGACAAGACTTGCAACACTTTTTGTGTTGTTGCTTCAAGCGCTTGATAGGTTTTAGCCAATTGCTGTTGTTGTGCCTCTTTATCGAGTTGATGGCTTAATTGGTTTAACCAATTAAAACCTTGATTGATAACACCCGCTGCGGACTTAGTAACAATGGCTAAATAAAACACATTCCGAAATAGTGGATTCCTTTTGATTCGCTCTCTATATTTTTCATTCAGCTGCTGAGCAAATGCCGATTTAAATTCACCGCCTGGATACTCAGTAGTTTGGCGACGCAGGGTCCAGAAATAAACTGCGTATTCAGAAGAAAAACTCTTTAATAAACTATTTCTACAATTTTTATAGGTGTCTAAGTCCGCTTCACTTTGCGTGAGTCCATTAATCCCAGCCAGTTGAATAATTTGAATGAGCTTGCCACTTTTATCGATCAGGGTATCGTTATTGTAATGCCCTAAAATATTAATATGGCGTGAAGCATTGACTTCATTTCTTAGTAAGCGGCTTGGTAGAGGATTTTTTTGTTTTATCTTTTTAGCAAACATATACTTCAACCTGGCTGATAACTATTCGTTCCACCCCAAAAACCACTATTTAACACGGGTGGCGTTTGTGTGAAGTATTTCAACCATAAACGAAAAAATTGCAGATCTTTCGTTGCAAGCCGAAATAAAACTAAATGAAATACACCAAATAAAAGGATGCCCATTAACGTATGCAAATCAATACAAATCAGAATATTGATGCCTAGATTCGCAAAGAAAAAACGTAGGGGAATTCCCATGAATAGTGGCGGACGCGTTAAAGCTAATGCGAGCGGATCGACTTCGAGTGGGTAATCTTGCATATTAATTCCCTATAAACTTATTATTTTTATTAAATACCTTTATATTTACGAAAAAAGACTACGTAATGCTAATACAATAGCAGGTGCGCCAAACAGGATAGAGATACCTAATAAAGTATAAAAAAAATATTTCCATTCCACATAATGACCTGCACACAATAATCCCACCCCCATAACAGCGAGTGTCGCAATGGATAAACCCGTTGCGCCCAACATGGCATCGATGAAATAATGAAGACCTTGATTAACCGGAGTATCTCCACCACTCGCCCAGCACAACGGAGAAAATATAAAAAAAAGAACGATGAATTCGGTGAGTTGAAATATTTTTTTAGCGCTTCCACATTGCATATTTTTATTCTAATAAAACAGAATTATTATGCTTTTATTTTAACTTATTTTATGCAAAAAAGCAGCTAGAGAATGGAGTTTTAATCAAACTCATACCAATAAAAATATTTAAACTGAGCCATTTTTAACTTTACATATAATTAGAGAATATTTTCTCTTAGTCAATTTCTCCAACGACTCGTTGGAGATTTGTAATGGCGATATTCAAAGTAAAGCGGGTGCATACGGTTTATGGTAAAAAAACCAAGTCTACTAAAAAATAAGTGGAAAATTTATTAATTACAGATTAAAATCTTACCAGTAGGATTATAAAAGGAAACTACCATGAACCGATTAGCAACGACTCGACTCTCCTCTAAGGGGCAAATAGTCATTCCTGAAGAAATTAGGCAACAAATGCATCTTCAAACAGGCGATAAATTTCTTGTTCTAGCTGAAGATGATGTGGTTGTTTTAAAAACTATTTCAAGGTCTGATAATGAATATCACTATTTGTTAAAAAAAGCTCGTAATGCTGCCAAAAAGACTGGCTTAACAAAAGCAGAGGTTACTGCGGCGATAAAAAAAGCACGTAAAAAATGATAAAACTTGTTTTAGACACCAATGTTTTAGTTTCTGGAATATTTTGGACGGGTGCTCCTGCTAAAATTATAGATGCATGGCATAAAAAGAGAGTAAAAGTTATTTTCTCTCTAGAAATTTTAGATGAATATAAGAGAGTCATTGCTATTTTATCAAAAAAACACCCTAGCCGAGATATAAGCTTATTCATTAATTTAATGATGAGAGAAAGCGAGCTATTTTCATCCCCTAAGTTAAAAGAATCTGTTTCTCGTGATCCCGATGATGACAAATTTATTGCTACCGCAATCGCCGCCAAATGTAATTTAATTGTTAGTGGAGATAACGATTTGCTCACTGTAACGGGATATGCGGGGATCCAAATCATTACCCCTAATAAATTTGTTAAACAATATTTGTAATTAACATGTTTAAATTTAGTTTAAATAAATCACTTTTACTTTATCATAGAAAAATTTGCCTACCTTACTGATGTAAAACGCTTCTCCCGGCTGTAACGATTGCTTAAATTTGTACTAGTTCCGACCTAATCTGACATATAGCTTGAAAAAGCGAGAGTTCCCGGTTTTGATAGGGGTGAAAAACTTTTAAATCAAAACATAAAAAAAGGGGAAACTCTCATGTTACATACTACTGATAAAATTATTAAACATAAAGTCGGATTGCTTAATTTAGCCGAAGAGCTGGGTAACGTATCCAGGGCCTGTCAAGTAATGGGTTTATCGCGAGATACCTTTTACCGTTATAAATCAGCGGTGGAAGAAGGTGGGATAGAAGGCTTATTTGAACAAAGCCGTAGGAAACCTAATTTAAAAAATCGGGTGGATGAGAAGACGGAACTAGCTGTTGTTAACCACGCCGTAGCTTTTCCAGCGCATGGACAACATAGAGCCAGCAATGAATTGAGGCAGGAAGGGATTTTTGTGTCAGGCAGCGGCGTACGAAGTATCTGGGTTCGCCATCAGTTGGAGAATTTCAAGCAGCGCCTGAAGGCACTTGAAAACAAGGTAGCCAACGAGCGTATTATTTTAACAGAATCACAAATTGCCGCGTTGGAAAGGAAAAAACAGGATGATGAGGTCTGCGGTGAAATTGAGACAGCGCACCCAGGCTATCTCGGATCGCAGGATACTTTTTATGTAGGCACACTAAAAGGCGTTGGTCGTGTGTATCAACAAACCTTTGTAGATACCTACAGCAAAGTAGCCTTTGCTAAGCTGTATACGACGAAAACGCCGATTACAGCAGCTGACATGTTGAACGAGAGATATGCTCGAATTTTGTGTATGACCTCGGTTGAATGAGCCGAGAGTAGAAATTTATTAAGCGGTGCATTCGACTATGCAATTGAGATAAATTGTGTGAGTCAGCAAACAATCTAAGCAAAGAT
>JBDLTN010000130.1:0-4303 GCA_039805785.1 Pseudomonadota bacterium | reverse complement strand
GGGTAAAAAAATCTGGCAGGAAAAAGTTGACAGTCTTAACTTCAACTGACAGTAAGCACGACTGAAAAAACGGGTAACTGTCACATTAAGTTTGAACCACTACACTATTTAATTGGAGGAATTACTATTAGTTTTTAATTTTTTTGATGTAGTCTAGTATGTCAAATTGGATCAGAATACCACTAGACATTATTGGAATTAGCCCAAGTAAAGACCATCAATTTCAGCAAAAAAATCAATAAAAATTGTCCATGATTAAGTCGCATAAGATTATTCAGAAAATACAGTGAACATCAACAAGGAAGTTTATGAAAATAAGATATTTAGATAAAAAAGTAATCCCTAACGAGAATAAACTACCTCTCCAAAAAAATACATTACTTCTTAAGCGGCGAACCAAGCGAGCCGGCGATGGTGAAACATTAGAAACAGCCACAGCCAGAAGCTACTACAAGTATTGGTTGAGCCAAGAGGATATTGCAGATATAGCGCGTGTAGAATATGGAAATTACAGAAAAGCAGGTGAAAGTAGTAGCGCTGAATTTGAAGTTTTAGGATCTATCTCACAATTAACGGCTCGCCTAGAAGCCTTTCAATTGGCAGTATCGAAAAAAACAACGAATCGACTTACTATGATTATAAACTTGGCTAACTTTCATTGGGTTACTCTCGTCGTTGTTTTTAAGGATAGTAGTTATATCGGTTATTATACGGATTCAAAAAATAACCCTCTTCCTTATGACTATTATCAATTACTGATAGAGCGATTTAAGATACAGCCTCTCAGTTTAAGTCCTGGATTTGCGCAACAAATGGACGAACATAATTGTGGCTTGTGGGCTTTAGAAAATGCACAGGATATATGTTGGATGTTAGAAGATGATGCCCGATCATTGTATTTGGCAATTACTAAATTAAGGAAACCACGTGATGAAAAATATTTTGAAGGCAGGCGACGTTTTCTTTCTGAAAAACTCCGTGCTGACCCCGAACGCCATGCAAGATATCTGTCGTCTGAGACCGATATTTCTGACGCAAAACACGATAAATTTTCTTCTCAACCAGAAGAGAAAGTAAAATTAAACGAGCTGTTAGAAACTTTTGTAGAAACGTTCATAACATCAATTATAAAGAAAATTGGGGCTTATCATATCACGGCCAAGGGGGAGAGATTGACCGAGGAAGCCTTAAAAAACGAATTAAAAACAGGTTTAACCGGAGGTTTATTAGGTATAGCGCTTTCTCAAAGTATCGTAGGAGCAATTCCCTCACTGGTTGCTTCGCTTAGGTTACTCAGCAGCAAATATTATCTTTCTAAAGCTAAAGCACAAAAGATTACTAAAGCTTTTTCTGAAACAGGGTCTAATTTATGCCCCATGTTATCGGAAGCAGCCATTAATGTTTTTTACAGTTTTGAAAGTCAATTTATGCGAGTTACTGATAAAGCTGGAAAGAAAATAGCGATGGAAAAGCTCGCCGAAGATGCGGCAGAGCGAGCACTGAATTATATCGCTAAACATGATCGTCAGCAAACGCTCATTTCTAAACAATTGATTGAAAAAAGTGTGCTTTTAGGCCAATCAGAAAAATTCTTTGATCCTAATATTAAACCCGCGCGACTACGAATTTCAGGGAATACTATTCTAGATGAGGCGGGGAATGAGGTTAACACAGCCAATTTATATGAAAAAGTAGGTCTTATTGTCAGAAGCGCTCAATCACAGCCAATTAAATTTTATAAGAATAAACAGCGCACCGATAGTAATCACTACGGTTATAGACGACTTTTGGAATGGGAGAGAGAAGACAATGGTGAATTAAAAGAGGTTTATAAAGAACAGTATGAAGAGGAATTTTTCCCCCAGAAAGAAAATCCTTTTCAATTCAGATCAAGGAGATATGACTACATTTTGGAAAAAGAGGTTTTATTAACCAAAGCCCAAGCTATTCTAACTAAGTTTGAAAACAGATATTCGCAGCAGCCAGTTGCTAACACACAGAAAGCGGTCACAAAGACACCTATCTTATTTAATTTACGAAAGCCCATACAAAGCTTTACCGGAAGATCCAACATTTTAAGTCAATTACATCATTTGCTAATTAGAGATAGAACGATTGCTGTTATACCTTCCTTATCCTCTTTATTAATTTCTCAGGCTGATTCAAATCTACCAAAAAGTGGTTCACAAATCTCTATCAGTGGTTTAGGTGGAATCGGTAAGACACAACTCGTGTTACGCTATGCTGAACTCTATGCCGCCGAATATGACTATAATGTTTTGTGGATTGACGCAGAAACCAAAGAAAATATTGCTTATTCGTTTCTTCGATTAGCTAATAAACTTAAACTTGACATTAAAAATCATTATGATCAGGAAAAAACAACCGAGGAAATAGTTGAGGAAGTCTATGATTATTTCTCAGATAGAAAGAGCTTATTTATCTTGGATAATGTTGAAAATCATAGAACAATAGAGCCCTGCCTTCCAAAATCCATGCTAGGTAATAAACCCACGCTATTAATCACTTCTCGTTACAGTAACTGGAAAAACATCGCTTCCACGTTATTGCTTGATGTTTTTACTCATGAAGAAGCGAAAGAGTTAGCGAATAAGATATTAAAATCACAAACTATCAACATTGAAAAAATAAATGAATTAAATATGTTATTGCAAGGATTGCCTCTCGCACTCCAACAAGCGTTAGCTTATATTAGTCTACGAGAAAATACGTATGCTGAATTTAGTATTGATGACTATATAGCGCTATACAAAGAAAAAACTCAAGAACTCTTAAGCTTTGATTTTTCGAATTATTCTAATGATCCTTATATAAAAACTGTTTTTACAACATGGCAAATCACGCTGGATAAAATTCGAAGCCAACCTTATGGTGAAAAGGCAATAGAAATTTTAAACATGATCTCTTATCTAGATCCCGATAATATTACATCAGCTGTTTTTTACCGATTAAGATATCTCCATTATTCTCAAATAGATCACAACATCGATGCTGGCCTCAATTTATTGAATAGCTACTCTATGATTAACTTAGATAATTTATCCAATAAGTATACGATTCATCGATTAGTTCAGCAGGTTGTACGTATGCAACTCGAGATCGATCGGACTAAATTCATAGAAACGATAGAGAGAATTCAAAAATTATTTGTCTATTATAAATTTACTAATGATGAAAATTTTCATTTCCTACATTTTTTGCTTTATATGTCAGAATACAAGGGACTAGAAAATATTTTATTATTTGGCGAAGCATCAAGGATACTTTTTTCTAAGCTTATTGACCAAGATATAAAATATTGGTTTTATTTTCTGGATTTAGCTCACATCAAATTTAAGAAAGAAAAGTACCTTGAATTTCTTGGAGATGCGTTAGCTTTTTGTTTAAAAAAAAATTCATTATTTTTTACATCCGAAACGTTGAATTATATTGAAAAAAAATGGGAAAAAGGAAATCTTTCTAAGGAAAATGTTAAATATATTATAGAATACGTATATGCTTTAAAAAATTCAGCTATAGCAGTATTTCGAATATCAAAAATACCTCAAAAAAGAGCAAGACAGCAGGAATTATTAAAACTTCTTTATTTTTTTAGGGAAAAAGTATTTGGTGGCATTGTACTTTATCTTCACTGCCAATCACGCCCACTAAAAAGAAGTATTGACCCTTGTTTACTAACCCAAGCGGAAGAAGAAAGTAAGGGTAAAATAAAAACTGCTCAAAATTTCAGATCGCACGTAGAGAAAATAGCTCAGATATCCCAGTGGTTAAATACAGGTCTATTAACCAAAACTACTTTGTCAGCTTTAGTGCAAGGTGACTTTAATACTATAGCGGTTAACATAGGCTTAATCACGAGTAGTCAAATTTTGGGAGAAATATCAAGTAGTTTGCGCCAATCGGGTGAGCTGTTAGCAATGGACAGTGGGCTTTTAGTAGAAAAGAACTTAGCTATAAAAGGTAAAGCAGCATTTCAGATTCTGTTTAATGAAGAGGTGCTATCCAGCAGCAAAAGACGCTTTTTTGGCAATGCATTGAAAGTGACATCGCCTTTTATTGCTCGAGGAACATCGGTTTTTTTTGCTTATAATTTCATGAATGAGCTAAAAGCCTATAAGGCGGGGAATGAAACACTCCTTCCTGATGTTATCTCTAATGGCGTCATCGTAAGTATTGATGGGGTCGAAGCAGGTGTTGAAGCGTCAGAATTCCTTGGTTTTATCACAGGAATATCTGAATTCACAGGTCCTGTCGGGGAAGGGATTACTGTATTAACCTGGCT
>JBDLTN010000129.1:0-4345 GCA_039805785.1 Pseudomonadota bacterium | reverse complement strand
ATTTGTTTAGTTCTATAATCCGGAGCAAAATTTCCCATATACCATAAGAAACTATCGAAGTGACCACGTATATGATATAAAACTTTTACAAAAAATTGGCATTGCTCTTTGCTCCAATACTTAGTTAAAGAATCATTAAATATATCTATACTTGATATTTTTTTTGATAATCCTCATCCCAATTAACCAGAAATTTTTGTAAATCATTAATTGCTAAGATATTTTTATCAATATCTGAAGATTCAGTTTTATTTTTTAAAATGGCGCTCATGAGTAGCCTTTTTTCTCTACAATATTTAATAATTTTAAAGAAGTTCCCTAGCGTGCTTTTCTCCAGTTTCCCACTTTTTTATTGTAGATGGTGTAATTTTTAAAAAGCAGAGCAGGCCGGCTAACTTTTTCACGCAATCTTAAAAGCTTTATTTGTCTAGGGCTTAGTTTGTATACTGGTTCTAGACACATGCCGTCAAATGTTCGCATAGTCTGTAAATTTAATAAACCTGCTTCATAAAGCCTTTTGCTGATTTATGAACTACTTTTAATATAGATTTTTTCATAATAAAACCTTAATAAGCTTTCCAGATTTTATAGCATGCTCGGGAATTTTTTAGAAACTCGGCAACTTGAACGTGTTGTTGAAAACTACCATTATACGATTAATTCTCTTACGTTATGATCATGCCATTTCAAAAAAAATATGAATTTTATCTGTTGTCCATGTCGAAAATCCAGAGCCAAAAAAGTCTTTATCTTCAGTCCAAATTGGACAATCTAATGCCAATGCTGTTGCAGCAATAGGCCAGTCTTCGATATCACGATCTTTCATTCTGTTTTGAGCCTCTTTAGTATATTCTCTGTAAATTTCTTCATCTGCGATTTGAATTATATTTTTAAGATTAGAAAGTAAAGTTAGTGCTGGAGTCGAAGGAAGTTTTCTTTTTTCAAATAATAGAGGTAAATACTTCTCTGCATCAACCCAGCAAACATCGGGTGTAAAGAAATCGATAGTCTCTCTATTAGTTATAAGTAAGTCTCTAACTTTGCTCCCTAAAACTGCACGAATAAGAATATTTGCATCTAATACCAGAATACTTGACATTATTTTCCTTGTTTTTTTCTCAGTGTTCTAAATTCAGTCAGTAGCTCGTTCTCTGTTATTCCATGAGATTTAAGTAATTTTTCAAGTTGATGAGCAGCATCTTTTAACTCATTTAACTCAGATTTTTCTGTATGATGCCGTGTTGGAATGTAATAACCCACAGTTTCACCGTGGCGAGTGATTGCAACAGGTCTAGAGGTTAAAAGATATTGATTAAGATGAGAGCGAAACTCCCTCATCCCTACTTTGACCACGTTGGTAGCTTTCATAGATTTACCCTTAAAATGTGTACTCATATGTACACATTAGCACTTATCGAAATTATATGTCAAATTTTAAAGGTATTCCTATTTGTATCGTTTCATAAGAGCTATATACTGACTGAGCAGCCTATTTATACATATCAACAGCAGTGAGTGACTATCGACTATGAACAAAGAAACAGGAGCTAAGAAAAGTCCAGAATACATAGCAAACAAGGGAATAAAAAAGAATCTACCTATTCGGCTACCAATTGAATTACATAAAAAACTAAAAATTTATGCTGCTAAACAAGATAAAACAATGGTTGAAATAGTCATTGAGCAAATAGAAAAATTACCTCTGAAATAAAATATATTGACGTCAAGACGTCAATATTATATTCTATAATCTAAATTAAAAAAGCGTTCCCCAAGGTGTCTAGACCTTGAGGACATTTAACACAACCAACCCGGAGGGAGTTGATTATGACCGCACCTATTAGCTTAAATCATCCTACACCTGTTCAGCAATCTTTAGTTGAGCTCACTCATAGAGCTAACCAACTTAATATTCAGGTTGATATCTTAAAAACACATTTAGAAATTAAAATTGATAAAATCATCGATGAACTTGAAAAAGAGAGAAGGCAACCTAGAAAGTTTCTACCGATCTTTGATCAGGATAAGTTTCTTCAGTTTATTCAAAACAATCTAGATGAATTCAATTTAACCTTATCGAGAGTTTATTTAGAAACTCGTCTATTTGAGGATGTTGTTAAAAACTACCATAGTACGATTAATTTTCTTAGTAGGGAGGAGAGTTCATTGCTAAACAATTGCAAGACGTAATCTCTATTTAACCAGTTAATCTGAGGAATAAAAGTATGAATTTAACTCCATCAAACCGAGACAGTGAAATTTGGCTGACCAAGAAATTACATGAAATAGAAATAGGACTCTATAAAGTGAAAAATTCATTGATTCTAGGCGGGATTTGTTTAGCTTTAATTTTTACAGGATTAGGAGCAGTTTTTTATAAATTATTACATTAAACCCGCCAGACCCTGTTAAGGGGACAGCGATAAAAGTGCTGAAACACTTCATCGCTGTCTGGCACATCATCGGAGAAAGCCGACAATGGTTAAACAAAGCTTAAAGAGTTTTTTATTTGAGAGCAAATTAAATGAAGACGAAAGCAATTATCAAAGGGCAGCCGCTAAAAATTACTTAAATTATTTTGGTAATAGGCGACCCAGCATCGAGCAGCTTACTATGATGCAGTCCTTAATCGACTCTCATTGGCTAAAGCGCACGGTTAAATTTAATAACAAATTGACGGATCGTGAAAAGGAATGTTTATTACATCTTATACATGGAAAAAATACCAATGAAATCTCTTTATTAATGGATATTTCAGCACAAACCATCAAGATCCATATACGTCATATTTTAAAAAAAATGGCTTGTAAAAATACTAAGGAGGCGATTGCAAAAGCTTTAAGGTATGAATTAATAAAAAAGCGATATTATTTCGAGTGATCTTTTTTATGGTATAGATTGATATGTATATCAATTAAATTTTCATACAAATGAGCATGAAAGTTTCCTGACCCACAGATGAAGGCAGCCTGGATCATATTACGGCAATTAAGCTTTTTTATCCCCTGCCTTCTATAGTATTTCACCGTATCTGGGTTTAGTGAAAATATTTGTGACGTATGGGCCACGGTTTTACCCTTAAAGGCAAGATAAAGGCATTTCATTTCTTGTGTGGATAATTTTTCATCAAAGGTTAAGGTTTGGCGAGTTAATAAATCGATGACCAAGTTTTTAGCAACAATCATTTGATTATTAGTAGGTTTGTGATTTCCAAAATAGGCTAAATAATCTTTGGCTAGTTCTTGATAGCACTTCTTTTTCGGCTTAAGTAGATAACCTACATATTGATCTACATCATCTAATTTATACATTTTAATGAACATATTAAAAATATTATGCTCATTTTCCATAAAAAAATTGTTGAATGCTCTACCCCTTTAGAGTGATGTTTTTAAGATTATTTTAAAAATAAAATTCATTACATATATGTTAAATATTTATAAAGTAAAATTTTTTTTTTAAAAAAAAGCTACCTTAAGGGGTAAATATTTTTAGAAATTAATTATCCATAATCCTTTTTTTTAATAATTAGAAAGGAATTTTTATGGGAATAAAAATTTGGGCGAGAAAAAAAGAAGATATTAGCGTGATTAAATTGGCTTTGCTCGTAGAGGACGATGCTATTAATCAAAAAATTATGAATTTTTTTTTATCAGATTTAGGATATCGGGTTGATATTGTTACCAATGCAAATTCAGCGATAGAAAAAATTCAGAGTAAAACCTATGACTTGATTATAGTTGATATTGGTTTACCGGATAGGCCTGGTACAGACGTCATTGAAGCTGCTCGTCAATATCAGTTTAATTTAGCAACTCCTTTATTAGTATGGAGCGCACATATAAGTAATGATGGCGAAAAATATCGCAATCTTGGCGCAGATGGCGTTTTAGAAAAAGCTTGTACGGCTGAGGATTTAGAAAACGCAATTGAGGATTGCTGTTTAATTTCAACGTATGAAAGGAGATTTAATTTTCAATTAATTGCGTTGGGAGAAAGATGGCGTGATTTAGATGGGAAAAAATGTGAATTAGCTGCCATTGATTATGTTGAAAAACTTATGACTTTTTTTCGTGAAGCGTTAAAAATAATTGAAGAATACCATGTATGGCTGAGATTTTATGAGAAGCAAGAGTAGGGAAGTAAATAATAATATTACTTTTAGCATAAATAGAGCTAAATTCCATTAAATTTATCATTTTTCACGTACATTTGTACGGATTTTTTTACGGATAATTCCTTTATAATCTATTAAGAAGTAAAAAAGGATGAAAGGGGAGCATCAAGATAGATTATAACTTT
The DNA here is from genome assembly GCA_039805785.1 of Pseudomonadota bacterium. Lineage (GTDB taxonomy): Bacteria > Pseudomonadota > Gammaproteobacteria > Diplorickettsiales > Diplorickettsiaceae > Aquirickettsiella. The sequence goes on along the minus strand of JBDLTN010000129.1, from coordinate 43 downwards.
TTGTATAAATATTCTTGTTTTGAGCGAAATTTGAAAAGCAATC
>JBDLTN010000128.1:0-4393 GCA_039805785.1 Pseudomonadota bacterium | reverse complement strand
ATAGTAATCTACCCTTAAAGCCTTCCCAGTTAAAGTACTGAATATTTTTAAAAGCAGCTTTTTTAATGGAATGTCCCTTAAAAAAGCTATCCATTGCCACTTTATCTAATTTTTTAGCTTTCGAATTAGCATAATCATTGCCATATTCTAGCAATAAGTTTTCATAATCATGGATGAGAGGAGATTCAACATCTCGAACATTCCATACTAGAACAATCCAAGCATGATCTGTGGCAATTCGTTTAAATTCTGATTTGGTTTTTTCCAAATCAAACCAATGAAACGCAGTGCCTACCGTAATAAAATCAATGCTTGCCGCATCTAGATGAGTCGCTTCTGCTGTTCCGGAAATTGAATGAAAATCGGAATATTGCGCTAAATAAGCTTCACCCGCTTCTCTCATTGCTTGGTTTGGTTCAATACCATAGACGGTATTACCATAATCCAGAAATAATTTAGTAAGAAATCCCGTGCCTGAGCCTATATCTGCAATAATGCTTTTTTTACTTAATCCGCATTCCTTAACCAGCAAATCTAATATTTCTAATGGATAGGAGGGGCGATATTTAAGATAATGTTGTACTGTCTTAGTAAAAGGTTCAATAAATTTATCGGCCATTAGAAGCCTCACTATGGTTTTTTTTGCGAAATTATACCATGGGTAAACTTAACTTTTGCTTTAATATAAAAAAGTCCGACCATGGATCTCGTTTAAGCTTGGCTAATCGTTGCGGCAAATTTTTCACCGTAAAGGTATCGGATTTAATTCGTGTAGTTAATTCATCCCAATTTAAGGGGGTAGCGACAGCTGCATTTGCCCTAATACGGGTTGAATAGGGGGCAATACTGCTGGCTCCGCGTTGATTTCGTAAATAATCGACAAAAATTTTCCCTTTACGCTTCATTTTACTCATATTCGCAACAATGAGCTGAGGATTCTGCAATGCCAAATATTGCGCAAACGTGTGCGCAAATACCTTTATTTTTTCCCAACTATAAAGCCGCTTAATGGGTACTACGACATGCAGACCTTTACTACCAGTCGTTTTAACAAAACTCTGCAAATTAATCTTTTGTAAATGTTCTTTGATAAGAAAAGCGGTTTCAATAAGCTTTTTCCATTCGGTATCCGATCCTGGATCAAGGTCAAAAGTAATATAATCAGGCTTTTCTAGCTTATCAATTTGACTTGCCCAAGGATGAATTTCTAAAACACCTAATTGTATCAATGCCATTAAGCCAAGTTTATTTTTAACATACAGATAGGGCTCACGCTTATGGGTTTTATCTGTCAAAGTAATTGCATGCAAATTTTCTGTTTTGACCATTAAATGTCTTTGATAAAAACACTTTTTCTTTTGGCCATTTGGACAACGCAACAACGTTAAGGGTCGATTAGTAATATAAGGTAATATCCACTCTGATATTTTATTATAGTAATTTGCTAAATCTAATTTCGTTATATTTACATCAGGATATAATAATTTATCAGGGTGAGACAGGTTAACGTTGCATGATGAGAACTTATTATTCTTTGAAGATAATTTATTCATATCTATTTTACGCATTTTCTAGACTACTCCTTGATAATTTCGTTGGGTCTCTTATCCTTGCGTAGCCCTTTAAAACTAGGATGACGTAATACACCTGCACGTGTCCATTCTGTAAATTCAACTTCAACGATTATTCTGGGAAGCACCCAAGTGACTGGACCTAATGCGGGTGGTAATACCTTAAAAGGAACTTTATTTGTTTTATATTTATCTAACAATTTTCTAATATTTTTTAAAGAATTTTCGTTAAATCCAGTGCCAACTTTTCCACAATAAAGTAAAGTGTTTTTGTTTCCGTACACCGCTAATACCAATGAAGCGAAATGCTGTCGACTTCCATTACCTGGAGTAAATCCGATAACTAAAAACTCTTGCCGCTTACTGCACTTTATCTTCAGCCAATTTCGATTTCTTCCTGATATATAAGGACTCTGCTTTTTTTTAGATATGATGCCTTCCAAGCCTTTTTTACAAGCTTTTTTAAAAAAAATATCCCCATCATTTCCATCGATATGACTGCTAAATATAAGCTTATTGTTATTTAATGGGATTAATTTTCGTAATAATTTTTTCCGATCCTCCAAAGCACAATGAGTTAAATCCTTACCTTGATAATAAATTAAATCAAATATCACATAAGTTAAAGCAGATTTTCCTTTTTTACTAATTGAATTAGATAGCAATTGAAAATCAGATTGCTTCTTTCTATTGATTGCAATAACTTCTCCATCAAGAATAGCGGATTTCAGCTTTAGCTTGTTAATTTCGAGTTGTAAGTCCTTAAATTTTTCTGTCCAATCTTTTTGATTTCGAGTCCAAAATTTTATTTTTTTATCTTTAATAAAACTAAGCAAACGATACCCATCAAATTTGACTTCATGTAACCATTCATTTCCGGAAGGTGGCTTTTCAACCAACGTCGCTAACTCGGGATAGAATGATCGAGGCATAGTTTTTTTCTTGGCTTTACTTAATTCACCCTTTTTTGGATTTTTAAAGACTTTAGTTTCTTTAGGAGTATCTATTTGAAGTTTTTTTGCGATTCCTTGCAAGGATCGTCGACTAACGACACTATTTGGTTTAGCTTTGGTAATATCATATTTTTTTTCAGACCGAGCATATTTGTCTTTCACTTTGATTAATAACCAATTTTTTGGATTATTCTTTATTTGAACTAAATTCCAAGCCCCCTTCAATTTTTTACCCTTTAATAGAAAACGTAAATGACCTTTTTTATAAGCAAAATTTACATCTGTATCTTCGCTTATCCAAGTACCTCTATCCCAAAGCATCACCGTACCGCCACCATATTCGCCTTTAGGAATAATCCCTTCAAATTGAGCATACTCAATGGGATGATCTTCTACATGTACCGCTAAACGCTTAATTGAGCTATCTAAACTAGGTCCTTTAGGTATTGCCCAACTTTTTAAAACACCCTTCAATTCCAAACGTAGATCATAATGCAAATGACTAGCAGCATGTTTTTGGATAACGTAAATTAATTGATTATTTTTTTTAATACTGCCATAGGGTTCAGTACTATGTTGAAAATTCCTTTTTTTACGGTATTTTTGCAATGACATAATATTCCATTTTATCGATGTTTTTTTACAGCCTTTTGTTTATTCTTTTCTAAACTTTTTTTCAATAAATCCACAAAATCAATAACATTGCCTTTCTTAAAATTGGTCTTAGTTTTTTTCGTGGATACTCTTTTATGTTGAAGTTTAGCTTCTACCCATTTAGCCAACGTTTCTCTAAATACATCATGATAATCTTTAGGATCCCACTTAGTCGTCATACCATTAACAAGTTGTTTAGCCATCTCTATTTCTTTTGCAGAAATTTTGTAGGTCTTTATATTGGTCGAAGGAAATTCGTAATCTGAGACTTTTTTAAGCTCCTGATGATATCTTAATAGATTAAGCACCAATGCATTTTCATAAGGCATAAGTGCTGCCAAATATTCGCGGGTATGAATAATTACCTTGGAAATCCCAACTTTCTTAGTATTTTTTAAGATTTCCCGCAATAAAACATAAGCTTTTTCACCCTTTTTATCTGGAACTAAATAATAAGGTTTTTCAAAATCCATGCTATTAATACTGTTTTTGTTAACAAAGGTAACAATATCAATAGTTTTAGAATGTTCGCCAGAAATAGCATTAATATCGGATTTTTTTAATACCAAATAATTATTATCATCGTATTCATAGCCCTTAGCGATATCCGCCCAAGGTACTTCTTCGCCGGTATGCTCATTGATCCGCATATAACGAATGCGTGCTTTATCGCGCGAATCGATTAGTTTAAACTGTATATCAAATTTTTTTTCAGCTGGATATAAAATAACCGGTATGTTAACCAATCCAAACGTAATGTATCCTTTCCAAATAGGTCTCGCCATTAAACTTTCCTTTCGTGGCTTAAGTTCCTTTATTATAGACGTACTATGAATTCTTAACTTTATTGGATAATTTGATAATTTTTTGTGCAGATAATATTTTCTGGCGCGCCCGGAGAGATTCGGACTCATTTCGACACAAAACAAAATCTCAATTATTATTTTGAATAGATTAAGTATATAATCTTATTATTTTGGAAATAAAAGCAATACATTTAATCTATGTATTCTCCTATGATGAAAATCTACTCTTTCCATCAACTTAGGTGGGTTTAGTCACAAAGTTAGGGAAATCTTCAAATATCCATTTATTTTTTAGCGTATGGTAAATAACACTTAATAATTTCTTAGCGGTAGCAATAATGGCTTTTTGCCCACCGCGTTTAGCCCTAATTCGCTCATAAAAATTCTTTAAATAATCACTATATTTCTT
>JBDLTN010000127.1:0-4488 GCA_039805785.1 Pseudomonadota bacterium | reverse complement strand
AAATCAGATATTTAAAAAGATCTAGTGAAAAAAAATATTAATTTTTTGGACAAAAAATTGACGTACTATCATCCTCTTTCCATTTCGCCTGAATGCAATGTGGCCCTATATCTTCATACGGTCTATTAGAAAAATTGGCAGTCAAAATAAGTCGATTTCCAAACTGAGTTTGTTGCACTAAACGATCGTCCGTTAACCAATCAAATGCTGTTAATGCTTCTACGCCTGTCATTTGATGTAAAGGCGAGAAAAAATTATAGTAATCTACAAAATATTTTTTATTTTTTTTTAATGTTTTTAGATCAAGCACCCAAATCGGAGGAACATTATAAAGATTTTGTAATAATGCTTTGGTTTTTCTAATCTGAGGAATCTTTAATTCATTCAATTCCCAGCGATCAGTACTAATCACTGAGTCATGAAATACAGCTTCATAAAGTGGTAAACGATAACGTGGATCATAGGAAGCATGAATAAATTCTTCCGAGGGATTATAGGCTTGAAACAATACTTTTGGCGCTGCCTCGGGCCACCAAACGCCAAAATGTTTTTTGTCTTGTAATGCCGGCCAAAAAGCATTTGAAAATGCGAGAAAAGCACCATTATTATAGGCAATGGTCGAATTAGCCCAAGACAATCCAGTTTCAGACCCTAACACTATCTTCTGGGCGCTACAAATAAAGCGCATTCGTTCTAAACGATTATTTAAATCCTGCTCTCGTGTCATAGGATGATGCTTGGAATAATCATCATACAGGGGATAAGCCGCATCACAATCTAAAAAAAGTGTATTATCACCTTTATTTAACATCCTTCCAATTTGATTGGCGATATTTTTTTCTTTAGATTCTCTTAGACGTAGTGCTTCTGAACTTAAATAACAACCACGATTTGCAAAGCCAGTTAATAACGAGCCATTAAGGTTGCGAATACACGCTTCAGGCCAGAGATGATTTGGCCAGGTTGAGGTTAGACTATCTGAGATTTTTGGATTTTGTGCATTATCAAAGCTGTCATAAGGTCCTATTAAATATCCCATATTTTCTGCTTTGTAAATATACTCCTTTTCGATATTAGCTCCATTTTGAATTGGAGTCGTATCGTAATTTATTAACGCGTGTTTAATATTTAATTTTTCCAACTCATCTAACATTGCTAAACTTTTACCATTACCCCACACCCAGATGTGAAAAGCACCTAATAATTTGTTTACATTGGCATTTTGTAAGATCTTTTGTTTGAGAGAAACAAATTGATTTTCATTAATGAGTAAATTACGATAATCAATTGCGGGACTAATGACACTATCCCCTGTCAAGTGAACTAATAAGCTATATTCTGGAAATCCCGATCGTTTTAAAAACTGATGTTCATTCGCTAAATAAAGTTGACCTTGCTTTTCAAGAACTTGAGCTTTAGTATCCACATCCTGATCACTCCAAATATAACTCATATAATTTTCATCAGAATATTCTATTGCCCAGAAGGGAATACTTAAAGATAAATTAGAATATTTGGGATATTTTTTAAATTCTTTACGCCAAAAAGGATCATGGTTTGGAATGTATAAACCCTCTCCATCTGGAATAATTAATGCTTTAGCTTGTGGCGTCAAACCTGAGACAGGCCATTGAAAAATTTGCTCCTTACTGGTATGAAAAGAAAATTTTAGACCTTGTTCATCCGTTGTAACTTTAACTTGCATTTTAAGATGAGGATAGGTCCATTGTGCCATTTTATTATTAACCTGCAAATCTTTGACTTCATCATATGAAGTATTTTTTTGAGTTAAGCTTACGGAGGCTAAATCCTCACTCGGGGCAAACAAAATTGCCAAAGTGGAGGGATCAATAGTAAATCCGCCTGTTTTAGCCTTTAAAGTAAAGCTTTCTTTGGCGACGGCTAATCCGGGCGTCAACAATATACTTAAAAAAATAGGCCATAATTTCTTAAACATCGTTTAAAATTCCAATATAGAGAAATTTAACTGCGCTAATTATATCCTGAAGCAATTATTCGGTCAAAATATTTACAGTTCTGTCGAGTTTTCTATAAAAAAAGAGGTTATATATTTGATTTTTATTTAAAAAAATTTTTTAAATAATCAGCTAATAATGCATAATTATCTGAATTAATTCTAAATCCTACATAACCATCCGGTCGGATAACATAGATTGCAGAAGAAATTACGCCATAGCGTTCAAAAAGTAATTTATTCGCTGAAGAAAAAACAAAAACATGAACTCCTAGCCATTCTTTATAATTTTTTATTAGCGAGTTTATTTTTTCTGCGAAACTTGCTGGTTCATCGTGAATCTTAAAACAAAGGATATTAAATGGTTTTTCGGCTAACAATGTAAAAAGATCCGAGGTGTTAGCTGGAGCGTTAGGCGCACGGTATCCTGGGCATACTCCCCTTTTAAAATTGGTATAAGATTTATCAATAATCTCATAATTAAATTGATTTTTACCGTAGTGAATATTTAGTTGAGAAATAAACCAAAATAATCGTTTTTCTAGATTTTTTTTTGAAAATAGGCATTTAATTAGCCAAGGTAATAACAAATTTCGCAGTCTAGATATTAAAAAACCTGATGTAGTAAGTAAGGAAAAAAATCGATCAGTGGTTTTTAATAAAATTTTTCCAACGGGATGTCGTTCTGTTTCATAAGTATCTAATAAGCCTATATTGGTATTTTTTCTTAAAACAAGCGCTATTTTCCAAGCGAGATTAGTAGAATCTTGTATACCGGTATTCATACCTTGGCCGCCTACAGGACTATGAATATGAGCTGCATCGCCAGCAAGAAAAGCTCGATTTTGATAATATAGGTTTACACCTCGATGATGTAGCCGGAAAGTTGATATCCAAATGGGGTTGATAAATTGGATGGGTACTTGGGTCAACAAACTCGCTAAACTTTCTAACTCAGCTAAATGCGGAACAGTCAGCTTTTCTTCTGCGTACTTTGAACGCTTTGCCAACATTACCCGGCTAAATTTCTCGGCGAGAGGAATATGTACAAATACCCCTTCTTTTCCCAGAAAAAAAAGGAATTTGTTCCGTGAATAAGACCACTTAATAGTTGCATCAACCAAATTAAAAATTTGCGGATATGCATTTCCCTCAAATGAGAGTTTAAGTACATAACGGATACTACTGTGAGCACCATCACAACCTACAATATAATCACAAACAACTTCTTCAGTATTTCCTTTGATATTATTTTTAATGCTTGCTCTTACGCCCTGAGTATCTTGAGTAAAAAGTATTAATTCCTTTTGACGCTCTACAAAAACCCCTTTTCTTTCTAAATAATCATTAAGAATACGTTCTGTTTCTGTTTGTGGAAGAAAATAAACTGATGGGAAAGGAGTATCTTGATGGTTGAAATGTTTAAATTTAATTTCAATTTGCTTCTTTCCATCGATAAAAAAAACAAAATCCATGTTAGAACGCGCTAATTTAAGCAATTCTCCAGCCAGACCTAAATTCTGAAATATTTCCATTGATTTAGCTTGAATAGCAAAAGCTCGTGATTCATGCACCCTATCCTTTTGCTTATCAATAATTCTGAATTTAACGCCATAACGCAATAAATGACAAGCCATAACCAGACCGGTAGGGCCCGCCCCGATAATCAACACTTCGGTATCCTTAGTGCTAGCATCCATAAAAAAACTATAGTTCAGTCTTTCCTGAAGTAAAATGACCGCGCTATAATGGTCAATATTTTGCTTGCTCTTAAGGAGAATTAATTGCATACCCGTTATCAATCGTTATTACCCCAACACAGTTTATCCCGCTTTGCTGGATGGGTAGCTAACTGCAAACAAACTTGGATTAAAAATCGATTAATCTACGGCTTTATTCGACATTATAATGTTGATATGTCGTTGGCTTTGGAAGAAAATCCGGAGCGCTATATTAATTTTAATGATTTTTTCACACGATCGTTAAAGCCTGAAAAGCGTCCAATTTCCAATCATACTTCGGATATCATTTCACCCGTTGATGGTACTATTAGCCAAATTGGTGATATCAAAGAGAATCAGCTGATTCAAGCCAAAAAAATAAATTATAATTTACAAGCTTTACTCGGTGGTTCTGCGCAATTAGCTACACAATTTCAAAATGGGCGATTTGCAACCTTTTACTTAGCTCCACAAGATTATCATCGTGTACATATGCCTTATAGCGGTGAATTAAAGGAAATGATTTATGTCCCAGGACGTTTATTTTCTGTAGATAAGGATACTGCCACTGATCTCCCGAATTTATTTGTTCGTAATGAGCGGGTTATTACCTTATTTTCAACACCTATTGGCGCAATGGCAGTCATTTTAGTCGGCGCTATGCTAGTGGGTGGCATCAATACTGCATGGGAAGGAACTATTGCACCTGCTTCCAAACGACATATTTATCATTGGCATTATCTTGATAACAAAATTTCATTAGTCAAAGGACAAGAGCTTGGACAATTTCAA
>JBDLTN010000126.1:0-4527 GCA_039805785.1 Pseudomonadota bacterium | reverse complement strand
AAAACAAAGGCCAACTAGAGATAGCTGGCCCTCACTTATAATGGATAAGCCGTAAGGGCTAAAAAACTACTTAATCTTATCTTCTTCAAACAGTTCATGTTTGCGAGTGATAGGATCGTATTTTTTTAATTTTAATTTATTAGGTGTGGCCTTCTTATTTTTATTGGTTGTATAGTAATAAGCGCTGGCCGTCGATTTTAATTTAATTTTATCACGCATGATATTTCCCGTTTAAACCTTTTCGCCACGCTGACGCAGCGTAGCCAATACTTTATCAATACCTTGTTTCTGAATAACCCGTAAACCATCGGCAGTTATTCTTAATTTAACAAAGCGGTTTTCAGTAGCCACCCAAAGGCGACGAACATGCAGATTAATCTGAAAACGACGTTTAGTTTTTCGGTTAGAGTGAGATACATTATGTCCCACCATGGGCTTTTTACCCGTTACCTGACAGACCCTAGCCATATATAATCCCCAATGCAGTATAGCTTCAAATAGGCTCTTGGCGCTCAAGTTTTTGTATTTATTGCCGCACTTTGGCGCTTCAACAAAAATTCGATTGCTATGAGTAGAATGTCCGCTTTTATATCAAAAATGGAGCAAACTGTCAAAATATAACGTGCAATTTAAGATGTAAGCTCCGTAGTTGTCCTTATAATAAACCTTGCTGGGCAAAGGAGGTCATTGCGCCTTCTCCTATAATGATATGGTCCAATAAGCGCACATCGATTGCGGCTAAAATAGACTTAATTTCTTGGGTAATCCTTTTGTCGGCTTCACTGGGTTTAGCAATGCCAGAAGGGTGGTTGTGGGCTAAAATAACGGCCGCGGCGTTATGTTGGTATACCTGACGCACCAGCTCACGAGGGTAAACGGTTGCTTCGTTAATACTACCTTGGAAAAGTTCTTTAAAATGAATAAAACGATGTGCATTATCCAAAAATAAACAACTAAAGACTTCATAAGGGTAAGCTCTTAGTTTATGAGTTAAATAATGATAAACATCGTGTGGGTTTTCAAATGTATCTCGTTGTTCAAGATTTTCTTGTAAACATCGCGTTGCCAATTCTTTTGCGGCTTGAATCTGTACATACTTTGCTAGACCTAAACCGAGCGTTTTTGAGAATTGTTCTAAGCTAGCTGCTACGATGTATCGTAAGCCTCCAAATTGTACGAGTAATTCGCGACTGATATCTAGGGCAGTTTTCCCCCGGACACCGGTGCGAACGAATAAGGCTAACAATTCTGCATCAGATAAAAAGGCGGCACCTTGTGAGACTAGCTTTTCTCGTGGACGTTCTTTAATAGGCCAATTGGTAATGGACATAGTTACTTTTCCCTAAGTTAATTATTGTTTTTTTATATACTCTTCGCACTTGAATTTTTTTCTGCGTTGCCACTCAATTCGCAATCCTCATGTATCTACAATACATTCCGGTTGCTCATTTTCACGGCGCCTTGCCAAAAATCCCATTGCTCGAGTATTCATTATTTTTCGCACTTGAATTTTTTTGCGTGCCGTTCAATTGGCAACCCTCATGTAGATTGAATGAATGAGAGTTGCTTATCACAATGACGTGCCAAAAATCTAGGAGTATTGATTATTATATTAAATAGAAATGAATTTAAATAGTGTCTGAAAGCTTAAGTTGAGTGATTAGTTTCTAGGGCCATAATGTGTTGCCATTCATAGGCTGTGAGTGGCATAACTGATAGTCGATTTCCCTTTTTTAATAAACGCATCCCTTTTAATGGAGTTTGGTTTTTTAATTTTTCTAAAGAAATAATCGATTTAAAAATTCGTAATAATTGTACATCGACATTAAGCCAACGCGGCTTGTTGACGGTGCTTTTTGGATCATAATGATGATTCTGAACATCCAAAGCGGTTTTATCTGGATATGCGGTATTAACTATTTTGATGATACCTACGATACCGGGTGTGGGACAACTCGAATGGTAGAAAAAAGCCAAATCTCCTTTTTTCATTGCTTGTAGAAAATTTCTTGCTTGATAATTTCTTACACCATCCCACGGTTCAATTTGTTGTGGACGCTTAGCGAGATCCTGTATGCTGAAACAAGTGGGTTCAGATTTCATCAACCAATAATTCACTTTTCTTCCTCTGTTTTAATTGAATAATAAAACGTTTCTAGATTTATCCTGTTTAATATTTACCAAGCAGTTTTTATAGGGTTAATTTTTGTTGCAAAAAATTTAATAAATCATGAACAGGTAGCATTTGTTCATTTTTTTCAGTTCGTGCTTTATAAGCGATGATGTGTTCTTGTAAGGTTTTTTCACTAATGACTAAACGATGCGGAATGCCAATCAGATCATTATCAGCAAACAATAATCCGGGGCGTTCGCTGCGATCATCTAATAAAACGTCGATGCCTGCCTTGCTAAGTTGTTGATAGAGCGCATCGGCGGCTTGTTGCACGGCTTCAGATCGATGGTAGGCAATGGGTACGATGACGACTTCAAATGGAGCCATGGCATCAGGCCAAATAATACCTAAGTCATCATGATTTTGTTCAATGGCTGCACCGACAATTCGCGATACACCAATACCATAGCACCCCATTTCCATGGGGTGCAAACTTCCATTTTCGCTGGTAATGTTGGCATCCATGGCTTGCGAATACTTATTCCCTAATTGGAAGATATGACCGACTTCAATACCGCGTTCCATTTTCAAATGACCTTTACCATCCGGACTGGGATCACCGACTTGTACTTGACGTAAATCCGCTAAGGGGGGAAGTGGACAATCTCTTTCCCAATTAACGTTGACGTAGTGAAATCCTTCCTCATTAGCGCCACAGACAAAATCAGATAGCACAGCGGCAGATCGATCGACAATTAAAGGGATAGTTAAGCCGATCGGTCCTAAATAACCGACCGGGACACCTGTTGAATTTAGGATATCTGCTTCTTCAGCAAAGCTTAGAGGATAGGCAATCTCCGGTATTTTGGCGAGTTTAACCGGATTTAATTCGTGATCACCGCGCAGGATAAGACCAATTAAAGGCTGTTTTGTTCCTTTTACCATTAGCAATTTGACACTTTGTTGTGGTTCTGTGTTTAAAAACTCACAAACGGTTGCAATGGTTTTTGTTCCAGGAGTTTTTTCTTTTTTGAGAGGTTTAGTAGGCGCAGGGCGCTTGGTAGTGATTAAACTTTCGGCAAGTTCGGCGTTAGCCGCATAATCGCTGCTATCACTATAAAAAATTTGATCTTCACCAGTTTGTGCTAATACTTGAAACTCTTGGGATTGACTGCCACCGATGTTGCCGGTATCTGCAAGGACTGCACGAAATTTCAATCCCAGGCGCGTGAAAATTCGGCAGTAGCTATCATGCATGATCTGATAAGTTTCTGCTAATGAAGCTTTGTCACGATGAAACGAATAAGCATCTTTCATAATAAATTCACGAGCGCGCATTACGCCAAAACGTGGACGAATTTCATCGCGAAACTTAGTTTGTATTTGATAAAAAATGAGTGGGAGTTGTTTATAACTACAAACTTCGTTGCGGACTAAAGTAGTAATGACCTCTTCATGGGTGGGACCAAAACAAAACCAACGTTGATGTCTGTCGGTAATTCGAAGTAGTTCAGGTCCATAAGCATCCCAACGTTCTGATTCTTGCCAAAGTTCGGCAGGTTGGAGATTAGGCATTAATACTTCTTGGCCATTGATACGATTCATCTCTTCGCGAACGATGGCTTCAACCTTACGTAATACGCGCAAGCCTAGAGGCAGCCAAGAATAAATTCCTGAAGCCAATTTCCGAATCATCCCCGCGCGTAACATCAACTGATGACTTTTTATCTCGGCATCAGCGGGAGCTTCTTTAAGCGTGGGTAAATACAGATGACTGCTGCGCATGCGATAACCTTATAATCATTGGAGTTCAAAGCTTACACTAGATTGATGTTTCTGCAAAACTGGCGGGTTATTTTTAGCTTGATATAATGAGTTTTATCAACGAGTCGTTATATTTATTTGATATTTTCAAGCATTCGCGCTGGTTTTTTTGTTATACTTGGTAATTGATGAAGGATTTATTCAATTGAAGGATAAATGTTAACTTAACTAAAAAAAAGGTAGGTTATTATGTTTGAAGATAACGTTGATATCGAAAATCCACTTTATGAGAGCTTAGAAAATCGAAGTAAAAAAGATTTTTTACAAAAACTAATGACTGATTTAAAAAGCATCAGTCTAGATTTGGATGAGATTTCAGTTGATTTAAAGGATGATACTCAAGAATTAATTGCAAAGCTAAACGCGAATGGAGCGGAACTTGAACAGCTAATTAGCGATGAAGCGTTTGAGGATCAAGACTCAATTCTTCGCGATCTTCAAAAGAATTTAAAAGAATTACCACCTCAATTAGAGCAATTACCTGGAATAGTTCAGACTTGATGTGACACAAAGGAATGAGTAAGGTTACCCGTTTTGAGAAGTCGAGAAACTTTAATCAAAACACAAAGGGTAACCTTAGATGCTACATA
>JBDLTN010000125.1:0-4549 GCA_039805785.1 Pseudomonadota bacterium | reverse complement strand
CTGACCGTTTTACCAATCGATCTAACTCTTCCTACGATTTCATGTCCAGGAACTGATGGGTACAAAGTATTCTTCCATTCGTTTCTAGCAGTATGAATATCAGAGTGACACACGCCACAATAAAGTATTTCAATTTCCACATCATCTGGATTGGGATTGCGTCGATCAATCTCCATTAACGCTAAAGGTGATGTGGCATCTTGGGTGCCGAATGCTTTTACTTTTGTCATGAGTTGTATAACCTTGCATATAAAGACTAGAGTCTTGATTATGCGCCCTAATAATATTTTTAACTTTTCCAGCAGTGGGTTCGTGTTTTGCAAATCATCCTAAAAATTTGGTGATTCAGAGCGGAATCGATCGGGGCTGAAAATACTTGAAAGAGTTCAAAAGATAATGGAAATCAATAATTTAGCTTAGGCAACTAGAATGATGGCAACAAACACACTAAACTAATCCCCATGAATCTTTCAACAGTTCAAACCGTTTTTCTGCTCTATAGCTCGCTGAGTTTCCTGTCAGCAATTCTTATTGGAGCCCTGTTTTGGAAGAAGCAAGATTATTCAGCAAACTTGTGGCTTTGGGGTTGCGTCCTAACATCCATAGCAACTGCCGTTACCGTCTTCAGGGGTGAGATTCCACTCACCATTAGTTTTAGCTTGATGGTTTCCTTTGAGGTCCTTTCAATTTTATTGTTTAGCGAATCATTAAAGCAACTCGGCGACAACACCAGTAAAACTAAATTAAATAAGCTCATTCTCATTATTCCAGCAGTTTTATTCACTCTCATTGAAATCGAGGGCTCGACCAGGAATGGAATAATTACTCCCGCAATGTCCGCCACCGCTACTCTATTTTTTGGAGTAGCTAATGTATTTTGTCTTTATCAGGCAATCCACATTAGGAAAAAGTTTGCTAATCGATTTTTCTTTGGCTTTTTGGCGGTTGCGTTTGGTGTGATGAGTTGCCTATATCTATTCAGAATTATCAATGTAGCCATTGGTTATAGTGGCTATACCTTTGATACCAAAATACTCAATATTATTATTTGGTTTTCTCTCGCTCTTTTTGGGTCGATTCGAAATCTTGCTTACATAGTTTTAAGACTACATTTAGGATTTGCCGAACGCAATTATCTCAATACAATGAATCTCAAGCTCTCTAGTGATTTAGAAGAGCGCAATCGACTGATTCTTTCACTAGAAAAATTAAATAAATCTGCCTCAATTAATGCTCTAGCATCCACAATTGCTCATGAAATTAACCAACCGCTTGGGGCCTCTAAATTGAATACGCAATTTATTCAAATGAAATTAGACTCTGATCCAGGCAACACTTCATTGCTAAAAGAGGTGGTCAATAATATTCTCAGTGATATTGAGAGAGCTGCCACAATTATTAAAAATCTTTCTGGCTTTAAACACTCAACAAGCCCTTCGGTATCCACCATAAATCTTCTTAATTCGATAAATGAAGTTGCTGAGATATCCAAAAGCAAGCTTCATAATTTAAAAATTAATCTTGAAGTAGATTGCCCACCGGATTTATCGATAAAAATAAATCTAAGTGAATGGCAGCAAGTTCTAATTAATCTTTTTAATAATGCAATTGAGGCCGTTGATCAATTTGGTGGAAAAGAAAGAAAAATAAATATTTCTGCCATTGAACAAGGTGGTGAAATAGAGATTGCTATTCAAGATGGCGGTCCTGGCATCCCAGCGGGACAAGAGTCTACAATTTTTGATTTGATGGTTACGAATAAAGAATCTGGCTCTGGTATCGGCCTTTGGCTAACTAAAAATATTATCAATAGAAATGGTGGGGATATCACCGCGAGTAATAAAGTGGGTGGCGGCGCCTGCTTCACCATTAAATTACCAAACACCTAAACATCCTTTAAAACAATACCGCTAAATTCCCAAATAAAACTACTGGAAGGTGCGTTATTGAATGTTGGTGTCTCGGGGCGTAATTAACCAGGGCAAAGTATCCAGAGCCCAGGATGCCAAATTCTGAAAAAGTTGGTAAGACAACAACAACATTAAAAGCCAAATGATGACAACAATTAAGAAACCCAAGTAGCTCTTGGGCTTGGATTGATTTTGTCTAAGCCACTCATCGGCTTTAATCCTTGACTCTAGAATAATTGAGTTTGGTATTAACTTAATCGACAACCAAATTAAAATTGGTAGCAAAACAAGATCGTCAACGTATCCCAATACGGGAATAAAGTCCGGGATCAAATCGATTGGACTTAGAGCATATGCAACGATAAAAATACAAACCGCTTTAGATGCCAGTGGAGTATTGGGATTCTTAATCGCAAACCAAAGCATCAGTACATCCAACTTGAGAAGTTTTGCCCAACTCTTCAGTTTTTTTATCCACATCATTAGGCAATGATAACCATCAAGGCTCAAATGAAAAAACTACATAAAGATAGACTATAGAATCTTGGAGGCCGGGGCGGAATCGAACCAGGACCTAAAATGCCCCACCCTATTCCCAAAATGTCGTGTTAAGCGACATTTCTTATGATCCTTTAATCTTTTACAAAATCATTGAGTTAATTTAACGACAAAAATGCCCCTTTTGGTGCAGTGAACTATTATTGTGGTGTTGATAATTCCAACATCATTAAGGGGTCAGATCCATGCCACATGATGTAAGCCTCATCGCAATTCTCGCTACCGGATTTAGCTTGGCCCTAATTCTGGGGTTTGCTGTCACTTATTTAAAAATGCCGCCATTGGTAGGCTACCTAATCGCAGGCGTGCTCATTGGTCCAGCCACGCCAGGATTCGTTGCTGATGTTGGCTTATCGATGCAATTGGCTGAGATTGGTGTGATGCTACTCATGTTTGGTGTTGGCTTACATTTTTCTATTGGCGATTTGATGGCTGTGAAAAAAATTGCCATTCCAGGAGCACTTTTTCAGATGTTAGTTGCGACGGCGCTCGGCTTTTTCGTTGCAATCAATTGGGGATGGTCTTTGTTGGGCTCACTTATATTTGGCTTGAGTCTGTCGGTTGCAAGTACGGTTGTTCTCTTACGTGCATTAGAAGATAAAGGTCTTTTGGATACTTCCAACGGCAAAATTGCAGTTGGCTGGCTTGTTGTCGAAGATTTGGTCATGGTTTTGGCCCTAGTTCTCCTACCTGTATTAGCTGAGTTATTTCAGCATGATGGAACCAACGCCACCAGCGGTAATTTCACTGAATTACTTAAGCCAATAGGCATCACACTGGCCAAAGTGAGCGCATTTATAGTGCTCATGCTTGTTATTGGCAAAAGATTGCTTCCGAAAATCTTATGGTTGGTAGCAAAAAATGGTTCTAGAGAATTATTTACTTTAGCAGTGATTGCTTCTGCTATTGGCATCGCTTTCTTGGCTGCAAAGATATTTGATGTTTCTTTTGCTTTAGGAGCATTTTTTGCAGGCATGATGCTCGGTGAATCTAAATTAAGCAAAAGAGCCGCGGACGAATCCTTGCCTCTTAGAGATGCATTTGCAGTGCTTTTCTTCGTATCGGTCGGCATGCTATTTGACCCCCAAATATTATGGCAAGAGCCCATGAAGCTACTTGTTGTCATTTTTATTATTCTGGTTGGAAAAACATTGGCAGCCATGGCCCTTGTTTTACTTTTCAGATACCCACTGAACACAGCCGCAACTGTTGGTATCAGCTTGGCTCAAATTGGAGAGTTCTCTTTCATTTTGGCAGGGATGGGTTTAGCCATGAACCTCATTCCAAATGAGGCTTATAGCTTGATACTTGCAGGCGCTATCATTTCAATCGCTCTCAACTCGTTTCTGTTTGACAGTATTTCGCCATTGATCAACTGGGCCAGAAAGCGCTCATCTCTTGCAAGAGAATTAGATCAACGCATGGATCCTCTCGCATTGCTGCCTTCATCTACTCAGCAATCATTACTGACTGGGCAAGTCGTGATTGTGGGTCATGGTCGGGTTGGCAAAAGAGTTCTAGAAAAATTAAGAGCCCAGGGCGTCTCTTGTGTAGTGGCGGAAAAGGATCGCTCGATTGTTGAAGATTTAAGAAAAATTGGAACCCCAGCAGTGTCGGGAGATGCATCAGATCCATTTGTGTTGATTCAAGCGCATATTGCCAATGCTGCCGTCTTAGTTATTGCCTCTCAAGACTCTATTGATGTCAGCAAAATGATAGAAACAGCAAGAACACTGAATCCCAAAATATCCATCTTTATTCGCGCAAGAGATAGCGAAGAAATTGAAATCTACAACAAAGAGGGTTGGGGCCAATCTTTTACTCCTGAGGATGAATTAGCCAATCGTTTCTATATAGAAGTTTTAAAAGAGCTAAAGCAAACCTCATAATGATTCATATGAAGCATAAGGCGTCGTTTTAACGACATGGCCGAACAGAAGCACAACTCCTTCAACGCTCAAATGAAAAAACCACCCGAAGGTGGTTTATAGAATCTTGGTGGCCCGGGGCGGAATCGAACCACCGACACAAGGATTTTCAATCCTCTGCTCTACCGACTGAGCTACCAGGCCAAGAATCGA
>JBDLTN010000124.1:0-4550 GCA_039805785.1 Pseudomonadota bacterium | reverse complement strand
TTGTACAATCTGATTGTTTTCAAAATAAAGCATTTGATGAAATTAATAATTTATTAATTGTAGAAAGGAAAGGTAAAAAAGTTAAATTAGTTGATAAAAACTCTTTAATTGAGTTTGTATCTTGTTCTTATCTGGGTTTGGATCAGGATAAACGGTTAATTCAACACAGTTGTGACCATTTAAAGGAATTAGGGGTAGTTTTTTCAGCTTCACGTACCCGTATGCAGCCTGTTATCTGTTCAGAACTAGAGTCTCTTCTTAAAACAATTTACTGTGATGCTTATCCCGTTGTATTTCCAACTATCCATATGGCCCATTTGGGGCTTTTCCCAGTATTAGCCTCAGGAGAAATGCCCAGCTTTCCAGATTTTGGAAAGGGATTTATTTTTGTAATTGATAAAACTGTGCATTCTTCTATTCAAATTAATCGAGGCTTATTAGCACAATTTGGTCAGATCATTATGGTTGACTGCAAAGATCACCAAAAGATAGAAGATACTTGCAAGAATAATCAACTAAAGGGTTATACCAGTATCATTATTACTGATGGTATTGGTTCCATGGGAGGTATAGTTTCTGTTAAATTTTTACTTCATTTAGCAGAAAAATATAATAGTTATGTTTATATTGATGATGCACACGGCAGCTCTGTTCATGGATATCATGGGGCGGGCTATGTCTTAAAGTGCTTAAAGTATCAGCTTCATCCACGTTTAATCCTTGTTAACTCACTAGCAAAGGGCTTTGGAGTATTGGGTGGAGTTTTATTGTTCAAGGAAAAAGCAGACGCCGATTTCATAAAACGTTTTGCACCCACTTATGCTTTTTCGGGACCTTTAGCGCTGTCAGTTGTTAATGCGGCAGTTGCTTCTGCAAAGATTCATTTATCTGAAGAAATACATCACCTGCAGGATAATTTATGGAAAAATGTTAGCTATTTTGATTCATTGCTAACAAAAAATATCATTAATGCAAATCTGTCTGTTCCTTTTCGTGGAATTTTTGTGGGAGATGAACTTAAAGCGATAGAATGTACAAAAAAACTTAAGCAAAGAGGGTTTGCTGTAACGGCTGCAATGTATCCTACTGTTGCTAAAAATCAAAGTTTATTAAGAATTGCTATTTCAGCTACCCATAGCCAACAAGATATATTTTCTCTCTGTGAAAATATCAAAGCTATCATATAAATGGGCTTTTGATGCATTAAAGATAAATTTTTTATTTGTTTATGATAAATAAGGTATTGACTGATGTTCTCTGCTCTCCCAATTTTGGATGTATTCTTGCGCAAGCTTAGTATCAGTGATAAACACTAAATTCTCAGCATTTCTTTTTTGTGCTCCATCGGTAAAGTTAAAAGAGCCGGTAATGACTTCTTTTTCATCAATAATCATTACTTTATTGTGAGCAATTGCAGGCTTTGTATCGATCCAAACAGAGATGCCTGAATCAACGATGTAATGTAACAAGCTATATTTTTGTTTACGTTGGCTTTTATCTAATATGACTTTAACTTTAACACCTCGGTTTTTCGCCTCTATTAATGCATCAGCGATATCCTTAGAAGTAAAACTATAAGCTTGAACCAGAACAGAATGTTGAGCTTTTGAAACCTGTTCGGTAATTTGATGGGTGCAATCTTGACCGGGTGTAAAACAAGCATGAATAACAGGGCAGGTAACTGATTTAGTTGGTAAACTAATCAGATTAGTAGATGATGATCCGGCACACCCCTGAATCAGCGTAAAGGAACTCAGTATTGAAATTAAAATCAATCGTTTTAGCATAATAGTACTATTCTATGAAGGTAAAAATTGTTAACGTTTTTTCTATCAATAATCAGGGAGGAAATCCCTGTGCCATAGTAGCTAATGCGTCTCATCTAAGCACAGATGAAATGCAAGCGATGGCTACGCGTTTGAATCTACCCGAAACTGTTTTTATCATTCCAGATAAAAATCACTATTTACTTAGATTTTTTGCTACCAAAGGAGAACTTCCTCTATGCTGCCATGGTGCTTTGGGCGCAGCCTATTATCTTTTTAAATCCGATCTACCAAAACCTATTCATATTAAATCTTATCAAACTCAAACTAATCTTGATATAGCGTGTGATGATAACTTAATCTCTATGTCCATTATTAATAATGGACAAATAGTAGACGACACTATAGATCTGGATATTGTCAGTAAATTGTTAGCTATCGATAAAACGTCTATAAACCCCGATTTACCCTCCGCTGTAGCTTCTATAGGGAGCCCTAAGCTATTAGTGCCTGTTATCGATAGAAATATTCTATTTAATATGACACCTAACTTGGATTTAATCAGTCAATGGTGTAAGAAATACTCTGTGAATGGGAGTTATGTATATTCAAATGATACTGAGAATTCTCACTCAGATTATGTTGGGCGTAACTTTAACCCCTTATTCAGTCACCAAGAAGATATTGCGACCGGCGTTGCGGCTGCCGCTTTAGCTTTTATGTTAAATTTAAAAAATGATAGTAAAAAAAATAATTTTACAATAGAGCAGGGCGCTAACTTAGGTAGGCCTAGTAAAATCTATATTTCAGTAACTATAGATCAAATACAGATTCAGGGTGAAGCTTATTTTTATTAAAAAATAAATAATTTTTAAGTTCGATCTATTAAAAATATATAATTTAAATTATACTTTTAAAGGATACAAAATGATATAAAAAACTACAATAACAGGAGTTAACATGTCCCCTATCGATTCATTTAATGCTGCATTTAATATTTTTTTAAATACAGGTCGATTTGAGATTTTAGATTCATCATTATCATTAAAACAATTACAAACTTTACACTCTCACCTTACAAAATATCCTATACCACTAGGTCGGACTACTTCTTTTTATGAAATTCATTTAAATAAGGTTGAATTTATTCCTTTCCATATAGAGGAGTTAATAGAGCCAAAGGGTTCTGAAGATACGATCTTATCGGGCGATCTTGCCGAGGAAGAGTTGCCTGCATCGCTTAAGGGGCGACCTGAATTTAATGCTGAAGATAAAACATTGCGTATTCTAAATTATTTGGAAAGAGCAGAGCATTTTCAAAAAGTAGATTATGAATATGCAGTAGCAGCCATTGAAAAAACACTATTAAACTTGTTTGACGTGGCAAGGTGGAAAATTATTAAACTAGAAGGTATTACTATTTCAGGGAAAGAAAAGAGAAAACCATTGAATTTTCAATTTATATTTAATTTATATGAAACACTCTTTCCCTATGCTGATCAAATTAAGGAGTTAAGTTTAAAAAAGGTTGATTTATTTAATAAAGACGCATTAGTCGATCTTTTAAAGAAAACATCTAATTTAGAAATCTTGAGATTAGAAGATATCCAGAAAGAACAGAACTTTTTGCCGTCGTTTAATGCTGCCAATGTTCTTTTAAATCGTCTGTGTGAAGCATTGACTGATCATTGTGCTTTAAGGCAACTAGACTTAGGTGATGCTACGCTTAATGAAGAGGATTATTTGAAGCTATTTGAGCTGTTAAAAAATAACTATAGCTTAGATCAAATTCTTTTGAATTCTGCACCAATCTTGGAAGATTTGAATCGATTACATAGAAAATTAATTCAACAGCTGGAGGAACGATCAGAAAAATCTAGTTTAGAGCGTTTTCAGGAAAAACAATTGACCGCCCATAATTTATATCAGTTAGCTGAATTAAGTTTGCAACTTAAGTCTCCTCCTCTTAAGCTTTTGTTGAATCTCAATAACAAAATAGTCATCACTCGTCTCTCCAGCGAAAAATTACCTGAAAATTTGATCAACAGATTACCGAAAGATCTTCAAAAATATCCAGACTACCTTCAGCAGAGTTTGCCTATCGAGCTAGACATGAGTCAACGTTTAGACAATCAAACGCTAGGCGCGCATTTATTAGAAAAAGCTTTTCAATTAAAAAGCCCAAAAAATGTTGAATTACTTTTATCGGCGGGAGCGGACTTATTAGAACGATTACCTGGGAAACCCAGTTTGGTCGAAAGAATTTTTTCTAATAAAGACAACGTTTGTAAAAAAGTGATACTAAGCCATGTAAAAAAGGATTTAAAGTTTTTTGTACCTTTGATATGGCGTTTTTATACCTCACATAAGGAAATTAGTAATAAGCTTGGGTCAATAAAACAAAAATTAGATGATTTCTTAATGAAATTATTGGACTTGGATCAATTACCGTTTTTACTAAAAATCTTTCGTGGCATTGGGCTTGATGCAAAAAAAGAAAATTGGGAAAAAGACTTCCGCCTTATTGTCCAGGCGGCACAGGCGGGAACAACAGACTATCCGGTTAGTGATACTGCATTGACAGAATTTACACAGGTTATCCGCTGCCTACATGGCGAAGCCGAAAGAGCTAAAAGACAACACTTTAGAGATTTTAAATGAGCTATAGTCAAATGTTGTGTATGCAGAGTTATTAAGCGGCTTGTACATTTTGTTGTTCCTGCTTGCTGTTCTGTTTTTTTTCAGATAGGCCATCAATAAATTTTACTAGATTAATCACATCCG
>JBDLTN010000123.1:0-4615 GCA_039805785.1 Pseudomonadota bacterium | reverse complement strand
GCTTAAACATTATAACGAGGAAAGACCCCATGAAGCTTTAAATAATCAAACACCCATATACTATTCTCAATGCCTAAATAAAAATTCCTCTATTTAAAAACTGGGGTAAGTTTGGGAGGTTTACAAAGCCGCTTGTCAAATTAGTACATTTCAGTTTTCCGCTCCTGAATTATTTTTAAATACGGATTTTTGTATAGAAAAGATGGATAACCTTAATAGCGATTTATGGTCCTTAGGTGCTTGCTTATGGTATTTATTAACTTATCAGCTAATAAGTCCTACGCTTTCAAATGCATCATTTTGTGATCTAGATAAAATACTATTCTATAGAGATTGGGCTGAAAATTATTCTAAACAATGGCAAGCACTGGTTAAAGATTTTTTAAATTTAACTGGAGAACAATTGATTAGACAAATTAAGACTTCTCTCGATAGCGATCTAAACAATCTTCAAACCAATAATCTCAACAATACAGAACTACAAAAAAAAATATTAAAACAATTTGCTTTACTTATGCTCGCTCCAGCTTCTGAAAGACCTAGTGTTAATGAATTGAAAGAATTAATGGATAAATCCGAAGACTATTTTGTTATTTATGGTGAACCTGAAGAATTTGCTGCTCAATTACTTGAACGCAAAAAAGCTCAAAATCCCATCAACCAAGATCTGAACAATAATAAATTTTCAAGATAAAAAATGTCGTTTATGTTTGCGTCGATTTATATAAACCTGCCGTAAAGAAGTAGCGGCTAATACAATGAAAATTATTAATGTCCATCCTGGGATACTTAAATTTAAAAAACGCCAAGTCCCACTCCCACAGTTACTTGTTCCTTGAAAAAACAATTCAATAATTTTATGCAAATAGATAGAGGTGCTATATTGCGCTATGGCTGCTTGGCAGCTGATTAACTGATCCGAAGGAAAATGTTCCAACCATAATTGACGACTTGCTATTACGGCACCGGCTACTGCAAATAAAAAAGTTAAAGTATGCAAAAAACAGCGAGTAATCGCTTCAAAATTGAACAATGCACCCATTAAAAATAACAATCCTAACAGGGTAATAATAAAGCGTTGTATGATACAAAGCGGACAGGGAACAATCCCAACCTTATATTGCAAATATACCGCAATCGCTAGCACTAAAACGCAAAGAAAAAAAATAAATAAATCGATCCAGCGTGTAACGGATAAATGCATATATGGGTCCTACCGTCAAATTAAGGCTTGCAGTAAACTACTATACATTATAATTGGGGATTCTAGTATGCCACAAAATGTAACGCAAAAATTAATTAACTTACATAAAGTTGAAGGTGAAATGCAACCTGGCCTAGAAATAGGCTTAAAAATTGATCAAACTTTATGTCAAGATGCAACAGGTACTATGGTGATGCTGGAATGTGAAGCAATGGGGTTAACTCAGACTAAGGCAGAAGTCTCAGTACAATATATTGATCATAATCTTTTACAAACAGATTTTAAAAATGCCGATGATCACTTATTTTTGCTTAGCGCTTGTAAAAAATTTGGTCTTTATTATAGCGGGCCAGGTAATGGTGTTAGTCACCCAGTGCATATGGAACGTTTTGGAAAACCCGGAAAAACCTTATTAGGTTCAGATAGTCATACTTGTGCAGCGGGATCGATGGGTATGTTAGCCATCGGTGCGGGTGGATTAGAAGTTGCAATGGCAATTGCTGGGTATCCATTTCATGTCAGCATGCCAAAAATTTGGGGAGTAAAATTAACTAACGCATTACCGGATTGGGTCAGCGCTAAAGATATCATTCTAGAATTATTACGCCGTCATAATGTTGATGGGGGAATTGGAAAGGTTATTGAGTACTACGGACCTGGACTGAAACATTTATCTGCTATGGACCGTCATGTCATTGCTAATATGGGCGCAGAACTTGGAGCAACTACCAGTGTATTTCCCTCTGACGAGATAACACGGGAATTTCTGAAATCACAACAACGTGAATCTGACTGGCAAGAGATAGTTGCTGATAATAATGCAGATTACGATGAACATGATGAAATTGATCTTTCTAAGCTAGAACCCCTAATTGCGTTACCTTCCAGTCCGGGAAAAGTAGTGCCTATACAAGAGGTTGTTGGTCGGCCAATTTATCAAACAATGATTGGTTCATCAGCCAATCCTGGTTTAAGAGATTTTGCTATCGCAGCAGAAATTGTTGCGGGGAAACAAATAGCTCCCGGTGTTTCGTTTGATATAAACCCAACCTCACGTCAAATTTTAGAAAATATGGTTGAATTAGGTATTTTAGAAAAATTAATTCGTGCTGGCGGTCGTATTCATCAAGCGGGATGTAATGGATGTATTGGTATGGGTCAAGCTCCGGCTTCCGGTAAAATAAGTTTACGCACAGTACCTAGAAACTTTCCAGGCCGCTCTGGAACTAAGGAAGACCAAGTTTACCTTTGTAGCCCTGAGATAGCCGCAGCCTCCGCTTTAACTGGAGTCATCACCGATCCTCGTTCTTTAGAAAATAAAGCGTACCCACGTTTTACAGAACCAAAAAAGCTTATAATTAATAAAACAATGCTAGTCCCTCCTTCTACAAATCCTACTGAAGTAAAGTTAGCTAAAGGCCCCAATATTCAACCATTACCCGTTATCACCCCTTTAGCTGATGATATTGAAGGACCGGTTTTAATTAAAGTAGGTGATGATATTTCTACCGATACCATTTTACCAGCGGGAGCAAAGGTGCTCCCTTTTCGAAGTAATATTGCTGGAATTAGTCAATTTGTTTTTGATCAAATTGACACTTCTTACCCAAAACGTGCTTTAGAATATCAGAAAACTGGATCTTTTATTGTTGGTGGTGATAACTATGGTCAAGGCTCCAGTCGCGAACATGCCGCCCTAGCACCACGTTATTTAGGCGTACAGGCCGTGTTAGTTAAACAATTTGCACGTATTCATCGACAAAATTTAGTTAATTTTGGAATTTTGCCTTTGATTTTTAACAATCCTACCGATTATGATTCTATTGACCAAGGTGATGTTTTACTAATTAAAAATATTCGTGAAACTATTCAAAAATCTGAGAAGTTAATAGTTCATAATAAAACTAAAAATAAAAATTACACAGTTACTCATCCTTTAAGTGCGCGAGAACTAAAAATATTATTAGCTGGCGGTCTCATTAATTGGATTAAACAATAAAAAATAGTCTTGATTAAATCAATCAAAAAATGGTTTTTGGATAATTCATTATTCACACTCTTGCATGCTCTAGGATGTTATGTAAAATAGCACTGTTTATTTCAGTCAACTAAAGACATGTTAACAATAATGATATTTTTTTAATGAAAATAGTCCTTAAAAAGTGTTTTTGGTGATCTTTGTTCATACAAAATATGATACACACCTTCACAAAATGGCGCTTTAACCCCAAATTTCTTTATCAAAAAGAAAATATTTTTAGCAGTTTCATACCCTTCGGTAGTTCCAATTAATTTTTTGCTTTCTTCTAAGCTTCGTCCTTGACCTAAAGCTAAGCCTAAACGGCGATTCCGAGATTGATTATCATTACAAGTTAACACTAGATCTCCGAGACCTGATAGCTCCAAAAAAGTTTCCTGTTTCGCACCCAAGGTTGTCCCCAGTTCAATCATTTCTGAGAAGCCTGAACTTATCACTGCTGCCTTTGCATTAGCACCAAAGCCTAAACCTTCGGTTATACCAACCGCGATAGCAAGAATATTTTTTATAGCGCCACCAAGCTCTACTCCAATAATATCTTGTGTAATTTCGACTCGAAAATTTTTTGTCTGAAATCTTAGCAATAAATCATGCGCAAAATTATAATTCTCCGATGCAATACAGACAGCCGTAGGTAAACCCATAGCAACTTCTTTAGCAAAACTGGGGCCTGATAGCACTGCCATTTTTCTATTTCCTACAGTTTCTTTAACCACTTCATTTAATAATTGGTGTTTTTCTGAATCTAAACCTTTGCTTGCCCAAAGCAAACGTTGATTATTTTGCAAATAGGGTTGCATTTTTTTCAAGGTCGTGTGAAAAGCAACACTTGGGACAACGATTAAAATATCTTCTGTACCAGAAAGAACCGTTTGGTAATCATCTGTACAAATAATATTAGAAGGAAAAGTGATACCCGGTAAATAACGCTCATTTGTTCTCTTTGTATTTATTTCTAAAACTTGTTGTTTTTCATAAGCCCATAAACGTACCTCTTGATGTTTACGTGCTAAATGAATAGCAAGTGCACTTCCCCAAGCACCTGCACCAATAATAGAGATAGGTTGTTGATTATCATATCGGTCTTCAGACATCGTTTTTTCCATCATTAAGCATAAATATGGTCTTAAGTTTACCATAGATAATTTTATATATTATCTAAAAATTAGGGCTAAAAAAGAGGTATTTACCTTTATTTCTGTAATCTCTTACAATTTTAATTAAAAGAAAGAATTAAAGCTAAATCGACCTATCAAAACTATCCAACCCGACTGTAAACCTCCCAAACTTACCCCAGTTTTTAAATAGAGGAATTTTTATTTAGGCATTGAGAATAGTATATGGGTGTTTGATTATTTAAAGCTTCATGGGGT
>JBDLTN010000122.1:0-4727 GCA_039805785.1 Pseudomonadota bacterium | reverse complement strand
AAATTCCTTTAATGCCTAAATCAATATTATTTTTATTTTTCATATTTAACCTCAAAAATATAACTCTAAGTATGTTAAATACTGAAAATTAAAGCTTTATTAATAAAAGAATTTTTATTTTGCAAAATAAACGAGTGAGTGACTTAAGTTTATATTACAGAGTGATTGAAATTGACAGACGTGACAAAGCGGCTTAGTTTTTCGACAACGTTGTTTAGCATGCACGACAATTAAAGCATGATATTGCTTGTACAGATCCACGCATTTTGGTAACTGAGTTTCAAATAACTGTCGACAGTATTCATAGTTTTCCTGGCCTTGAATTAAAGCTAAGCGTTGCAACAAGCGACGCGTATACGCATCGATCACAAACACTGGTCGCTGAAAGGCATATAATAAGATGTCGTCGGCGGTTTCTGGTCCTATGCCCCGTACTTGGAGTAAACGTTCGCGCAATTCCGCTGTAGGCAATTGATCTAAACCACAATAATCCCCTTGCGTTAAGTACCAACGACAATAATTCTTCAGACGCTGGGTCTTAATTCGAAAATAACCACTCGATTTGAGACAGATTTCGAGATCGGTGTGTGATAGATTTAAGATGGCTTCAGCGGTTAATGCAGGCAGTATTTGTTTTAAAAGCACTATGGCTTTTTCGACATTCGACCATTGGGTATTTTGTACAAGTATCGCTCCAAGCATTACCTCGAAAGGACTGTCCGCCGGCCACCATTGCTGGCGGCCGTACATGGTCAGCAAACCTTCATAAATACTAAGCAGTTTGTGTGTATTAATCGACATGCCTGAAGGATACACTATTCTACGACTAAGTCCTTAATCAGCGATGGAATTGACCTATATTCTGGTAAGTTTGTGGATTTTCCTCGGTCATTCTCAATTCCTCCGGAGGGGGGGGCGGAGGCATTTCAAATAAGGAAGAATTTCTTCGAAGCTGGGGCGTCCCAGTATAGCGTGGCTTTTCTTCTCTAAAAGTAGTTAATTCTATCGGTGTACTATTTGCATTACTTACCGAATCATATTGAATAGCAACTGCCTCTGATGGTTTGATAGCATTTATAGCCGGTATCATCTCGTTAGTTATAAATTCCAAAATTGTTTCTTTATTAGGAATTTTATCTAATTGGACTAAAGCTACTTTAATATCATTTAAAGCAGTAACGGCCTTCGAAAATTCATTTGAGTTAGCATCGATATCCTTTATATTTTCTAAATCAGCTATTTCCTGTAACAAGTTCAGATTTTTTTTAAAGATAAATAAATGGGCTGAATTCTTTAATATCGGCTCAAAAAGTTTTTTTAAATGAACAAAATAATTCTTAAAATCTATTAAATGTTTATTCAACCTCAAATCTTCTTCATTATCCTTGATTTCACTCAATTCGTAAGAAATATAGGTTCTTGAATTAGCATTTTGCTCATTCCTTGGAATGCATAGATTAATGATTCTTTGCGTACAATATTCACTGGTTTTAAACAATAATCCATTCAATAACATAACCAATGCAGGAGGCATTACGTTCGAAAAGGTTTCACTAGTCAAGCCTTTATGCATTAACTCTATGAGTAAGCTAGGGTTAATTAAAAAGGTATAAAACAAAATGCTTATAAACAAACTCAGAAACTTATTTTGAATCTTCTGTGCCAAGCCTTCACCGATTTGCGCAAAAACTAAACCTAAGTAATTCACTGCTAAATAATAAACAAAGCTTCCCCAAAAATCTTCTAAATCAACAACATCAGCCGGTCCTGCTAATAAAGTATTTTGAAAGGCCGTACTCATCGCTAATGTAGCAGGTTTTAAGCCATAAAAAATAATATTCGGTAAATAAGGATATTGGTCTTTATTGCGTTGGGCTATCTCTTGCCATACACCAGCAATCACACCACTGGTTAGTGCGGATATTGGGATACTGATGGGAAGCCATAATTCTTGTTGTTGAGCATGTCTAGCAAAGGTTTCCTGAATCTTCAACAATTCCATTGCATTACACTGTTTTTCTGCGATTTGTAAAGGCAACTGACCCTGAAGATTAGGTGTGACTTTAGCACCATAGTTTAGAAGTAATTCATAATATTTGTCATCGCAATTTCCATAAAAAGGAAGAAAATGTAATGGCGTGTTACCCGTATCTTTATGCAAATAATTAGGATTAGCACCGTTTTGCAATAACGCTCTAAATTCATCCAATTTTCTTGTTGAAATCGTAAATATGAGTTGATAACCCATTTCATCCGGTGTGAGTTTACTAGCGGTTAAGAGTGCTGGGCCAGCATTACTAGATAAGGTTGATGTGGATAAAGGTATACTGCGTGTGGTTCGAAATATATTTTGATAAGTATTTTTTTCTAAATCATTGGCTAACAAGGGTGGGCAATAACCATCACTCTCGCCCAATTTTTCTAAAGTAAAATTCTTACATTGTTCTCTATTTGCAAAAATCCAAGAAACGAAATGAGAATCATGATTCATTAATTGAATTATTTTTTCTGCAGTAAATTTGTTATTAGTGCGGTAAGATTGGAGTATTTCAGAAAAAATAGGCGGATTGGTATCCACTAAATAAGACATATATAAAAAAGAAGGATTGTAGCCAATAAAATCCCGACTCTGTAAATCAGCTAAGGAAGTATAATTATTATGATTAATTTCTAGCCAACTTCGATAACTACTATCTCCACAAGTACTTAAGATAACTAGATAAGCTAAGCCTTCATCAAAATTTCGCGGTATATTAGCAAACGATTTAAAATGAAGATGGTGAGCATATTCATGACCCGAAACCTCCCACCAACTGGTCAAATCGGATCGATATTGCACATAAGCCACGCCCTTCGCTACGGTCTGGTTTCGTTGAGCACTCATATAAAACCCTGTACTAGAGGGTTCATAGGGAGTAAAAAAATTCAGATCTTCTTCAAATCGAGTTTCGTTAAAAACACGATAAATATAATGACTAGCAGGTAATTGAGTTGGATTAACTCTTAATCTTTGCAGCAATTTTGCATGATTACGCTCTGCACAGTTTTTAGCCTGACAAACGATATCTAATTTATCCTGTGCTAAACCAGCGTGTTCAATAATAAATTGGTTAGCACCGCTGGTAGGGCACTCAGAGGTCAACGGTAATGGTGTAAAATGTTCATTCGCGTAATAGGGAAAATAGCTTGCAAACTGTTCTTTGTTCGGACTTACTATTTCTGCTTTTTGAATAAAGTATTTAAAAAAATAATATTTCAATCCCTCCTTTGAAATATCATTTCTTTGATAAAGCTGTCCAAAAAAATTACCTTGCAATTCCATTGCCGCTTTAATAATTTTTTCTTGCCAAATTTCACTCGATGAAAGCTTAAAGGAAGCTTTGTAATAAGCTATTAGCTTATATTCATAAGCTAAACTTGAAAATAAATGCGGGATAACGCGATTAATTTTTTTATCAGTTTGTGAAAATAAAGCTTTTCCTATCGATACAATACTGCTACAAGCCTCATCCTTCTTTTGATAATCCAACATAAATTTTTTAACATCAAAACTCAGTTTTAATGTGGATACATAGCTATAAATAAAATCGACAAGTGAAGCATTATTATTTTTAGCAACATGTATCGCCATTTCTGATAAATCATCCATTTTAAACTTTATTTGATCATCGACTAGCCAATAGCGAGAAGACGCTTGAAAAAAAATATTAATATAGTTGGCGTATTGAGTAATGATATCGATTTGTTGTTGATTGAGTTGCTTTTGTTTAAGAATTGTAGTTTTACAACTAAAAAAAATAGTATTTAGATTATTCAAAACACTCCTATTCAACGTTTCTTTATTGATTGAGCTGTATTGAACAAAGGATTTTAAAAAATCAAAAAAGCTCTTTATTGAATAATCTTCATTAAAAAAATTTCGACTTTGTATGGTATTAGTTAATTCTTCAAAAATTCTCTTAATAAGATTCGGACGTATAAAAAAGTAATTCCATTTATCCTGAGGGGTTGTTAAAACTTCCTGCAAAACTCGTGGTAGTGGCGTCCCAGCTGTTGGTACTGTTGTTATGGCTGGCATTTATAGATCTCTTTAAGAAATAAAAATCATCGGATTCAAATGTGACAGGAATCATAGGTAGTGAATCTTAAGAATTTCTTAAGCTGACCTCATTAATTAAAAAAATTGATAACAATGTTATTTATTAATTAAAAATTGAATAATTATTTAAGTTTAACCCCCTACAATCACCGCCAAGATGGCAAGCATTTTTTTGTTACCGCAGCAAATAATG
This sequence comes from Pseudomonadota bacterium, assembly GCA_039805785.1. Taxonomy (GTDB): domain Bacteria; phylum Pseudomonadota; class Gammaproteobacteria; order Diplorickettsiales; family Diplorickettsiaceae; genus Aquirickettsiella. The sequence continues at coordinate 435 of JBDLTN010000122.1, read as the reverse complement.
ATATTGAGTTAGAAGTTCGAAGCACGAATGTGTTAGAAAACGCTATTTCATTATCAATAAATGAGACTACATTTTCTATTGGAGATATCTCAACACAAAATTCAGTCGCTGCTCCTGTTTATGAAGAGGTTGAAGAAAGGGTAGTGTATGCGAGTATGGCAGAACTTGACCAAGAGGGTTATTTACGTCCTAATCCAAACCCTGCTACTCATTCAGGGGCTAATCCACCACCTCTTCCACTACGATTCTTAGCAACTGGAGGATTGAATGTCTCTGCTATTAGAAATCACGAGGATAACATTATTACTCCTTCATCTAGTTTCAGTAGTATTAGAACCTGTCTTTATGGTTTAAATAAATAGGAAAATAGGTTATAAAGATGCACGTGGAAATTAGTGGTAAAAAGAAAAATGGCTTATCCAAGTGACATAACAA
>JBDLTN010000121.1:0-4759 GCA_039805785.1 Pseudomonadota bacterium | reverse complement strand
AAAGTCTTATGAATCGAACTATTTACTGTATCAAACTACAAACTCAAGCAGAAGGACTTGATTATCTCCCTTATCCTGGAGAATTAGGCCAACGCATTTACCAATCCATCAGCAAACCTGCTTGGCAACAGTGGGTAAACCATCAGACTATGCTCATCAATGAATATCGTTTAAGCACATTAGATCCACAAGCACGTGAATTTTTAAAAAAAGAAATGGAAAAATTTTTATTCGGATCGGATGAAGTAGTAAGTACTCCCCCTGGGTATAATGAACCACAATAAACTCATAAAAAAACGATTCTCACTAGGTAATTTATGACCGCTAATTTTTCCCCGCACCAACTTGCCAAAGCTATTTTGGAACGCCGACCCGATTTCCGATCTAAACTGGGTATTATTCTAGGCTCTGGCTTAGCAAGTATTGCCGACAAAATTACAGACAGTATTTCCATCCCCTACACAGAACTCCCAGGCTTTCCAGTAAGCAGTGTCATTGGGCATCATGGAAAAATGCTACTTGGATATTTAAACCAAATACCTATTGTCTGCTGCCAAGGGCGCGTTCATCTTTATGAAGGAATGCAAGCTAGAGACTTTAAAATATTTATTCGCACTTTAAAGTGTTTGGGTTGCTCCTCCTTGATAATGACAAATGCGGTAGGATCCTTAAATAAAAATGTAAAAGCCGGCCAACTGGTTTTAATTTCCGATCATATCAATTTTCAACCGATGAACCCGCTTGTTGGACCCAATGATGAAGAATTTGGTCCACGTTTCTTCCCGATGGATGATGCTTATGACCCAGATATCCGAAATATCTTTCTACAAACGGCAAAAAAACTATCCATTCCTTTAATCGAGGGAATTTATATCAGTGTTTTAGGTCCAAATTTTGAAACTCCCGCAGAAATAAGAGCTTTTCGACAATTGGGCGCTGATGTAGTAGGAATGTCGACCATCCCTGAGGTCATCGTTGCTAGACATTGCGGTTTAAAAGTAGCGGTAATCTCCGTAGTAACCAATCTTGCCGCCGGATTAAGCGATGAACCGATTACGCATGAAGGAACAGTACATTTTGCCGCTAAAGCAAGTAACCATCTTAGCCTATTACTCGAATCAGCCATCGGACAAATCGCAAATCGTTAATCCAGCTTAGCTATTGGATTATATAACCACCATCGATATTGACTAATGCCCCGGTCATGAACGAAGCGGCATCACTACATAAAAAACTAACCACTTTGGCCACCTCTTCGGGTTTTCCTACTCGTTTCATAGGTAATCTTTCAGCGACCTGATCCTGAATTGATGACCGACTTAGCCCAGTTTTTTGTTGAAACTGCTTTAAAACGGTTTGATACATCGGCGTATCAATAGTGCCGGGACAAACACAATTAACCCGAATTCCATATTGGGCATAATCCAATGCGGTGCTTTTAGCTAATTGGGCAATAGCCGCTTTACTGGCTCCATAAATAGCGCATTGTTCTTTTGCAATAAAAGCTTGATCCGAAGCCATCAAAACGATCGACCCAAAACCTTGATGCTTCATTTTAGGCAAGACTTGTTGCAAACAATAAATCGTACCTAATAAATTAGTTGCTAAGACTTTTTGTATCGCTTCATAAGAACTTTCTTCGATATTCGCGAATAAATGGATACCCGCATTACAAAAAAGATAATCAATCGTGGGGGTTTTCTGAAGAATGCTGCCAATAGCTGACTTAACCTCATCCGCTCTGGAAACATCACATTGTAAATAATAAATCGATGGAGATATTACCTCTGTCAATTTTTTTTTATCAAGTATATAAACATTTGCTCCTGCATGACTAAATAACGCAACCGTTGCAGCGCCTATACCTGACGATCCACCGGTTATTATAATTGTTTTATTTTCGAACATTAGATTCCTCTTACTTCAATCTCTCCAAAAGGATGCGTTTGGGATAGTTCAATTAAGGATTGCCGCCATAACTCTAATAAAGCCATAAAAGTCACTACCACACCCATACGACCTTCTTCGCATTTAAACAACTGAGTAAATTTTATAGCCGTTTGAGTTGTCATTCTCTGTAAAATTTGCGACATCCGATCTTCAATCGACAAAGGCTCTTCAGTAATAGCATGATGCTTCTTTAAGGCCGCTCTGGTTAATACTGCTTGAAAAGCGCCTACCAATTCCTCTAAAGCTAAATGCGGAGATTGTCTTGGGCTTTCCACTGTAGCCGGTGGTAATACTGCTTCAGCCATTGCTAAAAAAACATCACGACCTAGACGCGGCAATTCACCTAATGTTTGTGCAGCTTGTTTAGTCCGCTCATACTCCTGCAAACGTCGAATGAGTTCAGCACGGGGATCGGTTTCATCATCATTTTGCGTCTCAGCAGGCTTGGGTAAAAGTAAGCGTGATTTTATTTCAGCCAATATGGCTGCCATGACCAGATATTCCGCGGCTAATTCAATTTCCAATACCTGCATTAACTCAATATATTGCATATATTGACGCGTTATTTCAGCAACCGGAATATCTAAAATATCAAAATTTTGCTTTTTAATCAGATACAACAATAGATCTAACGGCCCAGTAAACGCCTCCAATAGCACTTCCAAAGCCTGGGGTGGAATATACAGATCGCTAGGCAGTTGTATCAAAGGCTGACCGCGCACAGTGGCAATCGGTATATCGGCCAAGGCGGTCGTTGTCGTGGCAAAGTTGTTTTCACTCATAACGGCAGTGTAATCGTTATAACCCAAAAAATCTAAAAAAAACCGATAATAAGCCTTGTAATAGCGGACCTAAGATCCTACCCAAAACACCACTGGCGAGTAAAATAACTAAAATGAGAAAACCATACACCTCTAATTTATTAAACTGATAGGCCATTCGAGGTGACAAAAAACTGGCCACTACCCGACTACCATCCAGAGGGGGGATCGGAATCAGGTTTAGTAACATCAAAACCAAATTAATGGATATTCCGACTTGGGCCATATAAATGATAGGGGCATTCTCAAGGCCTATCGCCACTTTGGCGATCCCCACCCATACAAGGGCCATTAATAGGTTAGCTAAAGGACCTGCCGCAGCCACGAGAGCCATATCGCGCCGAGGATTTCTAAGATTTTGCCAAGTAATCGGCACCGGTTTAGCCCAGCCAAATATAAAACCACCCAGTGAAAAAAGGATAGCTGGGACAATAATCGTTCCAATAGGGTCAATATGTTTCAAAGGGTTCAACGTGAGGCGACCTAATAATTTAGCAGTGGGATCACCCAATTTTGAAGCAACCCAACCATGAGCCGTTTCATGAACCGTAATAGCAAATAGCAACGGAATCACCCAAAGTATTATTTTTTGGCCTAAAGAAAAATCACCTAACATTTCTCAACTCATCAATAATAAAATTAAAGTATATACGCTTAAAGGCCCAATTAGCGAACAAATTGGCCTATTTATCTAAGATCTTCTGCTTTTTAAGCTAAATTAAGACATTATCATTCATTTATGCCTTATTAATAATAATTTAAGGAAACTTAGATACAGTAGTTTATAAGTTGCAAACAAACATAATTACAATTTTGTCGTTTTTCAGATTGATTAATTCCTACTGCTTGAGATAACTAACATGCCAACCAAAAAAAATCTTTTTTAATTGATGCATCTAAATTTGACAAGGCAGTTCAACTCGATAACCCACAAGAACTCGAAAAATACTTGACGGAATTGATGAACCTAGCCAACGAGTCTTATGATGAAGTCTATCTAAAATATAAAAAAAATCCTGATTTAGAGAAATTTAATATTTGTCGGATAAATTTTAGCCAAATAAAATCTATCATTGAATCAAAAACAAATTCTACTTCGTTAATTAATAAACTTTATATTGAAGCCTGGATATCAACACTTTATTCGGTTAAGCATGCCTTAAACTTAGAGCCAGAAACTGAAGAGCAATTGAATGTGTTAAGTCAAAAAATACAAAAGATAGGAAGAGAATTCAAAAAATTATTAGAAAAAAAGTCCAGCATAGATTCAAATGATAAAAATTACACTAGATTACTAAAATACATCGATGATTTTGCGCTTTTTTGGAAAACGGATGAAAAAAAACTTTTAGCCGATGCTACTTTTAACTTTGCAGAAACCTTAATAGAACATAAAAATTTTTCCCAAGTACTATACCATTTCGAAACAGCCAAAAATTTATATGCGGATGCAGCCACTCATCATGCCCCTGACAGCGCTAATAATAAAATGCTATTGGAATTTTCCGAACAAACAAACGATCGCTTGCAAGAAATAAAAAATCAACATCCTGAAACTGATCCTAATAAACTAATAAAAGAATTACGTATTTGTCTACAAAAACTTCCAGATTCCTCTATATGGACAGTAGTTAATGGATCTGAGAAAAAAACTCAGATCGTTGGGCAATTTACTGAAATAGATAGCCCAACATCGAAGCTAAAACGAAAATTAAATGAAACAGATCCTTCCATCGCATGCCCAAAAAAAGTAAAACTCCGATGGAAAATAGAGTGCGAACAACTATTAAAAGAATTTAATTTAATTGGAATGAATTATAACCACAACGAAGCAAATATAAGTCAAAAATCACTTGATAGAATTAAATGTAGTGGTTCAAACTTAATGTGACAGTTACCCGTTTTTTCAGTCGTGCTTACTGTCAGTTGAAGTTAAGACTGTCAACTTTTTCCTGCCAGATTTTTTTACCCTCAAAAAATGTTTCTAT
>JBDLTN010000120.1:0-4794 GCA_039805785.1 Pseudomonadota bacterium | reverse complement strand
CTCCTTCAGCACTGTGATAATTTGGGATTCACTAAACCTTTTCTTCTTCATTTATTAAGTCTCCTGGATTTTAATTTACCAAAAAACTCTATTTCTTTCCTGGGCATTATAAGGGAGGGTTACCATTTAAATTTATGAGAATATTAAACTTTTCAAGTTTGGGTTTATTATTTACGGCTATTTTGCAAACGCTTGCTGGCTATGCTTGTCCCAGTGTTTTAACTATTAACACCAAAATAGCTGAAAATAGGGCAATGCGATTTTCGCTTCCTGAAGGACCCTCTGATACTAGAGGGGAAGTTTTTTTTCGATATAAGGCCAGAAGTAATAAAATAAAAAAGTTTTATGAAGGGAATAGTACGGTAGATAGATTTTCAGCAGCATACTACTTTCCTGATACTTCAGGAGTGCCTGGTTCATTGACTTGTACCTATAAACAAGCAGATAATAAATTTTTTATTTTAGTCATGCCAAAAAGAAAGGCTCGACGTATTGATGATGCAATGATCGCCAATGATGTTAATAGTAATTGGCGATTAGTTCCCGGTACCGGTTTCTATGCTTGTGGAAAAGATAGAAGAACTTTAGAAGATGCTTGTCAATTTTCTCTTAAACCCAGTTAAGTATTTTTTTTGTTAAAAGCATTTTTCTGTTTATCTTTAAAAAGTTTTAAATCAAATTTTTAAAGGTATCCTCTATCGGGTCACATAATTTTCACATAAGCCTGATTTCGTAGCTGACGTAACCAATTTTTCAAAGCTTGTTGAAATTTACGTTGAAAAACTAACTGAACAGCTTGTTCACGAGAAACATTTTGTGATGTTTGTAGTTTTTGCGCTCTTCCTAAAACTTGTACGATATGCCAACCAAATTGTGTTTGAAAAGGTAAGCTAATTTGATTGATTGCTAATTTTTTGATTTGTGTTTCAAAAGTGGGGTCAAATACACCAGGTAAGGTCCAACCTAAATCTCCTCCTTTATAGGCAGAACCCGGATCTTGAGAGTATTTTTTTGCAAGCTCAGCAAAATTACCGCCGCGTAATATATCAGCACGAATTTCATTAAGACGCATCTCTGCTTGTTTATTGTTAAGTAAAGGAGAGATTTTAATTAAAATATGTCGAGTATGTGTGGAAGTCACATAATGAGGTGCTGTACTGTCTCCATGCATCTCTAATAAACGAATCAAATGAAAGCCATTGTCGGCTTGAATAGGTCCTGCTATTTCACCTGGCTTAAGTTTTTTCACAAAAGCTTGAAAGATATCAGGTAAATCATTGAGCGGGCGCCAACCTAAATCTCCACCTGCTAAGGGAGGATTATATTTGTTGGCTTTTCCTATCAATTCTTGAAAAGAAATACCCTGTTGGGTTTGTTGTAGTAAGGATAAAGCAGTGTCTTTTGTGCGTGAAATATCACTGGCAGCAGGATGATTGGGAAAAGGAACCAGTAAATCCTCAATCCGGTATACTGCTTTTTGTGGAGTCGGTTTAGGCATATGCATTAGCATATCTTTGGTTTCTTGATCGGTGATCGTGATCTTTGCGGCGACTTCATCTTGTTGTAACTTGTTAATAATGAGTTGTTCGCGAATTTGCTGTCGGTATTTCGCATAAGGTATGTTTTGTTGTTGCAACTGTTGACGTAATTGGTCTAACGTAAAACCATTGCGTTGCGCAATACTTATAATAGTTTTATCTAAAGCAGCTTCATCAACCTTCAGCCCAGTATTTGCAGCTAATTGTAGTTGTAACTGATTATCTATCATTTTATTAAGGACTTGCTTGCGAAAAGTTGCGGTGTCTGGGGTAGGTTTGTTTTCCGCTAATGATTGTTGACGCGCTAAGTCAATTTGTTCGTTTAATTGCTGTTGCGTGATGACACTGTTGTTAACTACTGCGACGATACGATCCAGGGCAACAGCATATAAAGGCGCTGGGGAAAATAGGCTACCGAGTAAGATAATGAATGGAAAAATTTTTTTAAGGAAGTCCATAATCGCTCATCACTTAATTTGGGTTGCACTAGACTGAAAATTATCAGAATAGCCGGGGATATTACTTGTTAAAAAGTTGGTTATATCACTGATGCCTACGGTACTCAAGCCTTTAAGTTGAAATTGGAAATAAACAACATTATTAAAGATAGGGCTACTATTTTGATTTAAGGCAAAAAAAGTTCGGCCAGCAACGATTCGGAATGCCCAGCAACAGCTGTCATATTGTAATCCATAGAAGAAACTTTGTGAGTATTTATGACTAAAATTATAGTTCCATCCGCCTACCGTACTCCATTGATTTTTAAGTGGCGTTGCGAAGGAAAAACCGAGTCGATTAAAATCGTTTTGATGACTATTTGGCGGTGTGGGTGGTGTAGTGACAAATAAATCGCCAAAACGGATGCGCCCATAGTTAATATTAAATAATTGATTGGGGTGAGGATGGTATTGTACGTTTGCAGCAGCATTAATAATATCGTGGCTGGTTGGATCCCAGGCAATATTGGCGGTAGTGCTCCATTGTTGGTTGACATTATAATTGATCTGGCCTGCAATCGGAGAAAATTTTTCGGTAGGTGATGTAGCGCCTGGAATTGTAAGAGGGTTTGCGCATAAAGTTCCAGGTACGCTTAATTGTCTTTCTAAGGGACTACATAAGAAAACCCGTCTATCTTTGAAGTAATAAATTTGACCGATACTAGCTCTTAGTTTTTCCTCGCCTGTATATTGATCCAAGAATCGAGTGGTCAGCGCATAACTAATTTGATTAGCATCACCGATACGATCGTAACCACTAAAACGGTTGGTCATAAAAAGGCTGTCATAACTAAAAGGAATAAGTGCGCTATCAAAAATAGGGATATTATTTTGATCCCGATAAGGAACATTGAGATAAAAAAGCCTAGGTTCTAAGGTTTGTAAGTAAGAGTGTTGTCCCCAATGGGTTTGGCGATCAAAATACAAACCACTATCTACGCTAAATAAAGGAGTGGTACGTTGAATTTCACTTTTATAGCCAGTGACTTGATTCATTATATTATAGTGAGTCAGGCTCAATTGAAGGCGTGGAACAAGATAAGCATCCTGGCGGCGCATTGGATAACTGATGGATGGAAGAAGATTAAGACGCAGTGCTTGCGGAGGTTTGGTTAACTCACCCGGATCATTTAAACGTTGAAAATAAGTGAGTTGATTGTTTAATTGAACGTTAAACCCGTGAAAATTAACCGTAGTACTATTTAAATCAATCTCAGGTAAACTATTATAAGGATTATTGACAGGCGATTGATTTAACGGATGTAGGGTTTGATAACGATTAATACTCGTAGTGAAATTCCAAATATCACCGCTATAATTTAACTTCGCTTGTTGTGCTAGCTGATTTATAGCGATACTGGGCGGTTGGTTAAAATCCTCTAAATAATAATCGTCTCCGACCCAATTAAAGTTTACTGTACTTGTCCAACGTGGTGCCCAGATACGTTGCTCTTGCCAGATAAATGATTTTCTTGCAGTGTTTGGAAAAATCAATGGGCTGGTATTGGGATAAAGCAAAGGAATTTGACCCGCAAGTCGGGCAGCTGCTCGATCATAGGGTAAATAATTAGCAACGAGCTGGCCGCTACTATGGCGGGTTAAGTAACGAAATTGACCAGCTAATTGTATGCCTCGTTTGCTTAAAACGGTGGGTGTAAATAAAAAGTCATAATTACTTGCCATATTCCAATAATAAGGAAAACCAATACCTAATCCCGATTGTGATGAAGTTCCGAGATTCGGGAATAAAAAACCAGATTCGCGTCGATTATCAATAGGGAAGGCAAGATAAGGCGTATATAAAATAGGCGTCCCATGAAAGTCTAACCAGGTGTCATAGGCCTTGCCGCGGCCGGTTTCACGATTTAATATGATTTTTTTAGCAGAAAGTTTCCAAAACGGATTAATGGGCGAACACGTTGAATAGGTGCTATTATCTAAGATAATTAATCCGGGAGAGGTTTGTTCTACATAACTTGCTGAGCCCCATGCATTAATTGGCATACCTTCATTAGTGCCCATTAATATAGTGGTGTTTCTTAATAAGATCCGATAAATAATATCAGTAAGATAACCGCTTTGATTACCTAAATTTAAATGGGCTTTTTTAGCTTTGATTAAAAGGTTAGGTTCCTGAAGTTTAATTTCACCTAGTAAATCCATATTAATGATCTTTCCGGTTTTCGGATCACGATAAAAATAGACTTGATCGGCATACAGTAAACGACCGGGTTGTTTAATGATGACATTCCCACTTAAAGTTGAAGTTCCTTCGAATGAAAAATGGGATTGCGCGGCGTCGATATGTGTAAAGGCTTGATTGACCTTATTCAACGAAGTTTTTGCATAAGCTTGTAAGGGATCTAAATAGTATCCTTTGCAAATGTCTAGTTTATTGGGTATCCAACCCAGTTGATCTGCCATAGTGAGCTCTGCTGCTAAACTAGGGGCAGTAAAAAACAAAAAAGCCAAATAGATTAATCCTAGTCTGGCTATATAAGCTTTTTTTGTTTTTCTAGGAGTGGGACTCCTTTTTCTTTTTTTATTGTTCATTAATTTTTTTTAATTCCTTGGTTCAACCTTAACCAAGATTTTTAGGGGAGAAAATTACTGGATACACAATTATTCCCTTTAAAGCTTATATGGATAATACGACCGTCTGGGGTTGTTTCAAATGAGGTTCGACAAGAACGAATGATCGTTTGGTTTGAATTCCAAGGTTCCTCATAATTAGAAAAAAGGCTGCCATTGCTGCCACG
>JBDLTN010000119.1:0-4868 GCA_039805785.1 Pseudomonadota bacterium | reverse complement strand
GCTTGAATCCTGGTAACGGCGCACTCGCAGGTTTGGAGGTATGGGTTAAGGTATCTCCGACCGGAGCACCATGGATATCCTTAACCCCTGCAATAACAAAGCCCACTTCACCGGCACTCAATTCAGGCATTTCTTGGGGTTTTGGCGTAAAAATACCACATTTATCAACGATATAACTACGCCCAGTGGACATGACTTGGAGCTTATCACCTACTTTTAATTTACCATTTCTTATGCGGACCAACGATACGACGCCTAAGTAAGTATCAAACCAAGAGTCAATGATTAAGGCTTGTAAAGCTTGTTGATAATCACCTTGCGGTGGCGGAATAACTTGTATGAGTCGCTCTAATAGATCTGTAATCCCGAGACCTAATTTTGCACTCACTCTAACGGCATCCTGAGCAGGTATGCCGATAATCTCTTCAATCTCTTGAATGACATTTTCTGGATCGGTTTGCGGCAAATCAATTTTGTTTAATACCGGTAAAACTTCTAAGCCTTGTTCAACGGCGGTATAACACACCGCAACGGTTTGCGCTTCGACGCCTTGAGCAGCATCCACTACTAATAACGCCCCTTCACAAGCGGCTAACGAACGTGATACCTCGTAAGAAAAATCCACATGACCCGGTGTATCAATAAAATTCAACTGATAATATTGTCCATCACAAGCGGTATAATGGAGTGTTACACTTTGCGCTTTGATAGTAATCCCACGCTCGCGTTCTAGATCCATAGAGTCGAGTACTTGCGCGGACATTTCCCTTTCCGTCAAACCTCCACAAACTTGTATTAATCTATCGGCCAAAGTCGACTTTCCATGATCAATATGAGCAATAATAGAAAAGTTACGAATGTTTTGCATGATGATAGTGTATTGCCTTAAGCTGTAGTCAATGTCGCTGTCTTACTTGATAAGGCGAAAGAGTATAACGGATTTATAATCACAGCAATCGGATTTTTGTATCCCTATTTTTGTAATCGTTGTTGTAGCCATTGCGTTATATCCATAATTTCTTGTGGGCAAACACTATGGCCTATTGGGTAACGATTAAACTGTACTGGATAAGCTAATTTTTTCAAACAATTATAAGAAAACTCACCTAAGGCCGGTACAACCACATTATCTTCATCACCATGCGCCATAAAGATAGGTGTCGTTTTGTTTGCATCACTCGCTTCTTTTTCTAAAAAATGATGTAACGGCAAATAAGTCGATAATGCCAAAATACCTGCCAAGGCATGTGGATAACGTAATGCGGTATATAAGGCCATCGCTCCTCCTTGAGAAAAGCCTGCCAAAACAATTCGATTAGCAGGAATACCACGTGCCATTTCTTTTTGCATTAAATCGAATAGGCTCTGTGCAGCAGTACGAATACCTTGCTCATCTTCCGGTGAACCAAACGTTAGCCCATGAATATCGTACCAAGCAGGCATTTCCATTCCACCATTTAAACTGACGGGTCTTACGGGTGCATGAGGAAAAACAAAACGAAAACCTGTACTTAATGCAACCGCTCTCGCCATATTGGCTGAATCATGACCACTGGCTCCTAGCCCATGAAGACAAATGATACTGGCAGAAGGAGACTGGATCGGGTTAAACTCTAAATAATCTAATGGTTTGGGGCTTTCCATTGTGAACCTCATAAAAATTAAAACGGCTTACTAACTGTCTAGAAACACTTATATTTTCAGTATATACTGCTCCTTAATATTTTTAAATTTTCAATACAGTATATAAATGAGCAATTTAATTAAAAATTGGGGCATCAACTCAGCATAACCAGGATAGTAAAAATCTTAGCACAAAACAAAGTAATGGATTACATTTAACCTTCGCAATTTTAATTGCGAATACTATATACTAGGAGTTTCACTGTGGCACAATAATAAAGTTCTTTTAAATTAATCTTCGCTACAATAGCGCACGGTAATTTAGACACTTGCTCTCCGGTGAAAAATTAATTTTCTAGATTCATGATTAACTTAACTACTTATTATGCGAACAAAAAATCCCCGGTCTAAGCTTTATTTAAGTATTGCATTTATCTTAACTGGATGTGGACAAATAGGTCCCTTGTATTTACCCGATCAAAAATCGCCCTTTGTTTATACATCCCAGCATTTTTCTAAACCCTCATCATAATGTCTTTTCATTATTTAAAACAAGAATTGCATGTAGAAGACGTCCCTATTGCAAACATAATCGCTGAATTTGGTTCGCCTTGCTATATCTATTCACAAGCTATTTTACACCGTCAATGGTGTGCATTTAAGCAACACTTATTAAACACAGAACAAATTTGTTATGCAGTTAAAGCTAATTCTAATCTTGCTATTTTAGCTCGTTTAGCAAAATGGGGGGCAGGATTTGATATCGTTTCAGGTGGTGAACTCGCGCGTGTCATGCAAGCAGGTGGAGACCCTAAAAAAACGATATTCTCTGGCGTTGGTAAAACCTTCGAGGAAATACAAACCGCTTTACAGGCAAATATTGGCTGTTTCAATGTTGAATCCGAGGCAGAATTACTTCGGCTTGAAACCATTGCAAAAAATTTGCATAGATCCGCGAGCATTGCCTTGCGTATTAACCCTAATATCGACGTAAACACACATCCCTATATCACAACAGGTCTAAAGGGAACTAAATTTGGCATAAGTGAAAACGATGCATTACGACTTTATCGCCGTGCAGCCCAATCTAAATATATAAAAATTCTGGGTATTAGCTGTCATTTAGGTTCTCAGCTCACCACATTAGATCCTTTTTTACTCGTCATTGAACAGTTGTTAAATCTTGCCGAACAATTAGAAAAAGAAAATATTCTACTAAAGACCATCAATTTAGGTGGTGGCTTAGGTGTTTCCTATCAATCAGAAAAAGTACCAACCCCACAAGAATATTGCCAACAAATTTTAGCTACATTGAGGGGGAGAAACTCTAAGTTAAATTTAATCATCGAACCAGGACGCGCTATTACCGCAAAAGCAGGCATTTTAGTAACACAGATTGAATATCTTAAAACAAATACAGAGAAAAAAAATTTCGCTATCGTCGATGCAGGCATGAATGATCTCATCCGCCCTGCTCTTTACCACGCTGAACAAAACATATTACCGATAGTACAACGTCACAAACTACCTAAAGTGAATTATGATGTCGTCGGACCTATCTGTGAGAGCAGTGATTTTCTAGGTAAAAACCGCCAATTGGCACTGCAAGCGGGTGATTATTTAGCCATCATGGATAGTGGCGCCTATGGTTTTTCGATGAGTTCTAACTACAATTCTAGACCAAGACCCGCAGAAATTTTGATCGATAACGATCAAGTCCATTTAATTCGCTCGCGTGAAACCTTAGAGCAATTATGGAAAAATGAAAAAATATACTGATGCCATGAGAACTGAATTTACTAAAATGCATTTATTAGGGAATGATTTTGTTATCGTCGATGCAACGCAACAAAATTTTAAACCGAACGGTAAATTAATACGTCAATGGGCCGATCGACATCGTGGTATTGGCTTTGATCAATTGTTGTTAATAGAAAACCCTCGATTGAAAACCAAATACTTTTGTTATCGCATCTTTAATGCTAACGGCAGTGAAGTCGCTCAATGTGGAAATGGTGCTTTGTGTGTTGCAAAATTTTTATTAGAAAAAAGGCTCTGGACAGAAAATCCCATCCATCTGATGACGATGAATAATCTCTTGGAACTCAGTATCGAAACCAATGGGAAAGTCATTGCCAATTTAGGTCTACCCACTTTTGACCCAGAAAAAATCCCGTTTATCAGTCTATCTGCACCTCCTGTTCATCCTATTGAAACACCTTTTGGTCGTTTCGATTGTTGTGTTTTATCTTTAGGTAATCCACACTGTGTGATACAAGTTAACTGTCTGGATCAAGCCCCGATAGAAGACTTAGGAACCTATCTTAATCAGCATCCTTACCCTTATTTCCCTCAAGGTTGTAACATCGAATTTATGAAAATTCGAGATCCAAAACAAATCGATATCCGTATTTATGAACGTGGTGTCGGAGAGACCCAAGCTTGTGGTAGTGGGGCTTGCGCGGCGGTCATTGCAGGACGTTTACTAAATCGACTGACTAAAAAAGTCAATGTTAATTTACCCGGCGGATTGCTCACAGTACGGTGGGAAGATGATAATTCTCCTGTTCTTTTATACGGTACGCCTATCACGGTGTTTCATGGAGAAATTAATTCATCGTGTAATTAGGTAATAAAAAGAAATTACCTTAGCCTCTTTCTTTTATTATTGTTTCGGCTCTATTAATTATTTCCTATTGTTCCAGGCAAATCAATTTCTCCGTTAAAAAAACTGCGCGCTCCATACTTCCCGTATCTTATTGGTAGACAAACCCTATATACCCTGCAGTCGATCCAACTTGATTATTTACAAACATACTCACTTGTCCAGGTGCATTAAACGGTGACCGCGGCGTAACTACTGTCATGCGGGTGCCATCAGCACTAATACTAGTAATAGTACCAAAAGCAGTTCCTCCTCTTACAAAGCTCACAGTGATAGGCTGAAAGAAATTTTTACCGGTAAGGGTCACTGTGGTACCACCAGCCACAGGACCTGTGTAATTATAGGTAGGGTTAATTACCGGTGCCCCAATATAAGTATAGTTTGTGGTGGGTGGATTAGCTGGACTAATACCTCCCGGTGCCGTTACTATCACCCGCACCGCCCCTTCTGCTGCACTGGCCGGTGCTGTAACAGTGATTTGAGTATCGCTATTCACGATCACATTAGTGCCTGGAGTAGCGCCAAACGTGACGCTGGTGGCCCCGGTAAAACTGGTTCCTGTAATTGTCACCTGCGTACC
>JBDLTN010000118.1:0-4941 GCA_039805785.1 Pseudomonadota bacterium | reverse complement strand
ATTATCGTTAGGTTGAATTACAACCCACACGCCAATTTCTGGAGCATTTGCAGGATCTGAGGCCGTTGCGTTGGCAGCAGGAATGATGTTGGGAAACTCAAGGCCAATCGCAAGTCCCGCAGTAATAGCGCTCGTGCCAACAATAAATTGGCGTCGAGATATGTTTGGTAGTGGTGCATTCATGATTTTCTCCTTATGCTTTAGCTGCCGCATGGATTGCTTCGCGAACTTGCTGAAAAGATCCGCAACGACAAATATTACTAATTGCTGAATCAATATCTGCGTCACTTGGTTTTGGATTAGTACGAAGTAGAGCGGTTACCGCCATCACCATGCCGGCCTGACAATATCCACATTGGGGGGCCTGCTTGTCAACGAACGCTTGCTGTACTTTACTTAACTTACCGCCAACTGCAAGACTTTCCACTGTCTCAACTTTTTTTCCCTCAACAGCACTGATTGGGATAACGCATGAACGTATAGCTGCACCATCTATTAATACAGTACATGAACCACATGCCGCAATCCCGCAACCATACTTTGTGCCAGTTAAACCGATGTGGTCTCGAAGCACCCATAAAAGTGGAGTACTTGGGTCAACATTGACCGTCTGCATCTTGCTGTTGATGTTAAGTTTAGCCATGAGAGTCTCCTATTGACGATATGGTCATTGAGCGCGGATATAAATTATTTCAATGCCAAATTAATAAATGAATCTAAAAATTTAATTGTAATTATCATAAAAAAATCTAACAATATCCAACAATATGTCGTTAGGGAGAAAATTGCCCAAAAAATACTTGGAATTGAGGTATCGCAATACCAAAAATGAAGATTTTCAGATTCCAAAATGTGTAAAATTACGTTAATTTTAGTTAAACTAACTTTACATTGTGTAACTGATTTAAATTTAGAATCTTTGAGTGCTAACGATTGCAAAAAGGAATCCTGAGTGAGTAATATTTCTACGGCAGATGCCTCCAATAGCAGTTTATTCTACAAGTTAAGTTTAATTTTCCTACTAATTACTAGTTGGATTAGTGGAATTCTGTTTGCTTTATATATCTTCAGTTTTTATATATTTGCAAATACGCCCAGTGAGGTTGAGGCTTGGAATAGCGTCTTGCCAAATTTGTACCGTCCAGAAAAACCTGCTGCTATTACTGGAATGATTTCTCATTTTTTCTTCGGTTCAGTTTTGCTAATCTTGGGTCCCATTCAGTTTAGTGAGGCTATTAGAAAACGATATATCGATTTTCATCGCTGGTCTGGAATGTTTTACACACTTTCATCATTTGTTACTGGATTCGGAGGCGTAGTTTTCTTGGCTGTATGGGGAGCAACCGGTGGAATTCCGATGCTTATCGGATTTGCAGCGTATGGAATCTTGATGATGATCTGCTCGGTTCAAACCATTCGGTATGCACTATTGCGTCAGTTCAGCATTCATCGCGAATGGGCCATTCGTTTATTTGCACTAGTTTTAGGATCATGGCTTTATCGAATGGGTTATGGATTTATTTACACAACCCTAGAAGGTCGGGGTCTTGGCCCAGCATTTACTGGACCGCTTGACTATTTCATGGATTTCTCATTTTTTGTAATCCCCTTAATTGTTGCTGAAGTGGTTATAAAAGGAAAAAATAGTGCGGTGTTTTCCGCTTGGAGGTCCTTTGGATCGGTTTTATGCATTGTTTGCGGCTTATTGATATGGCAAGCTACTTTTTACTTTTTATCTGAAAACTGGGGAGCAGCAATCATCAAACTTGTTAGTTAAGCATGTAAAAATTCCTTACCTCAAATTTTGCTTTATTAGCGAGGCATTGAGTAAGGCGCAAGTCGTGTAATGACTCACTCGTTTCGATGATAGAGTTCTCCGAATTTACGGATCAATTTTGTATTTTGTGCACTTTGAAGTATTCAGAAAATGAATTTTTTATCAGGGTATTAATTCGATGAAAAAAATTATCTATTTTTTTTGCTTAGCCTGCCCCATCGTTTTTGGCGGCTGTGCATCGATATCTCCTGATATTGGTGATATGACGCAGGCTTACTCTGAGACAGTAGAAAAGCACGAACGTAATCAAATATTAAAAAATCTATTACGCGCTGGGGATAGTATCCCAATGAGCTTTACTACTGTTCCAACGATTATCGGATCTGGCACCCTTGAGGCTGGAACGGGAGTTACTGGGCAGTTATATGGAAGCCTTTTTAGCAATGCCTCAAATACTACTACCTTAAGAGGGTCTCGAAGCTTTAACTTCACTTTATCTTCACTGGACAACGAGAGGTTTATATCAGCATTCTTGGGCGATATTTCGCTTGATAGCTTTGAGCTATTTTCAGGAAGCGATTTTCATCAACAACTTTTTTATACACTTCTTATTGATCGCGTAACCATTAATCCGGAAAAAGATGATCGTAGAGTGATTGAAAATGGTACCTCATCAAAAAAACGCTTTAATACATTTCAGACCTTCCTGGAAGACTTAACTTCTTCGGGTCTTAGAACAGAAAAAATTACCTATGCAACCCCTGTTGGAATAGATCTATCGCGGCAAGAATTATTGTCAAATTATTTTAGTTCCGGACTTATTTCTGATAAGAATATCAAGGTTACTAAAACGGTTACACCAGCAGGTGATCGGTATCGAGTTATTCGCCTATCAAATGCTACCCGTTTTTGTTTATCCACCAGGCAGTTCGAAAAATTGAATGGTATTAAGTTATCACCCAACCTTGATTGCAAGGCATCAAATGAGAAATTTATTGATGTAAATAATTCAAATAACGATAAAAATTATGATTCATTAGAATTTGATGTTCGATCCGCTCGTGAGGTATACAGATACATTGGACGTTTGGTTGCATCACAAATTAGTCAAAATGAATGGATTCCAAGTATTGAGTTAAAAAAACGCCAGGCTGGGATATTGGCTGGCAGTCATCCGCTTATTGTTGTCAAAAAGGGACAGCCGGTTCCTGGCGAAAGAGTCCTTGCGGTTGCAGAGCATATGGGCTCAAGTTACTACGTGCCAATTGAAAATTCTGGTTTTTCATCCCGAGTATTTGAATATCTTTCGCTGCTTCTATCCACCAGCATGGTTAAAGATGCAATTCCGGCATCCCCTGGCATATTGGTTCGATAATCTAACTGATAGTCTAAAAAAGTCATCGCCGAACATATTTCCTCTAAAAAATATGTTGATGAACTCAGATATTTAAAATTTGTATCATTTACTATCTTAAGATTGACTCTATGAATTAATCACATGAGCAAAAGGGTATTTTGCTCATCTAGTCATAAATTATGAAATAATCAAAGCCTTGCTTGTTAATGCCTAATTGATCTCAATGGTTTTTGATAAAGCTACTCAAATTTTTGAAACTCTATTCTATTAATAAAGGAATCTAATACGATGAAAAAAATCATAGCCACTTCAGGAATTTTGGCAGCTGTTGCCTTTTCTGGCAGTGCATTTGCACAAGCAAAAAACTTTGAAGGATTTACCGCGGGTATTAACGTAAGCTCCGTTGGAGGATCTGCAAAAGTTAATGGCACTGATGAGTCTGGAGGCTCACAATCTGAAACTTCTGGACAGCAATCCTTTGTTCCAGGTATCGAGCTGGGATATAACTTTGCTGCAAGTGATTCTGTTATTTTGGGTTTTACTGCTACATACGATTTCACTAAAACAAAATTTTTTGATGCCAGTGATGTAGATAGCTTTGACTCGGGATACGGTCAAAATCGTTACAGTATAAATTTCAAACCTGGATATGTTATCGCGCCAAACGTAATGCTCTATGCCACTGTTGGTTACAACTCTATGACCTTAAAGTCAAGCGGGACTGGTGAGCCAGATATCTCAAAACGCCTTAATGGAATTGGATATGGCGCAGGAATTTCCGTTATGTTAAGTAAAAACATCTTTGCAAAAGCTGAGGTCCAGCAAGTTGGCTATAACTCTTTAACTAGTGGAGATGACACCGTAAAGCCATCAACCACAATCGGTACGATTGGTATCGGATATAAGTTCTAATTTGATAATGCTCTAATCAAGTCGCCCTTTGTGGCGACTTTTTTTATGCCCTAGAATAGGATCTTGCAATACTAATTTAAGAGATGGTAGACGCGTTATGAAAAAATTTATTCAAATTGCTTTAGTTGCCGCTCTAAGTGGCATCAGTAGCTATGTACATAGTCAAAACGTCCAAGTTTTTGTCCGTCACGAAGTCAAAGACTTCAAGGTATGGAAAAAGGGCTATGACGAATATGCTTCGAAGCAGAAAGAGGGCGGCGTTTACTATCAACATGTATACCAAACGATTGATAATCCAAATCAGGTTACTGTTGTTCATGATTTTCACAGCCTTGAGAAAGCAAAAGCTTTTTTTGCCTCAGAAGATTTGAAGTCCACAATGAAAAAAATTGGTGCAATTGGTAAACCTGAAATTTGGTTTGTGCGTTTAGATAAGTAATTTCATTGATTAAATTGTTTAACTTGTGAATTATTAAGTCTTAAATACCCACTGGACTTGGATTGAGTTTTCTTATCGTAAATTATTCGTTGATCCCAAATATTTTCAGCCGTTACTTTAAGTAACGGCTAATTGTTTCAATTTATCTACATCATGTTATTTAATAGTCGAGAGATTAAGAGCTCAATCATTCGGCAATGCACCCAAATGAAAATTGATTTCTAAAATCAATTTAGTTATGAATTAATTTATTGACTTCACCTCTTCTGGTAAAGGTGCATTACCTGATTTCCAATCAGAACGAAGCAATAAAGTTAATAAAGAGACAAGAGCCCCTGCCATAATCACCATGGCTGGTGCCATTAGCAAATTCTCTCTGGACAGTAGATATTCGGTAAGCATTGGGGCAATACCTCCAAATAGACCTACCGAAAGGCTCTAGGCAAATGAGATTCC
>JBDLTN010000117.1:0-4981 GCA_039805785.1 Pseudomonadota bacterium | reverse complement strand
AGAAGCCACGATGGAAGCTTCTTTTGTCGATGATTTAGGTGCTGATTCTTTGGATACAGTAGAATTAGTCATGGCCTTAGAAGAAGAGTTTGATACCGAAATTCCTGATGAAGAAGCTGAAAAAATTCGTACTATTCAGCAAGCCGTTGACTATATCAAGCAACATCAAGCTGAAACTGAAGACTCAGAAGAAACCGAAGAATAATTCCATCTAGATAGGCTGTAAAATCAAAGCAACTCGAGTGCAGGGGGCGAGTAACGTGAAGAAAAAACGACGCATAGTAGTAACCGGTATGGGGGTGCAGACACCGCTAGGTTCGAATGTCAGAGATACTTGGGAAGGGATATTGGCCGGAAGAAGTGGAGTTGCTCCTATAACTCGGTTTGATGTTTCCGCTTTTCCCTGCCAAATCTCAGCGAGTGTGCGTGATTTTCAAGCTGAAAAATATGGTATTTCGCCGAAAGAAGGCCGCAAGATGGATTTATTTATTCAATATGGTTTAGCGGCGGCGATGGAAGCGATGGCCGATGCAAAACTCGAAGTCACTGAAAAAAATGCGGATAGGATCGGGGTTGCGGTAGGCTCAGGAATCGGGGGATTGCCTTTTATTGAAGAAAACCACACGAAATTGGAACAAGGCGGTCCGCGCAAAATCTCGCCGTTCTTTATACCGGGTGCCATAACCAATATGTTGGCCGGTCAAATTTCTATCCGTTATGCTTTACGTGGACCGAACATTGCGGTGGTTACTGCCTGTACGACCGGAACCCATAATATTGGTTTAGGTGCCCGTACCATACTCTACGGTGATGCCGACGTTATGGTGGTGGGTGGCGCAGAAATGGCTACTACACCTTTAGGTTTAGGCGGGTTTTCGGCTTGCCGGGCCTTATCGAATCGCAATAAGGATCCCCAAGCGGCTAGTCGTCCCTGGGATAAAGCCCGCGACGGCTTTGTACTCGGTGATGGCGCGGGTATTTTAGTTTTAGAGGAATATGAACGAGCTAAACAGCGTAATGCACCGATCTATGCTGAGTTAGTGGGTTTTGGTATGAGTGCGGATGCTTACCATATGACCAGTCCGGCACCCGACGGTCAAGGTGCGATGACAGCGATGTTAAATACCTTACATGATGCGAATATCGATAAAGAAAAGATCGCCTATATCAATGCGCATGCGACGTCTACCTTACAAGGCGATTATTTAGAATTAAGAGCGATACGTCGGGTATTTGGTGATTATGCCAAGAAGATCGCGATTAGTTCGACTAAATCCATGACCGGTCATTTACTCGGTGCAGCCGGTGCCGTTGAAGCGATATTTACTATACTGGCATTAAAGGATCAAAAAGCACCGCCTACAATTAATTTAGATAATCCTGGGAATCCGCCGGAAAGCAATATTCCTGATGATGATTTCGTAGGTCTCAATTTTGTGCCAAATGTACCACAAGAATTAAAAATGGATTATGCACTCTCTAATTCTTTTGGATTTGGTGGAACCAATGCCTCCTTGCTTTTTGCTCGATTGTAACGCCTATGCATAAACGATTGACACTGATTGCATTCGTCATTCTGGTTGTCATTTTTTTATGCAGTTACTTTGTCTCGCATTATCATCGTTTTTTAGCTACTCCTTTAAATCCAAGCCAAACCTTACATATCGTGTTTGCGCCTGGTTCGTCGGTGCATCATTTAATTGCGGATTTACAACAGCAAGCCGCTATGCCGCATCCGCGTTATTTTTTATTGTTAGCCTATGTTAAGGGAGCGACGAATAAATTAAAAACCGGTGAATATCAGTTTGATCCAGGAGCCACGCCGAGTCAGTTATTAGATCAAATGTTAGCAGGAAAGGCTATTTTTCATCGATTTACCCTAGTAGAAGGTTGGACCTTTCAACAATTAATGTGCGCACTGAATAATTTAGATTCTGTTAAACATCAACTGCAGCATATTTCTCCAGAACAAGTCTTAGCAAACTTAGGTTTACCCGCACAAAATCCTGAAGGTTTATTTTATCCAGCAACCTATTATTTTAGTGCCGGTGTTAAGGATAGTGATTTATTAAAATGGTCTTATCAATTATTAGAAAAAAAGCTGCATAGCGCTTGGAAGCAGCGTGCCGCCCAATTACCGTATCAAACACCGTATCAAGCACTGATAGTTGCATCGTTAGTTGAAAAAGAGACGGCACTGGCTAAAGAACGGCCGATGATTGCCGGCGTGATTGTGCGTCGCTTGCAAGCAGGGATTCCCTTGCAGATCGATGCCAGTATCATTTATGGTTTAGGGGTGCATTACACCGGAAAATTAAGCTTAGAAGATTTACGTAAAGACACGCCATATAATACCTATACGCGCAAGGGTTTGCCGCCGACACCGATAGCGAGTCCCAGTTTTGCGTCTATCATGGCAGCTTTACATCCGGATCAAAGTCAAAATTTATATTTTGTTGCCAAAGGTGATGGATCACATCAGTTTTCTGCGCATTTAGCTGAACATAATAAGGCAGTGCAGCTTTATCAACTCGATCAACGTTATCCTTATGTAAAAACCAAAAAATCTTGTCAAAGTCTTTGGTATTTAAGTAAATCAATGCGTGCATTTTTTTGTAAATTAGATGAATTAAATTAATTTGGATGCATCTATATTAATCATCATTGTGAGTACTGAAAAAAAATATTAACTGTCATTGCGAGCACTGAAATAGTAATCATCATTGTGAGCAAGTTTTATCGTCATTGCGAGCGCGTAGCGCGCGGCAATCTGTTTTATATTGGGTAAGTTTGTTAATCTATTTTTTATAAAGGAGTTTATGTTGCGTTATATTCTAGCAGTTTCTCTATTGATTTTTGTCGTTAATGTTGGTGCGGATGAATTAACACCTAAAGAGGCGACGCAATCAACGCAACATATTAATCGATCCTTTGCATCTCAGTTACCCTTTAATAATAAGCAAGATTTTGCTGATGCAAAAAAAGGTTGGATCGGCAGTATTCCCAATTTACAGATCATTAATAACCAAGGACGAATTATTTGGTCGTTGAAAAATTATGTGTTCTTGCTGGCTAGGTCTGAACCACCTGCCACGGTGAATCCTAGTCTTTGGCGGCAATCGACACTGAATATGAACAATGGTCTTTATCAGGTTAAAGATAATATCTATCAGGTACGAGGTTATGATCTTTCGAACATGGATATTATAGAAGGCAATAACGGTTTGATTATTATTGATCCTTTATTAACACTAGAAACCGCGCAAGCAGCACTCGACTTGTATTATCGATATCGACCGAAGAAGCCCGTGGTTGCGGTTATTTATACGCATAGCCATGCAGATCACTATGGTGGAGTCCGCGGAGTTACCACACCGGAAGCGGTGGCCAATGGCAAAGTAAAGATTCTTGCACCACAGGGTTTTTTGCAAGCAGCAATTAGTGAAAATGTGTATGCAGGCAACGCGATGAGTCGACGGGCTATTTATATGTACGGTGCATTATTACCTAAAAATGCCAAAGGCCAAGTCGATGGTGCCTTAGGAAAAACCGTCTCACTGGGCGAGGTTACCTTAATTCCACCCACGGATCTTATTACTAAGACCGGCGAAAAACGGATTATTGATGGCATAGAAATGATCTTTCAAATGGCACCCAATACCGAAGCGCCGGCTGAAATGATCATTTATTTCCCACAGCAGCGTGCATTATGCATGGCAGAGGATGCAACCCATACCTTGCATAATCTGTATACATTGCGCGGAGCACAAGTCAGAGATGCCGCAAGCTGGTGGAAGACATTAAATCTGGCGATTGAAAGTTTCGGAAATAAATCCGATGTGGTCTTTGCGCAACATCATTGGCCAATGTGGGGTACAGAAAATATTCTGAACTTTTTAAGTAAGCAAAGAGATCTGTATAAATATATCCATGATCAAACCCTGCATATGATCAATCAAGGTTATACACTGACTGAAGTCGGCAATCAGCTTAAATTACCTTTATCTTTGGCCAATGAATGGTATAACCGAGGTTATTATGGGTCTGTCAGTCATAATGCGAAAGCAGTCTATCAGCGCTATCTTGGCTGGTATGATTCGAATCCTGCGCATCTGGATCCGTTATCGCCCGCTGCGGCCGGGAAATTGTATGTTGAATTTATGGGTGGTGCCGATGCAGTGCTTCACAAAGCGCAGAAATATTATAAAAAAGGAGAATATCGTTGGGTTGCCGAAGTGATGAATCATGTGGTGTTTGCTGATCCGCACAATACTAGCGCTCGGCATTTAGCGGCGGATGCCTTGGAACAACTCGGTTATCAAACTGAAAATGCAACCTGGCGTAATGAATACTTGATGGGTGCTTATGAATTGCGTCATGGTGTTCCGAATGCAGCAGGTACGGAAACAGCAAGTGCCGATACGCTGCGGGCTATGCCGTTAGAAATGTATTTAGATTATTTAGGTATTCGACTCAACACTCAAAAGGCCGATGGTAAGAAAATTCAGATTAATCTGAATTTATCAGATAAACAGCAAGAGTATGCTTTGCAAATAGAAAATTCAGTATTGATTTATACACCCAAAAAACATTTTGAACATGCTGATGCAACATTGAAGCTTACACGAAGCACATTTGACACATTGACATTAAAACAAAAAAATCTAATGCATGCGATTGCAGATGGCGATATTAAACTGAGCGGAAGTAAGGAAAAACTTGAGGAATTTATGGGCTTATTCGATACTTTTCCGCCAATGTTTAACATCATCACGCCAAATTAATGGTTTAATAATCGATTAGTTTATCTTGTTGACTAAAATTTACTATGGTGTCTGTTAATAGATGCTGCTGATCGTCGTAAACATAAGGCGTGGCATATTTGCTCCATATAACGATCGAAAAATTATTTAAAGATTCATAGAGAAATACACGCTTTATTAAATTTTTGATCTCGTCTTCTGATAAAATAGGATGCCCG
>JBDLTN010000116.1:0-5004 GCA_039805785.1 Pseudomonadota bacterium | reverse complement strand
TAATATGTTCCCATTGCTTGTTTGTTATGTCACTTGGATAAGCCATTTTTCTTTTTACCACTAATTTCCACGTGCATCTTTATAACCTATTTTCCTATTTATTTAAACCATAAAGACAGGTTCTAAAGTTATCTCGAAGACATCTAAAGTATCACCATTCAAGCCAAAAAACGTAGACTTGGGGGCTCAACCTATTCTATCTAAACCTAAAGAATCTCCATCAATTACACCACAAACATCACAAACCAACTCATTAATCGTTTCTAAAGATTTACGAGTTTATCAACCCATTCTATCTGATCGAATAATTTCTAAAATGTTCAAGATTTCGTTTATAGAGGAAAAGTGCGACAAGCCAAAAGCTTTGCCAACTTCATGTCTAACTCGCTCGAGCGACTAAAATCCGGTAAAATTGGGATCGAAATTTTAATACCCTTCGATCCCAAATAAGCGGAGTAGCGCACATGCCTTACCAACATATTCAGATTCCAAGTTCTGGCGAGAAAATAACCGTCAATTCAGATTATTCCTTAAATGTACCCCATCAACCGATCATTCCTTTTATTGAAGGCGATGGTATTGGAGTAGACATCACCCCAGCAATGCGACAGGTGGTCGATGCGGCAGTTAACCGAGCGTATGCGGGTCAACGTCGCATCGCTTGGATGGAAATATATGCTGGAGAAAAAGCAACTCAGGTTTATGGATCGGATGTTTGGTTACCAGAAGAAACGCTGACTGCAATACGTGATTATGTTGTTTCTATTAAAGGGCCACTGACAACACCGGTAGGTGGCGGGATTCGCTCCTTAAATGTGGCACTACGTCAGCAGCTGGATCTGTATGTTTGTCTACGTCCTGTCCGCTATTTTAAGGGTGTGCCTAGCCCGGTTTGCGAACCTGAAAAGGTCAATATGGTCATTTTCAGAGAAAACTCTGAGGATATTTATGCCGGTATCGAATGGGCAGCCGATAGCAAAGAGGCTAAACAATTAATTGCTTTCTTACAACATGACATGGGCGTTAAAAAAATTCGATTTCCTGAACATTGTGGTATTGGCATTAAACCGGTCTCAAAAGAAGGCACTCAACGCTTAGTGAAACGCGCCATTCAATACGCCATAGACCAAGATCTCCCTTCAGTAACCTTGGTGCATAAAGGTAATATCATGAAATTCACTGAAGGGGCTTTTAAAGATTGGGGATATGCAGTAGCCAAAGAACAGTTTGGTGCAGAGCTGCTAGATGGTGGACCCTGGATGCGTTTAAAAAATCCGAAAACTGCAAAAGAAATTATTATCAAAGACTTTATTGCTGATGCTTTCTTACAACAAATTCTATTACGCCCCGCCGAATATAGTGTAATTGCAACATTAAATTTGAATGGTGATTATATTTCAGACGCTCTAGCTGCTCAGGTTGGCGGTATCGGTATTGCTCCTGGTGCGAACCTAAGTGACAAAGTTGCTATGTTTGAAGCCACGCATGGCACAGCCCCCAAATATGCCGGTCAAAATAAGGTCAATCCCGGATCATTGATTCTATCAGCTGAAATGATGTTAAGACATATGGGTTGGAATGAAGCGGCGGATCATATCATTACCGGCATGGAAGCAGCCATCCAAGCCAAAACAGTTACTTACGATTTTGCACGCTTAATGAACGACGCTAAAGAAGTCAGTTGCTCTGATTTTGCTCAAGCCATTGTCAATCATATGTGTAAAAAACCAACACTGACTACGATTACTTCAGTTTAAAAATGTACATTTTATAAACTTTTGCCAAATTAAGAGGAAAAATCCAATTTTCCTCTTAAAATTATCTGTTTTAGTAGCTGCCTCATCTTCTAAGCACTAGTAAGTTTTCAGAAATACCCTTCTTCCTGGTTATTCACAATTAAAAGGCTCAAAATTACCCAAACTCGCAAATCTTTAAATTTCGACTAGGCTAAAAATAAAGGGAAATAATTTTTTCAACATGGACTACCCAGCTTGTATAACAACAGTGAAACTCGCCTTTATGCGAGCAATCACGGATTTTTATACGCTTCGAATAGGAGGGCTACCATGTTTAGCAAAGAGCTTGAAGTTAGTTTAAATTCGATATTTAAACAAGCCCGTGAAAAACGTTACGAATATTTAACTGTTGAACATCTATTGCTAGCGCTTTTAGATGAACCTTCAGCTATTGCCGCATTAAAAGCGTGCGGAGCGAATTTAAATAGATTACGGAATGAGATTAGTAATTTTATTGCAGCAACAACTCCATTATTTCCTTCAGCTGATCCTAATCTTGATATCCAACCTACGTTAGGTTTTCAACGCGTTTTACAACGCGCTATTTTTCAAGTGCAGTCCAGCGGAAAAACCCAAGTTCATGGCGTTAACATCTTAGCCGCGATCTTTGGCGAGCAAGATAGTCAAGCCATTTATTTTTTACGTCGTGAAAATGTCACACGTACCGATGTATCGAATTACATTTCACAAGGGCTACCTAAATTACAAGATAATTTGGAGCCAAAGTTAAATCAGTTTGTCACTGAAGAAGAAGTAACTATAGAAGGCCCGGGAAATAGTCCTTTAGAACTTTATGCAATCAATCTCAATAGCAAAGCACGTCTCGGAAAAATTGATCCATTGATTGGGCGTGAAGAAGAATTAGCACGAGTCATCCAAATTCTTTGCCGCCGTAGAAAAAATAATCCTTTATTAGTCGGTGAAGCCGGTGTCGGTAAAACAGCGATTGTGGAAGGTCTGGCTAAAGCCATTAATGAAAAAAAGGTTCCTACGGTTCTTGCTAATAGCACTATTTATTCTTTAGATCTCGGAAGTTTATTAGCTGGAACTAAATATCGCGGAGATTTTGAAAAAAGATTTAAGGCTTTATTAGCACAACTTAAACAAGAACCTCAATCAGTTCTTTTTATTGATGAGATTCATGTCGTCATTGGCGCTGGTGCTGCCTCAGGCGGTGTGATGGATGCCTCAAATTTAATTAAACCTTTACTTACCACCGGAGAACTAAAATGCATAGGCGCTACGACTTACCAAGAGTATCGTAGCATTTTTGAAAAAGATCGTGCTTTAGCAAGACGTTTCCAAAAAATTGATGTCCCTGAACCCAACTTAGAAGAAACCATCGCTATTCTGCGTGGATTACGTGATAGACTAGAAGAACATCATCACGTTAAATATCGTATGACTGCTTTACGCGCCAGCGTAGAACTTGCTGCACGTTATTTGCCGGATCGATTCTTACCAGACAAAGCCATTGATATTGTTGACGAAGCCGGCGCTTATCAAGCCTTACGACCAAGCCATAAAAGAAAACAAGTCATTGGTATCCATGAAATTGAGGCCATTGTAGCGAAAATGGTACGCATCCCTACCCGAAATGTTTCTGCTTCTGATAAGAGTCGTTTGCGTCATTTGGAAGCAAAGCTAAAAGCACGCGTATTCGGCCAAGACATAGCCATCGAAAATCTCTGTGCGGCCATGAAATTAACTCGCTCTGGTTTAAGAGAGACCAATAAAACGATAGGATCTTTTCTTTTCGCTGGGCCAACGGGTGTGGGAAAAACAGAGGTTACCCGTCAACTCGCAGAGCTCATGGGGATCGAATTACTGCGCTTTGATATGTCTGAATATATGGAAAGACATAGCGTATCTCGTTTAATAGGCGCTCCTCCAGGCTATATTGGTTATGATCAAGGTGGTTTACTCACTGAGGCCGTAACAAAACATCCTCATGCTGTTTTATTATTGGATGAAATTGAAAAAGCACACCCGGATATTTTTAATCTTTTATTACAAGTCATGGATCATGGTAATTTAACCGATACTAATGGTAGAAAAACTGATTTTAGCCATATCATTTTGGTAATGACTAGTAATGCGGGCGCTGAACAGTTTAGTCGGCAAGAAATAGGTTTTACTCCTAACGTGAATCAAGCAGAAAATTCAGAAGCAATCAAGCGCGTATTTTCTCCTGAATTTCGTAATCGTTTAGATGCGACTATCTATTTTAATTATTTAAATGCAACAATCGTCTCTCAAGTCGTTGATAAATATTTACTTGAGTTAGAAGCTCAACTTGAAAAGAAGCACGTCACTTTACATGTAGACAAACCTGCTCGAATTTGGCTAGCTAAACATGGCTATGATAGAAGCATGGGAGCACGCCCCATGATGCGTCTCATTCAGGAAAGAATCAAAAAACCCATTGCTGATGAATTACTGTTTGGACGTTTAGTACACGGCGGCCATTTAACCTTAACGTGTAATGATGGTGAACTAGAATTAATCATTGGCGAAAAAGGCGGTATTATTACACCTCCTGAACAAAATAAAAATCTCTCGCAAGCACCCATTGGCTAGGGCTAAGCTTTAGATCTTTCTTTATCTGGTTCAGCAGGAGAACCTTTGCCACGAAATATGATACGGCCCTTAGTCAAATCATACGGCGTCATTTCAACTTTCACCTTATCACCGGTGAGGACACGGATATAGCTTTTTCGCATACGTCCAGAAATATGGGCCTTAATAACATGCCCATTTTCTAATTGCACTTTAAATAAGGTATTAGGTAAAGTTTCAATAACTGTACCCTCCATCACTATCTGATCTTCTTTGGCCATAATTTACCTAAACTTGCTTTTAATAACGGCTATGTTGCCGGAAAAACCATGTATTTACAATAACAATGTAATTTAACCCTTATTAATACTCAAAATTTTTTATATTAATAACCCCCAACTTTATAAATTATTCCTATTTAGGTGGAGAGTATACTAATCGCTCAGTAGAGGCTCTCTCGGCTTAAAGAAGCGATCAGTTCAAGTTGCCAAGAAAACTAAGTGAATGACTTATCAATAGCTGAGAACCTGTCTTTATGGTTTAAATAAATAGGAAAATAGGTTATAAAGATGCACGTGGAAATTAGTGGTAAAAAGAAAAATGGCTTATCCAAGTGACATAACAAACAAGCAATGGGAACATATTAAAA
>JBDLTN010000115.1:0-5144 GCA_039805785.1 Pseudomonadota bacterium | reverse complement strand
TGAGCAATCGGGTAATAAACCAGAGTGGATGGTTTTAACCGTACTTCCGGTATTACCACCGGATTTACGTCCACTTGTCCCTCTAGATGGCGGCCGCTTTGCAACGTCTGATCTCAATGATCTCTATCGTCGTGTGATTAATCGTAATAATCGTCTAAAACGTTTATTAGATCTCAATGCGCCCGATATAATTGTGCGTAACGAAAAGCGTATGTTGCAAGAATCTGTCGATGCGCTATTGGATAACGGCCGACGCGGTCGAGCCATAACCGGTAGTAACAAACGACCTTTAAAATCTTTGGCGGATATGATCAAAGGTAAACAAGGGCGGTTTAGACAAAACTTATTGGGTAAACGTGTCGACTATTCAGGTCGTTCGGTTATCGTGGTAGGTCCTACGTTAAAATTACATCAATGTGGTTTACCGAAAAAGATGGCTTTAGAATTATTTAAGCCCTTCATTCTAAGTAAATTACAATTCCGTGGCTTAGCGTCTACTATTAAGGCTGCTAAGAAAATGGTAGAAAATGAATCACCCGAAGTATGGGATATTCTCGAAGATGTGATCCGTGAACATCCGGTTTTATTAAACCGAGCACCTACATTGCATCGTTTAGGTATTCAGGCATTTGAACCTATTTTAGTTGAGGGGAAAGCTATTCAATTGCACCCTCTGGTTTGTACCGCTTATAACGCGGACTTTGATGGTGACCAAATGGCGGTGCACGTGCCATTAACTATCGAAGCACAGTTAGAAGCGCGAACATTGATGATGTCGACTAACAACATTTTATCTCCCGCGAATGGTGAGCCAATTATCCTTCCGACCCAGGATGTGGTCTTGGGGCTTTATTATTTAACTCGTGACAAAATCAATGCGAAAGGAGAAGGCTTAATTTGTTCCGATATTAATGATGTTCGTCAGCTGTATGATGCAGGGTATGCCGATCTACACGCCAAGATTAAAGTTAGAATCACAGAAGTGTTGTTTGACGCGAAGGGTGAACGCAAAGAATCAATTAAGTTAACTGATACTACCGTTGGTAGAGCGTTATTACGCGAAACGCTCCCAGAGGGTTTACCTTTTTCTTTAATTAATAAAACACTGAATAAAAAAGCAATATTAAGTCTTATCAATGAATGTTATCGACGTTTAGGTTTGAAGGCGACGGTTATTTTTGCAGATAAATTAATGTATACCGGTTTTGGTTATGCAACACGTGCGGGTATTTCTGTTGGGATTGAAGATTTGATCATTCCTGAAAGTAAAGCAACCATTATTGCCTGTGCTGAAACCGAAGTGAAAGAAATTGAATCTCAATATGCTTCAGGTTTGGTGACGCAAGGCGAGCGTTATAACAAGGTTGTAGATATTTGGTCACGTACTAATGACCAAGTTGCTAAAGCGATGATGGAAAAATTGGCGACAGAAAACGTCAAAGCCGCCGATGGTAAAACCGTATCACAAGAATCGTTTAATCCTGTGTATATGATGGCAGACTCAGGCGCTCGGGGTTCACCTGCGCAAATGCGTCAGCTAGCGGGTATGCGAGGTTTGATGACTAAACCGGACGGTACCATTATTGAGACACCCATTACCGCTAATTTCCGCGAAGGTTTAGACGTATTACAGTACTTTATTTCTACGCACGGTGCACGTAAAGGTTTGGCTGATACTGCATTGAAAACGGCTAACTCGGGTTACTTGACGCGTCGTCTGGTTGACGTAGCACAAGATATGGTTGTCACAGAAATGGATTGTGGAGCGACTTTAGGTATTGCTATTACTCCCCATGTTGAAGGTGGAGAAATCATGGTGCCTTTACGCGAACGAGTTTTAGGGCGTGTCCTCGCAGAAGATGTCAGCTTGCCAGGTAGTGATGATATTGTGGTGAATCGAGGAACTTTATTAGATGAAGATTGGGTAAATATTTTAGAAGAACGAGCGGTAGACCAAGTGAATGTGCGCTCACCGATTACCTGTGAAGCTAAATATGGTATCTGTGCTGCCTGTTACG
Source organism: Pseudomonadota bacterium (assembly GCA_039805785.1). Classification (GTDB taxonomy): domain Bacteria; phylum Pseudomonadota; class Gammaproteobacteria; order Diplorickettsiales; family Diplorickettsiaceae; genus Aquirickettsiella. The sequence goes on along the minus strand of JBDLTN010000115.1, from coordinate 3,126 downwards.
GCCGTGACTTAGCTCGTGGCCATTTAGTGGGTATCGGTGAATCTGTTGGTGTTATTGCTGCTCAGTCAATAGGTGAACCCGGTACGCAGCTAACCATGCGTACCTTCCACATCGGTGGTGCGGCTTCTCAGGTGGCTTTAGCGAATCATATCCAAGTAAAATCTAAGGGCCGTATTAAATTACATAATATTAAGTTGGTTAAACACAATGATGGGCATTATGTGACGGTCTCACGTTCAGGTGAGTTAACCCTGTTAGATCCTCAAGGTCGTGAAAGAGAACGTTATAAACTGCCTTATGGTGCTGCTATTAAAGTATCTGACGGTACCGAAGTGGTTCCTGGTCAATTGATTGCACAGTGGGATCCTCATACGCATCCTGTTGTTACCGAGGTTGCCGGTTATGTTAAGTTTATCGACTTAATCGATGGTATTACCATGAACCGACAAACGGATGAACTAACCGGTTTAACCAGTATTGTCGTCATGGACTCCAAACAACGTGGTTCTGGAGGTAAGGAATTGCGTCCTATGGTGAGGCTTACCGATAAAGAGGGTAATGATTTGTTCTTGCCCGGTACCCGTTTGCCAGCACATTACTTCTTGCCTATCAATGCTATTTTGAGCTTGGAGGACGGTGCTGCGGTAGGAGTGGGTGACATTGTGGCTCGTATACCACAAGAGACTTCAAAAACCCGTGATATTACCGGTGGTTTACCCCGTGTTGCGGATCTTTTTGAAGCACGTAAACCTAAAGAGCCGGCTATTTTAGCGGAAATTTCCGGTATTATTAGTTTTGGTAAAGAAACTAAAGGTAAAAGACGTTTAGTGATTACCGGTAGTAATAATGGCGAAGTATTTGAAGCGTTAATTCCTAAATGGCGTCATGTGACCGTTTTTGAAGGTGAACACGTTGAACGCGGTGAAATTGTCGCTGATGGACCTTTAAACCCACATGATATCTTACGTTTGCTAGGCATTAGTGCACTGACTAATTATATTGTGAGTGAAGTTCAAGAGGTTTATCGATTACAAGGCGTGAAGATCAATGATAAACATATTGAAGTCATCGTTCGTCAAATGCTACGTAAAGTTAATATCCTTGACTCCGGTGAAAGTCGTTACTTAAAGGGTGAGCAATTAGAAGAATCACGCATCAAAGAAGAAAATAGGAAGTTGATTGCTGAAAATAAATTACCCGCGCGTTTTGAAGCCGTATTGTTAGGTATTACCAAAGCTTCTTTAGCAACGGATTCCTTTATTTCAGCGGCGTCATTCCAAGAAACCACGCGTGTATTAACTGAAGCAGCAGTGACTGGTAAGCGTGATGAATTGAAAGGATTAAAGGAAAATGTGATTGTGGGCCGTTTAATTCCTGCAGGAACTGGGTTTGCCTATCATGCTGAAGCACGTCGTCAGCGCGCTGCTAATGCCTTAGCAAGACAGCAACGCTTAACAGCGGCAGCTGCTCCCCAGATGACGGCGAGTGATGTCGAACAAGCACTCAGCCAAGCGTTATCTGAACCTAAGAAAGATGATAAAGCTTAGTTTCTACTGTTTAGTTTAATAAAAAAATGCACTTCACGGTGCATTTTTTTTATTTTTCCATTGCTTTATTGACTATTTAAGCCGCTTAAGAAATTTTGCAAAGCGCAATTTTTTAACTCAGTTAAAAAATTATGGCTACAGAGAGCTTTTAAAAGCCGTCATGGCCTGTTTCAGTTAAGAACAATGAGAGGAAAGGGGTAATTTCCTCTCTTACCATTAAGCTTAAAAAGCTGAAAAAATTAAGTTAATAATGCTCGTTTATTCTAACACTAAATTAAGACTAACCTGAGGCGTTGTTTCAACCCTTCTAGGCTTAAAAAAATACAAAAAAAGAGTGGAAAATAAGTAATTAAGCAGATGACGACACTTGACAACTTAGAGCGGTCTCTTTACAATCTCGCCCCTCTTCGTTCGATGAAGAAAGTATTTTTTGAGCTTACTGTAACGCCCAAAAATTTAGTGCAAATGCAAACATAAGTTTGATTTTCGCTAAAAAAATAAGTATTCAGATTAAATTTAAGCCACATTTTTGAGTAAAGAAATTACATGGCAACAATTAACCAGTTAGTACGAAAGCCGCGCGTACAAAGACGCACGAAATCAATGGTGCCTGCGTTGGGTGAATGCCCTCAAAAACGTGGTGTATGCACACGCGTCTATACCGTTACACCTAAAAAGCCAAATTCGGCTTTACGTAAAGTAGCGCGGGTACGCTTAACCAATGGTATGGAAGTAACAACTTATATCGGCGGTGAAGGCCATAATCTTCAAGAGCATTCGGTTATCCTGATGCGAGGCGGCCGAGTAAAAGACTTACCCGGTGTGCGGTACCATGTTGTGCGTGGCGCTTTAGATACCTCAGGGGTCTCTGGACGAAAACAAGGGCGTTCTAAATATGGTGCTAAAAGGCCTAAAGATAAATAAATTAAATAGCTAGGAATTTGAGTTATGCCAAGAAGACGTGTTGCTGCTAAAAGGGTTATCCTCCCTGATCCTAAGTTTAAAAGTGAACTACTAAGCAAGTTCATTAATTCTGTGATGAAAAATGGGAAAAAGGCCGTTGCGGAAAAAATCGTGTATGGCGCTCTAGAGCGGTTAGATGTCCGATTGAAGGATAAGTCTAAGAAAGTAGAAAAAGATGAAGAAGTAGGCGGTGAAGCCGGTGGTAAGGGTAAGTTAGGCTTTGATGCTGGGGCGTTGCTCGATATTTTTGATCAGGCTTTAGATAATATCCGACCGAATGTTGAGGTGAGAGCAAGGCGCGTTGGCGGTTCAACCTATCAAATTCCTGTTGAAGTTCGTCCATCACGACGGACTGCCTTAGCTATGCGTTGGCTTAAGGTTGCAGCGAGTCAACGTAGCGAAAAAACCATGGCACAACGCTTATCAGCTGAGATTTTGGATGCTTATGACAATAAAGGCATCGCAGTGAAGAAACGCGAAGATACACACCGTATGGCTAAGGCTAATCAGGCTTTTGCTCATTTCCGGTTTGGTTGATTTTAAAAAATTTAAAAGGTACTGAGAGTGGATCGACAAACACCCATAGAACGCTATCGAAATATCGGTATTATAGCCC
>JBDLTN010000114.1:0-5165 GCA_039805785.1 Pseudomonadota bacterium | reverse complement strand
ACATCAAGTCCAAGAAATTGAAAAACATGTTCATCTTTCGAGAACAGAAGAATTTATTCAAGGTTTACGCGCTTTTTTCTATCTGTCACCATCCGAATATCTTGAGATTAAAGCCAGCAATAACCAATTGGTAAAACGTGCGATTGATTTCTTAAAAGAAAATACACACATTAAGCGCTATATTTTTCCGGCTTTTCATAACGCAACGACTTTATATGCGGACAGTGAAATTCTCTGGAAAAAGAAAGACGCTATCGTATTGGATGAAAGCAACCCAGATGCCATTAATGAGGGACGTTTGTTTTGTTTGTCAGATAGTTCGAACCAAGAAAATACGCCTGATTCCTCCACAGCACTTGAAAAAAAACTTATTTATGATTGTAAAAATGCGATAGGCGTAGAATATCCATTGAATAGAACCAGTGATATAACCTTCATTAGCTTAGAAAAAGGGGAGGATAAAGCGATTGCCTTGCCTTTTTCGCCCATGCTGTTTCTTGTGCAGAATGGTAAGAAAACCTATAAAGGCAGTCATCAAGGAAACTTGTTTATTTTAGAAGGGGACGCTATCAGCGGTTTACTGCAAGGCGGCGACGGAATCGACATCCTCAAGCTAAATCATTTTTCTCCTCAGCAAAGCGATTATTTGCTGATCGATGAGCTAGGGTATTTATGTGGGAAGAATAGTACAGACCTCAGCTTTCCGCCCTTATGTCCCTCTGACAACCGCGTCAGGATTTCTAAAATGGATCACATCCATGGGCGTACAAACGAACAGGATGTCATTTACCTGAGGGGAAATACCTGTTTTATCGATGGGTATAAGGGAAAAAATAACGAATATCCGGATATGTTCTTTATAACCCATCGTTCTTATAAAAACCCAAAATTTGTATTAAGAAATAATACGCTCATCATGCTTTCTTTAAAGTCAGGTATACATACGATAGATTATAGTATTCCTAGGGACGAAGAGGGCGAAGCGGAGGTGCAAGTAAATGTTGAAGAAGCCATACAATATCGATTCTTTTTTGAGTGTCCTTTGGAAACTATCCGGGCGATCCATATCAACCATTCGATTTCATTTTCTCAACTTTCTGGCTATCCTAAAAAAGCATTTCGTGTTCTTATTTCTGACTTCCAGAATAGTACGCTTCTGGAAGATGCTGCGAATCTAGCGACTATATCTTATTTTTTTAAAGGGATAGAAGTCAAGTTATTGAATAAGGATCAACTTTATGTCCGAGAAATTGAGCATAATAATAGAACGGTCGATGAAAAAATTGAGCTATTTACAAAAATAGCCCAGCGATTAAAAAAAACTTTTTCTGTTCAACTCATGGATAATTCAACTCTATCCATAGGACATGGAAAACATGAAATTTTTTATGCGAATGGTTTATCTGAAACGCATTTAATCGGCAATGGCGGTGAAAATGTGTATGTTATCTTGCCTACGGATCATTCCTTGTTTCCGCTTGCTGAAACGATACTGTATGATACGTCAAAAAACGAGGCGTATGATTTTGAAGAGCCTATTGATACCTTAGATTTACGAGGAATTGTCAAAAAAACAAAAAAAATCTGCCAACATGAATTAATTTATTTCAATGTGACCCCCGTAGAAAATGATTTAAACGTAAATTTATCGGCAGATTGTCCTGATAATATACCTATTGCTAATATTAAATTAAAAGCAGCGCTTATTGATAACTGGTATCAAAAGCTCGATATTTTTTTGGATGATTCTATCTCGAGAAATATTATCGCCATAGATAATGCGACGTTTACGCTGAAATCGGCTCCTTTGATTGTTAACAGTAATAAAGCAATCATTATCCTTACAAATAAGGATATAGAAAAAGGACTTGAGATTCTGATACTAAAAAATATAGGAAACTATAGTTTTTTTCGCAATCAAACCGATCTTATTTTGACGAATGCGCTAACAAGCCCTGCTGATTATTGCACGCTGATATGTCATCAATTTTATGCTCTATCAGAAATGAGAGAAAAAATATTATCGGTCGTATTTAATTTTTTCGATCAGTCGATACAGCCACAAAATAACTTAACTGCAATCAATTTTGCGGCTAATTTTTCGGATATTTATGTTACTCAGATAGATAATAGTAATACACTATTAAGTTCAACTGTCAAGACTAATACTCCTTCTATTCAGGAAGGCTTATCGCTTGAAACAGCGCGCTCCAAGCGACAAGCCAATTCTAAAAAATTAATCTCATCTAAACAGCAAATACAATCAAATCAGCCGCTTGTGAACAACGTAAGTGTAGGAACAATGAGTTTTTCAACTCAGACAATAGCTAAGGTTTCAAGCTTAGAACACTCACCGATAAAAGCAGAGATAAATAAAGAAATAACGACAGCATCCACAGCGTGGTCTACGCCAATTGTCTTCTTTGGAGCCATAAGCACTGTTGCATCAGTGTGCCTTATGGCATTGGTGGGCTCAATGACAAGGTTATTTAGAAGTAATAGACAGCTTGTTGGAGTAGCAACAGCTGCCGCTACTGTGATTTCATTCACACCACTTTCTCAATCTCAAGCCGAAGCCGTTATCCTTAAAACAAACGATGTTTCAGGCCAGCTAAAGTCGGAAAGGTTTTCAGCAATATCTAGTTATAATGCATTGAACAAACTTCATTGGATGGGAGTAATAGATAATAAAATTAATAAATTTGATCGATTAGTAATCAATGCACTTTTATACTTTTTAGCGGTTAATAGTCGCGCCAATAAGGTTAATGCGGCAGCTACTTTAGGATTTGAGTCATCGATCACTATGGATGATTTTATACAAGCCTATGGTGCGAACCTTTTGAGAAGTGAGTTTACAAACCAGGTTTGTACCGACACATTTTTTCAAGAAGCGGTTAAAGTTTTACCCTGGATAATAATAAGGGGACTAATAAACGAACCTGATAAATTAATTCAAAAAAATGTGTTTAGCTATTTACTCGACGCAACATTTGATAGATATGTCTCTTTACACAATCAACTGTTTAATAGTTCTTCGCAGATGGATGAGATGCAAAAAATAAATCAAACTGAAACTTATCTTCAAAATTCTTGGGGGATTAATAATGAGTTAATAAAAAGCTTTGCCTGCGGTAACTTCTCCTCCACTCAAACCGTGTCGAAACCCGCTTTTCAGTCTATGGTTAAATTGGAATCAGCAGAGATCCCCTACGAAGAAAGACAAGTTAGCTATTTCTCCGGGTGGAGAGGACTATTATCTGTTACATTGGGAACAGCAACAGGCGTTACTTTAACAGCAACCTTAGCCTATGTAGGGCTAAGGCATCTAAGAAGAAGAGAACAGGCGCCCGCTGTGTCTACTTTAGCTGCAGTGATGATTCCGTTGATGTCACTTCCACGAGCAGATGCAACAAAAACTGTTACTAAAACTACTGTTACACAAAATGGATTAGTCGCTTGTGACAACCCTGCATTTATAAATCTGCAGTGTGTCAAAAACCAATCGCCATTGGGAATACTAGGTTATTGTAGCAATGAAAACATCGTTTTAACCTGGTTTATTAACGCAGAAGATAGCTCTTTTTCTTATATGGTTTTTGATCCTTATAGTTATAAATTTGATGCTGCACAGCCAGTATCTTTCAAAGCCAATAGCTTGTATTTTTTGGGCTCAGATCAATGCCAGCAATTTATGCACGTAGATTCTATGAACTGCGTCTCTTCAGAAATTATTTTAACCAAGCTTCCTGTTGCCGATTATTTCTTGAAACGAGCGCAATTAAAACAACGGCAACGCGAAGCTGCGATGGAACAGTTTTGGCAAAGAGCACAAGCGATAGGGGTAGTTTATCTAGGCGAGCAATGCTTAGTGCATACGCGAGTGGGTGATTATTTCCGAGCAGCTGGTTTAACGCCTCATTGGCATGAGCATGATCCTAGCCATTTTCTCAGACGTGTCCTCAGATCCATGCAGTCAACACATCTGTATTATACTCTGAGTGCAGTCTGTTTAGAAACGGCCTTGCTATATCCCAGTGTGCAAGCGAGGCTTCCAGCAGAGGCTTATCGAAGCAAATTAGTCGTTCGCTTTATTGCGGATCTATTACAGTTTGGGCCTTGCGTTTCATCCTGTGTCCCTGCTCTGATTGAGTTTTTAACCTATCAACATCCTTGGAGCTATCAATTGACGATAGGATTACGTGGAGCACTGAGTATGCTGGAAGTTATCAATGACCCAAGCACTTGGTATTTAGTGGTGAGCTTATTTATTTTGCCACAACTTCCTTACTTGCTCGAAAATCTAGGAATACCGGTGACCCGTTCTATTAACTATGCTTTAGAGAGCTTAGAAAAACTGTTGATTCCTTATAGCTTATTATTGAGTGTACAAACCGATTATCAACGGCTTGGATACAAAGAACGAGCTTTACAAGCTGCCGATCAACGGGTTCACCAAGGTAAAGAGCGAGTTTCATTGGTAAAAAACGCAACCGCAGGATTCTTCAGAAGATCGAATGCTAAGAATACGGCCCAATCTGAAAAAGATAATTTGAGGCAAACTGACGACAAGATATGGAAAACGCACGAAGTGCAAAGTCTAGGAGTCTCATGATAGGCATGCGTTGACGGGCGAAGCTGGAAACGCATCACGCGCTGTCAAGTCATTGTGGAAACCAACACGCAGCCTAGAATGGGTCAGTGTCTTCCGATCAAAATTAAAGCTGCTGAATCGAAGACCGATGAAATGTTTAGATTACAATACTCCGAGCGAAATTTTTTATCGTAGAAAAATTATGAATAGTTGCCTTGATAGTGAAAAACTGTCAAATTGATTAAGCCATTAATTTAAATTTGAAATGCTAGGAGTAAAAAATGATTAATTTAGAAGAAGAAAAAATAATACTTCAGTTGAAGAAAGCATATGATACTCTTAGTACAAGGTTAAAAGATCTTAATTTAGGTACTAATTTATCTAAAGTTAGTAAAATTAAACTTGATAGAAGCGATCGCGCTAATGGCGATACTCTATCTGCTCATGTGTAGTGGTTCAAACTTAATGTGACAGTTACCCGTTTTTTCAGTCGTGCTTACTGTCAGTTGAAGTTAAGACTGTCAACTTTTTCCTGCCAGATTTTTTTACCCTCAAAAAATGTTTCTATCGG
>JBDLTN010000113.1:0-5181 GCA_039805785.1 Pseudomonadota bacterium | reverse complement strand
TTCTGTGTGAGTACATGCCACTGCGCTTAAACAGAAAAATAAGATCAAAATTACATAAAACTTAAAACGACTCTTTAGCATAATTAATTTTTATTTTATGTTGGGAAATAAATATACTTTTAAAAACTTTAAATGTAAATAACCATTCTTATTTAAAAAAATAAATTTTATTAAATTACAATAATCATTTAATAAACTATAAATTTAAAATAGTTTTAACTAAAGGGATGGTTAATTTGCGTTTTAAACATAAGCTGGCTTTATCCAGTTGTGTCAATGCAGAAAACAACGCTTGCGAATCACGCGGCAGACGCTGTAATAAAAACTGACCGACTTCTTCAGAAAGCTCTAAACCTCGTGAATCTGCACGCTGTTGTAAAGCAATAAGTCGTTCCGCATCACTTAATTCGCGCACTTGAAATAGCACACCGCTCGCAAGACGGGAAATTAAATCAGGTAATGCTAAATTTAATTGGTTAGGAACACTTTTGGCGGCGATAAGTAAATAACGTGCTTGCTCTTGCAAGCGATTATAGAAATGAAATAAGGCTTCTTGCCAACAACTATCTTCAGCAATACTCTCAAGTTCATCAATACAAACCATATCTACTGTTTCTAAGCCACGCAATATCTCACTACTACTATTCTTTTTTAAGCTATTTAAAGGTAAATAAGCAACTGAAAATCCATGTTGTTGCGCTGTATGACAACAAGCTTGCAGTAAATGGGTACAACCCGCGCCGGGTTTACCCCAAATATAGAGATAAGGCTCGCCTATTTTTTGAGAAAAATTCCGTAAACCATTTAATAAAATAGCATTCTGGCCGATATAAAAATTTTCAAAGCAACAGGCGTCCGGTGGTTGCAAAGGTAAAATTAATTGTGTCAACATTCGACTCCAAATCGCACACTTAACTTATTTAAGACCCAGCTTGTTTTGATTCTTAGCCGTTAATTTTTTACTCGTTAACCTTAAATAATAAACGGCTTGCCAAAACCACATCCATGTATATTGAATGAAACTTAATAAAGTGGTCACAAAAACCGCTTCGATAATTCGCGCAATGAATTCGGCGGAGATATCAAAAAAGGCTAATTTAATAATCAGTAAACTGACTAAGACTAACTGAAAAAAGGTATTTAACTTACTAATCCAAACCGGCTTATAATCTAACGGGCCTACCCAATAACGATACAATAACGCGCCACCCATAATCCAAATATCACGACCTATCACCATCACGGTTAACCATAAAGGAATTTGTTGTAGATAGGCCAGTACAACAAAGCTCCCCATGAGTAAAAGTTTATCGGCTAAAGGATCCAATAATGCACCCAACGGTGACGTCCAATCAAAAAAACGCGCTAACAAACCATCTAGACCATCACTCAAACCTGCTATCACAAATAAATAAAAAGCCAAGGGATAGCACTTTGTTAATAAGGCCCATAAAATAGGACCTATTAGAATAAAACGAGTGCAAGTAATAACATTAGGTAGATGACGTAGTTGTAATTGCATCATTTTTTTGGCTTAATCAAACTAATCATAGGTGATCCATGCTGAAACCAGAACTCATTAACCAACTCATACTCAAGTTTCCCCAACTTCAGGCAGCTACAGTTAAGAAAAGTGTAGAACATTTAATTCAACTGTTGGAACAAACATTATATCAGGGTCGTCGTATAGAAATACGTGGCTTTGGAAGCTTTTCACCCCATTATAATGCAGCACGTTCGGCTTTTAACCCGAAAACCGGCGAACACTTTTTAGCACCTGAAAAGTATCGCATCCATTTTAAAATGGGTAAAACGTTAAAATATTGCATTAACAAACCTAGCCAGCACACTGAAGCAGTTCCCGTCGAATAAAAATCAGTTCCGTTCAATGCGAACCATGGTAAGGGACAAAACTTAATACTGTCATTGCAAATTATAATCTTAATTCGTCACTTGTGAGCTACAAAAGCTTAATTGGTCATTGTCAACCACAAAGCTCAACTCCATCATTGCGAACCATAAATTTAATTCTACAATGCAAACCATAAACTTAATTCCGCATTGCGAAAAGCACCAAGCCTAACTCGTCATTGCGAGCAGCTCAGCTGCGCGGCAATCCAATCAACTAGGCTTATCACGAAAGTTGAATGCGCACTCTCTTATTCTAGGGATGAATTTTGTTCCAAAAAATCCCCAAGAGCATAACATAATGCTTGCGTCCCGACACGCTGTAAAGCCGAAATTTCAAATATCGGTACACCGACAGGAACTTGCTCTTTAATCACTTGTACGGTCTTCATTAACTCCTCAGACGAGAGTAAATCTATTTTATTTAACACCAACCATCTCGGTTTTGCAGCTAATTCAGGACTATATTTTGTCAACTCATTTTCAATCAAAGTCATATTTTTTAACGGGTCACTGCCATCGAGGGGTTGAATATCCAATACATGGAGTAATAGACGGGTACGATCCAAGTGTTTTAAAAAATTGATACCCAAACCTAAACCTTCAGCCGCACCGGTAATCAATCCTGGAACATCCGCCATCACAAAGCTACGTCCAGCTTCTAAGCGCACCACACCTAAATGTGGTTGCAAGGTAGTAAATGGATAATCCGCCACTTTCGGTGTTGCTGCCGATACCGCGCGTATCAAACTGGATTTTCCAGCGTTAGGTAAACCTACCAACCCAACGTCAGCGAGTAATTTTAAAGAGAGCTTTAAACGGCGGGTTTCGCCAGGATGGCCAGGAGTAAACTGACGTGGACTACGATTGGTACTGCTTTTAAAGCGTGCATTCCCTAAACCGTGCCAACCCCCTTTCGCGACACATTGGGTTTGATCACTGCGGATCAAATCAGCAATCAATTCTTGGGTATCTGCATCAAAGATTTCGGTACCCACCGGCACTTCTAAAATAAGATCTGCCCCTTTTTTTCCAGCGCAATCGGAGCCTCTGCCGTTTTCACCCCGCACCGCTTTATAGAGACGGTTATAATGAAAATCGATCAGTGTATTGAGGTTGGTATTTGCTTTTAAATAAACACTCCCGCCATCACCCCCATCGCCACCATCGGGACCACCCAAGGGAATAAATTTTTCACGACGAAAACTAACGCAGCCTGCTCCGCCCTTTCCTGCTTCTACGAGTATCTCAACTTCATCTAAAAATTTCATAAAAAAACCCCGCTGAGCGGGGTAACCATTCTAAAAAGACGCGGCCATCTAATTCGCGTGTTTAGCAACCTCTGTTACTGCAGGAATCACATTAACATAACAGCGCAGCTTAGCCCCTTTACGAGCAAACTTAACCACACCTTGCACTAAGGCATATAAAGTGTGATCCTTGCCAATCCCAACATTATTACCAGGATGGTAATGTGTACCGCGTTGACGGATGATGATATTTCCTGCTTTAACGGATTCACCACCGAAGTGTTTTACACCTAAACGTTTTGAATGCGAATCGCGACCATTACGCGTACTTCCGCCCGCTTTTTTGTGTGCCATGGTATAACCTCTATAAACCCTTAGTAATTATTTCGGTAATTTTTACCGCTGTATAGTGTTGTCGGTGACCCATTTGCTTTCTATGATGCTTACGACGTCGCATCTTAATAATGGTCACTTTATCACCACGACCATGCTCTACCACACAGGCCTTAACCTTTGCACCCGCTACATAGGGGGCGCCCATTTTGCAGCCCTCTTCATCCGCCAGCAGCATCACCGGAAATTCAACGATGGTTTCAAGCGCTTCCGGTAGCTTTTCGAGCTTAATAATTTCTTGTTTAGCGACTTTATATTGTTTTCCGCCGCTGCAAATAACTGCGTACATTTCTACTCTCCAAATGATACTAAGAGGGTCTCTATCACCTTTTAGCCTTTTGACTGGCTCCCCGAACAGGACTCGAACCTGTGACCCAATGATTAACAGTCATTTGCTCTACCAGCTGAGCTATCGGGGAATTTAAGCCGTTAAGGCCGCTTATAGTAATAGCAGCGCTAGCATGGGTCAAGTGCTGAAAGAATTTTTTTTATTACATTTTATTATTTTAATAAGCAACATGAGACCCATAAATCTCATCCTATAAAAATAAACAAAACTGTCGAGTAAATGACTGTTAATCATCTACTCATTCATTTTCGTTAGACTTAAAATTCTCTTAAAACAATCGCTTATCCAAGCAAACTCAAGCTTTCAAATTGTTTTGGCGCGAGTTTTGCGCATAAAAAAATGGGTCGATATTTTTTCTGCAAATCAAGCGGCGCGACGAGTTAACTTAAGCGGTTTAACGCGTCGATGTTTCTTTAGACTATGCCACAAATCCCAATTAGACTGTAAAGCTAACCAAAACTCAGGTTCAGTTTGTAAGGCTTCTGATAGCGTTAAAGCGGAATCCGCCGTAATGCCTCTACGCTTATTAATAATTTCATTAAGACGAGTGTAAGTCCAGCCTATGTGTTCACTAAAGGATTTTTGGCTTAGCCTAAAGGTAGTAAAAATTCCTTTAAAAGCATTTCGCCTGGGTGAGTGGGCTCTCTGTGGGTAGGTAACATAAAAAAATTCTCCTAGTGGTAATCAATAATATCTACTTCTTGTGCATTACCATTATCCCATTTGAATATTATTCTCCATTGTTTATTAACTCTTATACTCCAAGACTCTTTAAGTTTCCCTCATAGCTTTTCTAAATGGTTACTCGGGGGGATTTGTAAGGTTTCAACTAAAGTAATAGGCATTTAACTGATCAAGTAGACGATGAGCTTTATTATGAAGCGCTTTAGGTAAAGTACGAGAATGCCGGCTATTCAATCCATTATAAATATCCTGCGCAACTTTACTTGAAAAGCTCTTGATCATATAAGTAGAAAGATTACCCTATATATCGATATATGACAAGTACCTATTTATAACCCTTCGTCTCATTATTTACGGAAAAACCACTATATAACCGAGAAGTCAGAACATTAAGTGTAGTGGTTCAAACTTAATGTGACAGTTACCCGTTTTTTCAGTCGTGCTTACTGTCAGTTGAAGTTAAGACTGTCAACTTTGTAGTGGTTCAAACTTAATGTGACAGTTACCCGTTTTTTCAGTCGTGCTTACTGTCAGTTGAAGTTAAGACTGTCAACTTTTTCCTGCCAGATTTTTTTACCCTCAAAAAATGTTTCTATC
>JBDLTN010000112.1:0-5206 GCA_039805785.1 Pseudomonadota bacterium | reverse complement strand
CTTTTCTAGTATACTGGTAAATTTTATGTCCATTCGCTAACTGAATTCCTGCATCTGGCTCGCCCCATTTGGCCATAAGGGCTTGAATATTTTTTCCTTGCCATTTATCTATTTGTTTTTGGTAGTTTACTGTGCTAGCACAAGCAGTTAACAGAAAAAGTAGGCAAGCTATTAAAAAGAGACGCATGTTGTTTTTCCTTATAAATTTAATTCTGATCGTATTTCGGTTAAAGTAAGGGCGTAATCTTTGCTATTAAAAATACCCGAGCCTAAAATAAAGGTATCTGCACCGGCTTTGGCGATTTCAGCAATATTATTTTTTTTAACTCCTCCATCCACACCTAAACGTATACAGGATTTGTGATTTGAGATTAATTGTTTGGCGACTGAAATCTTGTTTAAAACCTCAGGAATAAAATGTTGCCCAGCAAAGCCGGGATTAACCGACATCAATAGTATCAAATCCAAAAATCCCCAGTTATCATCTAAACAATTTAATGATGTTTCTGGATTAATAGCTAAACCAGCCTTACAGCCTAATTGGCGAATTTGTTTTAAATTTTTAGCAACATCGGTACTGGCTTCAGGATGGAAACTAATTTGATCAGCTCCGGCTGCAGCAAAGGCATCAATCAGATGATCGACTGGGTTTACCATTAAATGCACATCTAAAAAGGCTTTAGGCAGATGCTCACGTAAACCCCTGCAAACTAATGGGCCGAACGTTAAATTGGGAACAAAATGATTATCCATAACATCAATATGTAAACTATTGGCACCTGCCTGCAATACAGCAATAGATTCTTTGGCCAAACAGCCCGGATCAGCAGATAATATAGAAGCAGAAATATTTAAATCACGCATTATATCCCCTTAGCCGCGCAGATACGATCGTAGGCGGCCTTTATATTTTGGGTTTTTTCTGTGGCTATTTTTATCATCTCTTCCGGTAAACCCTTAGCTAATAATTTATCAGGATGGTGTTGGCTCATTTGTTTACGGTAGGCCTTTTTTATTTCGGCTGGCGAAGCTTGTTCAGAGATTCCTAAGATAGCATAGGCATCTCTTAGATTCAGCTGATGGGCTGAGTGTGGAGGTTGGTAATAGCCTTGTTGTCTCTGACCTGATTGCTGGCGGAACGCTTGCTCAAAATTAAATAGATGTTCAAAAAAACTGAAATTGAGTGGGGCAAAACCGAGATATTGACAGATTTTCTGTAATACTCTTTGTTTTTCCGCTGTGAGATGACCCTCAGCCAGGGCGGTTTGCATTTGGATGTCTACAAAAAGTTTAAGTAAGACCTTATTACGATGACAGGCCTGGACTAGTTTTTTTAAAGTTTCTTCAAGATTAAAAGAAGCTTGTTTGCCTTGATTGAAAAGGTCAATCGCCTTTTGACGCATGGTTTCGGTAAGCCCTAAGCGGGTCATGATGGCTCTGGCGGCTTGAATTTCAGCTTCAGAAACTCGGCCATCTAATTTGGCAATATGCCCCATGACTAAGAATGTACTATCAAAAAAAACTTGTTGAGCAGCACTTGGATTGACAGAAGAAAAAGACCAAGCTTGATTTTGGCTAAGTCCACGATCAAAAAGATGGCCAATCACGACCCCTAATATAAGCCCAAATGGCCCTCCAAGCAGAAAGCCAAAAAAACCGCCAATGAGTTTGCCCCATATATTCATTCTAAAACCTAAATTCATAACAATTTTGCGTATAAGACTAACAGGATATTATCTTGTCTTAAAGTTGAATAAACGATAAGCTTCTTGAGAATATCTAATTATAATTTTTATTAAGCCATGCGATTCTTATATACAATAATCTTTTATTTATTGTTGCCGTTTATTTTATTGCGTTTATGGATAAAAAATCGTAAAACTCCGAATGGCTTACAATTTTGGTATGAACGTCTAGGATTCGGCTTGCGTCCCTATTCACCAGGTGGGATTTGGGTACATGCCGTTTCAGTCGGCGAATCCTTGACAGCAATACCACTGATCAAGCTATTACAGCAACGCTACCCTACTATACCTATTACTGTAACTAATGAAACGATAACGGGTGCCGAGCGCATTCGCGCTGGCTTGGAAAATGTTACCCAGCTTTACTTCCCCTATGATTTGCCATTGATCTTAAGGAAGTTTTTTAAGGCACTGCAGCCCAAGTTGCTGATTTTGCTAGAAACAGAGCTTTGGCCTAATCTTCTTGAAGCCTGTCAGTTGTATCAAGTGCCAGTAGCCCTTGTCAATGCTCGCTTATCTGAACGTTCTGCGAGGTCCTATCGGCGTATTTTACCCATTACCCAAAAAATGCTAAAAAACATTGATATCATTGCTGCGCAATTTCAAGCCGATGCTGATCGTTTTATTGGTTTAGGTTTCCCATCTGAAAAAATCAAAATTACCGGGAGTCTTAAATTTGATTTGACTTTGCCATTCCAGATTACTGAACAAGCTCAGAATTGGCGTAAGATTTGGGGAGAAAAGCGACCTGTATTGATTGCGGCCAGTACGCATCCGGGAGAGGAGGAGCTTATTTTACAAGCCTTTACCGAAGTACGTCGGTCTTATCCAGACTTACTCTTAGTGTCTGTTCCCCGACATGTGGACCGTGCCCCACAATTGCAGCAGCTTTATAGTAGTTCGGCTTATAAGATTGCCAAACGCAGTGATTATGCTGAAACTGAGATGGATGCAGTGGATATTTTTATCGGCGATACGATGGGGGAATTACTTATTTTGTATTCAGCAGCGGATCTGGCTTTTGTTGGTGGTAGTCTTGTTGAAAAAGGGGGACAGAATCCACTGGAACCTGCCGCTGTAGGCTTACCAATTTTAACCGGCCCTTATACGTTTAATTTTGCAACGATTACCGAACAGCTAAAACAACGAAATGTAGAAATTCAGGTAAATAACGCGACAGAATTAGCAGCACAGGTGACTGCTTTGTTGTCGAACCCTCAACTACGCCAGCAAATGGCCCAGGAAGCTAAAAAATTTGTGGCAGAGAATAAAGGTTCTGTGTTAAAACAAATGCAATTAATTGAAAATTTATTGATTTAAGTTGGTTTTTTATGTACTCAGGAATTACACAAGGTTTATTTGTTGTAAAATCACTGACTCAGCAGCCAGGGTTGTCGCATTATACGGTTGATTTAAATCCAGAATTGGCAAAAGGTTTAAAAATTGGTGCCAGTATCTCTGTTGATGGCGTTTGTCAAACGGTAGTGGCAATTAAAGGACATGAAGTTAGTTTTGATGCAATGCAAGAAACCTTAGCTAAAACCACCTTAAATGAACTTTTTATAGGCAGAAAAGTCAGTGTTGAACGAAGTCTTGGTTTTGGCGATGAAATAGGCGGGCATGAACTAAGTGGTCATATTTTTGAGACAGGACTTGTTATTGATAAAAAAAGTAATGGCGAGAATTTATGTTTGACCATTCAAACCTCTGAAGCATGTTTTGCTTTTATCAACCCAAAAGGTTATATCGCAGTGGATGGCTCCAGTTTAACGATAGGCCTGACGAATAAAAAACGGCATAGCTTTGAGGTGTATTTAATCCCGGAAACCTTGCGCAAGACTAATTTTGGTAACAAAAATATCGGCGATAAAGTTAATATCGAACCTGATATGAAAACGATGCTGTTGGTTGAAACCATGCAAAGTTATTTTTCTAATATTAATGATCGACTAAGCGCTTTAGAAAAAAAATTAGAATGTTATTTAACGAACATTCATTAAACAATTTTAAGCGACAATAGCTAAAATATCAGCGAATTGCTTAATGGTGTAAGTGGGATGGATGGATAAGCAAGCAGTTTTATCGCCATATCCATACTCTGCCCAACATGAATCAGCACCAATATTTTGTGCAAATAATAAATCAGCGGGCGTATCGCCTATCATCAAGATTTGTTTCGAGCTTATTTCTTTATATTTTGGTTTAATAAAGTCTATATAAGCCATTGGATCCGGTTTTTTTCTCAGTGTTTGCGTATCACCAATGACCAGAGCAATATATTGTTTCAATTGAAAACGTTCTAAGGCAGTATTAACGGCTGCGACTGCTTTATTACTAACTACGGTGAGTATTAAACCTAAAGCATAAAGTTTTGCTAATGTTTCAGCCGTTTTCGGGAAGACTGAACTTTTATCTTCGCCCTCAGCCAAATAAATCGCTTCATAAGTAGTTAGCGCGTGTTGAACTTGTGAAGCAGTTAGATCGGGACAAAGTACTTCGATGGTTTTTTTCATGCCTAGGCCTGCACGTATAGTTGCATCGATGAAGTCATGATTTGGCATGTTGATATTAAGAAGTTTACAAGTGCGTTTGATACAAAATAATATCGCATCATGTGTCGCACAGAGTGTGCCATCAAAATCTAGAATAAGTAATTTATAGTTATTCATAAAATACTACTTAGGTGAAAAGAACGAAAATCATGACCCCGTATTAAAAAGTGTAGCTTCATTAGTTTAATTGGTAAAGAAAATTAATAAAAAGAGAATAATTTTAGACACTACTAGGATTTGAAATTTCTCTCAAAGCCTAATAAGAATTATCAAACGACTTGAAATTATTGAGGGAATCTAATTTCAATTGAAGGAATTGGGGTATCTAGAAGCATGTTACTTAATTCATTCCATACAAAGGCTGAGTAAGTTTCACCCTTAAAGAAAGCAAAAATTCCCCAGGGATCTCTATGCTTTGAAAGAATTTTTACTTTGTCATACCTATTCAAGAAATTTTTAATATTTGTTAACGATTCCTTGTTACTAATTTTATTTGCAAGTGCTAAAAATATTTCAATTTTATCGGTGGCTGCTTTCCCAAAAAATTTTGTTTTTTTTAGGTGAGCAATAGTTTTAGCGATAATTTTTTGCAGTTCTTTATAAATTTTTATGTTAACTTCTCGGTCTGAAGAGAATTCTAGGGAAAGAATCTCTAACTCTGTTAAGCAGAGTTGGTTTTTTTCAAATCTATCAATTATTATTTTGTAATTCTTTGCATCAGTCGGGAAAAGATAAAGTTTTTTAGAATTAGTTAAAACGCATAACGTAAATAGATTATTGTTATAAAAATCCTTTGGCTTCTGAACAGCCAAGCAAGCTGTTTTGTTTATATTATCTAAAATAATAAAAAGTTCTGCTACATTTTTATCAATTTCTTGCTCTGTTTTAGATTTAGCTTCATTCAGTTTA
>JBDLTN010000111.1:0-5232 GCA_039805785.1 Pseudomonadota bacterium | reverse complement strand
TAACTAATTGACTCCATAGAATGATCCGCAAAAGTAATGGCGGCTTCTGAAGCATAAGGGAGTCGTAATTGATATAAGGCATCCTGGAAACCCATCAGACCGAGGCCGATAGGACGGTGCTTTAGATTAGAACGGCGTGCTTGTGGCACAGTATAATAATTAATATCAATGACATTATCTAACATGCGAATAGCCGTGCGGATAGTGTTACGTAATTTTGTTTGATCGATTTCTCCTGATTCTGTCAGATGTTGAGGTAGGTTAATACTTCCCAAATTACAAACGGCTATTTCATCAATAGAGGTATTCAGCGTAATTTCAGTGCATAAATTGGAGCTGTGAATCGTTCCAACATGTTGTTGTGGCGAACGTAAGTTGCAAGGATCCTTAAAGGTGATCCAAGGATGTCCGGTTTCAAATAATAAATTCAGCATTTTTCGCCATAGATTGACAGCAGGAATCGTTTTGAAATTTTTAATTTCACCGTGTGCGGCTTTGGCTTCATAGGCTTGATATTTTTCTTCAAACTCTAAACCACATGCATCGTGTAAATCAGGTGTTTCGTCGGGGGAGAATAGCGTCCAATTTTCTCCTTGCATGAGTCGTTTCATGAATAAGTCAGGTACCCAATTTGCGGTATTCATATCATGTGTACGACGACGATCGTCACCGGTATTTTTTCGTAATTCTAAAAATTCTTCGATGTCTAAATGCCATGTTTCTAAGTAGGCACAGACGGCACCTTTACGTTTACCACCTTGATTGACAGCTACGGCAGAAGCATTGGCTACGTTTAGAAAGGGTACGACACCGAGTGATTTACCATTGGTACCTTTAATTCGTGCGCCCATTGCGCGAACTGAAGTCCAGTCATTACCTAAACCACCGGCAAATTTTGAAAGTAACGCATTATCTTTTATCGCACTGTAAATTTGGTTGAGATCATCGGGTACCGTCGTTAAGAAACAACTAGAAAGTTGTGGGCGTAGCGTTCCGGCATTAAATAGAGTCGGTGTGGATGCCATATAGTCAAAAGAAGAAAGTAAGTGATAAAACTCAATCGCTCGTTCTTCTTTGTTAGGTTCTTGTTGCGCAAGACCCATGGCAACCCGCATAAAGAAGGCTTGGGGTAATTCAAAACGGATATCATCGGCATGTAAAAAGTATCGATCATATAAGGTTTGTAAACTGAGATAAGTAAATTTCTGATCGTTTTCAGTCAGTAATGCCTTACTTAATTTTTCTAAATCAAAGCTTTGTAATTGAGGATCTAATAACTCTAGCGTAATACCGCGTTTGATATAGTGTTGGAAGTAATTAGAATATAAACTCTGATTGTTGTGCGTTGTAGTGGGTAGTTCAAGGAAGTTTAATGCTTCTGTATATAATGTGCGTAATAAAAAACGTGCGGTTGCATAGGTATAACTTGGGTCTTGTTCGACGAGAGAGCGTGCACTGATAATGAGTGCCTTATCAATTTCGGCGATAGGCATACCATCATAGAGGTTGCGTAGGGTTTCTTGTAAAATGAGTTCATGTTTTACTTCACTTAAATCTTTGCAAGTCTCCGTTATCAGCAGACTCAATTGGATGAGATCAAGTGGACGTTGCGTGCCATCTGCTAAGGTTATTTGTAATTGAATTTCAGATTGTGACTTCGTTTCTGCGCGCATTTTGCGTCGTTCTTCACGATAAAGCACGTAAGCGCGTGCAACTTGATGTGCTTCCACGCGCATTAAAGCTAATTCAACTTGATCTTGTATCGCTTCAATAGGCAGAGTTCCGCCCTTGGGGTGACGTTGCTGGATGATGTGGGTGATTTGCTGCGTTAATTGCGATACCCGTTCATGAATACGCGTTGACAATGCGGCTTGTCCACCTTCTACAGCGAGAAAAGCTTTAGTAATTGCAATCCTAATTTTACTTGGATCGTAATTAACAAGTTTACCATTACGTTTTATAACTTGTAGCGTACAAATGAGTTTACTCTCTTGTTCTGCTTCAGCTTCAGGTAGTAGAATCTCGGCGCTATTAAGCAGAAGAGAAGAAGTCATTAGTTCGGATGAAAGTCCGCTCATGGATGCTCCTTAAAAAGGTTATGAGGAATTATGTCAATGAAAATGATATAACACAATATCATGTGGTTTCTATACTATGCAACCACTATATGAAGTGAGTAAATGTTTAGTAAGCTGTGAGTAAGTTGGGTAAAATCAGTTAATAGACCTACTTATTTTCAGTGCGATGACCCGTCGGAGCAGGATTTATGCATAGACGATTAAAATTTTGTAAGATAGCTGTATTTTTGTCATTTTGTAGGTAACAGAGGTGATATGCGGGATATTTCTTTTGCAGAGGTTTCAAAGAGTATTTTTCGTGCTTATGATATTCGAGGCATTGTGGGTGAATCGGTAACGCCGGAGCTTATTTATACCTTGGGTAAAGCGATAGGGAGTGTAGCTCAAGAGCAAGGTGAGCAAACCATTATCACAGCGCGCGATGGACGATTGTCAGGCCCTCTTTTGATGGAGGCTTTACAGAAGGGTTTATGTGAAAGTGGTTGTAATGTTATAGATATAGGGCAAGTTCCTAGCCCGGTGCTTTATTTTGCCGCACGTTATTTGAATTATCGTTCGGGAGTGATGCTAACGGCGAGTCATAATCCCTCCAATTATAATGGCTTAAAGATAGTTTTAGCAGGAAAAAGCCTATCAGAAGGAGCTATTGATGCACTTTATCAGCGTGTTCAAGCCGGTGGTTTAAAATCGGGTACTGGAAGTTGTCGGGAAATATCGGTTACAGAGGCTTATCTTAATCGAATTATGCAAGATATTTCCTTAGCCCGTCCGTTACGGGTCGTTCTTGATTGTGGGAATGGTGTCGGTGGTGTTGTTGCTCCCGAATTATTGCGGCGTTTAGGTTGTGAAGTAATTGAATTATTTTGCGAGGTGGATGGACGTTTTCCTAATCATCACCCCGATCCCAGCATACCAGAAAACTTAGATGATTTAATTGCTAGCGTTAAGCAGCATAAAGCAGATATAGGTTTGGCTTTAGATGGTGATGGCGATAGATTGGGTGTGGTTACGAATCGCGGAGAAATTATTTGGCCGGATCGGCAAATGATGTTGTATGCGATGGATGTATTATCGCGCAATCCAGGGGCGCTTATTATTTACGACATCAAGTCGACGGGTCACTTAGCAAAACTTATTGCAGAAAAAGGTGGCCAGTCTTTAATGTGGAAGACCGGGCATTCAATTATGAAAGCTAAATTAGAAGAAACAGGTGCCTTATTGGCGGGTGAGATGAGCGGTCACATCTTCTTTAAAGAACGTTGGTATGGTTTTGATGATGGTTTATATACCGCTGCTCGATTATTAGAAATTGTTGCGAAAAGTAAAAAAGATGTGAGTGAGCTGTTTGCTGAATTGCCGAATGGTATTAATACACCGGAAATAAAATTAGCGATTGCTGAAGATAAAAAATTTGCCTTTATTAAAGCGTTGCAAGCAAATATTAATTTCTCAGGGGCAAAATTAAGTAAAATAGATGGTGTTCGTGCAGATTTTGTTGATGGTTGGGGTTTAGTCCGGGCTTCGAATACCAGTCCTTATTTAACCTTGCGGTTTGAAGCAGATAATTTAATTGCTTTAAAGCGGATCCAAATGTTATTTAGGGATGCTTTATTGGCAATGGATCCTCATCTCAAATTATCATTTTAACGATGCGAATCATTACTTTAAATGTGAATGGAATACGTTCTGCAGCGCGGAAAGGATTTTTTGAATGGATGAACTGTCAAAAAGCTGACGTGATTTGTGTACAGGAAACTAAAGCGCAAAAAAGTCAGTTAGATGCAGCGTATTATCCTGACGAATATCAAGCGTATTTTTTTGACGCTGAAAAAAAGGGTTATAGTGGTGTGGCGATTTATACTCGTATCAAACCCGATTCAATAACACTGGGATTAGGTTGGGAATGCGCAGATAAAGAAGGTCGTTATTTACAAATTAATTTCCCAAAGTTGAGTATCGCTTCTTTGTATATGCCCTCAGGGAGCAGTGGTGCTTTACGTCAAGAATGTAAATTCCAATTTTTAAATTATTATTTGCCTATTTTGAAAAAACAACGCCAGCAAAAAAATGATTTTATTATTTGTGGAGATTGGAATATTGCGCATAGACCTATTGATTTAAAAAATTGGCGTAGTAATCAAAAAAATTCCGGTTTTTTACCCGAAGAGCGTGCCTGGTTGGATCAAGTATTAGGGCCAGTGGGTTATGTGGATGCTTTTCGAGAGATGAATCAACAAGAGGAACAATATACCTGGTGGTCCAATCGCGGGCGTGCTTGGGATAAGAATGTGGGTTGGCGGATTGATTACCAGATTATTTCACCGGGACTCAAAAATAAAATTAGTGCTGTCGAGATTTATAAGGATCAGCGATTTTCGGACCATGCTCCTTTAATTATCGATTATAATTTTTAAAATGCGATATAAGCGTTGCTTCTAAAGTACTGTTGTTGTTGCATTTAAAAAACAGTGAGAACAAGCTAGATTTTTTAGATTTTAATGGATAGTGTTCCTTAAAAAAATCAAAGATGGCAAGATTTTGTAAATTTATTGTGGTTTCGTCGGTTTCACTATCGATGATATAAACTTTGGTAATTAATGCTTTTTCAATTTCATTGAGACACAGCTTATCTAAAATGAGATTAAATTCTTTTGGATCGAGGTGGTGTACAGTTTCTAATATATCGATCGTCGATTCGTCGATTTGTATCAGATTGTCAACAGATAAATTTTCATAAACAGCGGTTAAGTTTTTTGGTTCAACCTCGCTATCATTATTGATATTGTCATTGGCAATGAAGTTTTTTTGGAAGCGCTGAATAATTATTTGTAATTTATTTAGCTGGCAAGCAAGTCGGAGGCTATTCTTTTTTAATGCTTTATTTAGGCTTTTCCAAAAAGAAATAGAAGGATCCGGCAAAAATTGTGATAAACCAGCGATTTGTTTTTTTGGTAATAAATAGTTCCAATGTGATTTAGGATTGAATAATAAAAAAAAGGGCTGGGAATTATCGGGGGAGTGAGCCCAATAATAATTATGGGTGTTCGCATTATATGGAATAGTTCAGACTTGATGTGACACAAAGGAATGAGTAAGGTTACCCGTTTTGAGAAGTCGAGAAACTTTAATCAAAACACAAAGGGTAACCTTAGAT
>JBDLTN010000110.1:0-5397 GCA_039805785.1 Pseudomonadota bacterium | reverse complement strand
CCATGAAGCTTTAAATAATCAAACACCCATATACTATTCTCAATGCCTAAATAAAAATTCCTCTATTTAAAAACTGGGGTAAGTTTGGGAGGTTTACACCAACAATTTATCGTTAATATAAATATGTCCTTTATTTCTATTAAAATCATGCACAATCAAGCTATTGTCATCAGCAGGTAAAATCTTAAAGTTTTTATTAAATTCTCGATGATAAGTAGGCATTTTTTTATTTTTCTCCCTACAGTTACTGATTCTATTTATTGATAGTCTTTTACAAAAATCACTATGTTTTTATCATTCTTTCAGTTATTTATTAGCAACTATAGCTTAAGTAATTATTAAAAAATTTATTTTTAAGCAACGGTTTGAGAGAGGGCGGATAATATAAAATGGCTCAAATATAGCCCGCCGAAAAATTCTAAAAAAGAATATTGAAATTAAGGTCTATCATCGACAGCTTTCACTGCAGGCAAAAAATTACGTCGATCTAGGCCGAGCGCAACAGCTATTGTGCCTGCCACATAAATCGAAGAATAGGTTCCTACAACAATTCCGATGACTAATGCTAAAGCAAAACTATGTATCATCGTTCCACCAAAAATGCACAATGAAAGCACAACCAGCAAGGTGGTAGCCGATGTCATAATAGTCCGTGATAAGGTTTGATTAATAGACAAATTCACCACTTCTACAGCAGTACCTTTACGAAGCTTACGAAAATTTTCACGAATCCTATCAAAGATAACAATCGAATCATTTAGTGAATAACCTATCACTGCTAAAATAGCCGCTAAAGCGGTGAGATTGAATTCAATATCAAACAAAGAAAATATTCCTAAAATTACGATAGGATCATGAATTAAAGCAATCGCAGCGCCTACAGCAAATCGATATTCAAAACGCAGCGCGATATAAATCATGATTCCTAACAGTGCAATAAAGACTGCCAACGCCCCTTGCGTTGCTAACTCTCGCCCTACCTGAGGACCTATATATTCAATTTGCTTTAATTGTGCGCCCGGTAAAGCCTTTATAATTTGTGCACTTAAATCATGTTGAGTGGTGTGTTGTTGAGGAGCCAAGCTTATAAGTACATCGCGAGAAGTGCCGTAACTTTGTACTAAGATATCCTTAAATCCAGCTTCTTCTAATTGTTTCCTTAATAAAGGGAGATCTGCCGTCTGATTAAAAGAAATTTGTAATTGACTACCACCCGTAAAATCTAAGCCCCAATGTAAACCTTTAAAGATTAAGGAGCCCGCTGAAATAATAACTAATAGTAAGGATAAACCCACCGCCCAACGACGTAAGCCTAAAAAATTTATATGGGTTTGCTTTTTAAAAAATTCCACAGCTTTTACTCATTAAAACTAAATACCAATCGGCAACCGTTTTAGAGGACGTCCCCCATAACAGGCATTGATTATAGCTCTGGTTATCATGATTCCAGTTAACATTGAGGTTAACAATCCTATGGTTAACGTCACTGCAAAACCTTTAATAGAACCTGTACCTACACCAAATAAAATTAATGCGACTATTAAGGTTGTCACATTCGCATCTATAATAGTAATTAATGCCCGGTCATATCCGGCATGAATACTCGATTGTGGCGACACGCCATTGCGTAACTCTTCACGAATACGCTCAAATATTAAGACATTCGCATCAACCGCCATACCGACAGTCAGCACGATCCCAGCCATACCTGGCAAGGTGAGTGTCATACCTAATAAAGATAATAAAGCAACTAATAATATTAAATTAACTGCCAAGGCGATATCCGCTATTACACCAAACACACCATAATAAACTGCCATAAACACAACAGCCAAAATAAATCCTACCACAATAGAAATAACGCCTTTATGAATATTCTCAGCGCCTAATTGCGGTCCAATAGTGCGTTGTTCCACAACATAAATAGGCGCAGGCAATGCGCCGGCTCGCAATAGTAATGATAAATTTAAGGCTTCTTGCGGGTTAGTTAGTCCAGTTACCTGAAAATTAGGGGGTAGAGCTGTCTGAATTCTGGCAATGCTAATAATTCGTTCCACTTTACGAGGGATATGAACCATTTTTCCATTAACGACTTTAACACTGCTTTTAGTTTCAACATACACAATAGCCAAAGGCTTACCCACGTTTTCACCAGTCACTTGATGGAAATAACTTTCTCCTCCGCCTCCCAAACTAATACTGACTGCGGATCGTCCTGATTCATCAAAACTAGTTGAAGCATCGGTAATCGAATTACCGGTTAAAATAACTTGTTTATTTAATAATACCGGTTGACTTTCATATTGGTATAATTGTGAACCCGGAGGCGGGGTATTATTTACTTGTGCCAGATGCGGATCGTGTAAGGTATCAACTAAACGAAATTCAATAGTCGCCGTTCCGCCTAAAATTTGTTGAGCTCGGGCTATATCTTGAACACCTGGCAGGTCAACTAAAATTCGATTATTCCCTTGCTGTTGAACAATAGGCTCTGCAACTCCCAATTCATTAATTCGATTACGCAGCGTACTAATAGTTTGCTCAATGGCCAGTTGTCGTAAATTATTAAGCCCACGTTCCGACCAGACCGCTCGGAGTTGTTTAGGATTATCTGGTGTTTGACTAAATTCAAAGGCTGGAAACTGTTGTTGTAACAAATTTTTGGCTTTCGCCAAGCTATTGTTATCTCTAAACAAAATGGATAATTGTTTTTCTTTTGGTGCTAAATCTAAATAACGAATACGCGCTTGCTGTAGATTTTCAGCAATATTCTTTGCTAAACCTTGCATACGTTGCGCAACAAGATTATTAATATCAACTTCTAAAGCAAAATGCACACCACCGCGTAGATCTAATCCGAGTTTCATCGGCGCCGCACCAATTGCTTGCATCCAGTGCGGTGCCGAAGATAATAAATTAACCGCCACAGTGTAATCATCGCCTAATGCAGAGGATAAAATATCTTTGGCTTTAAGTTGTGTATCCGTGTTGTTAAATCGCAGTATAAGTGTTTGTTGATTAAGTTCTTCATTAGTAGGAGAAATCTGTACCGCTTTCATCAAGTTATTTACTTTCGATTGTAAAGCTTCCAGATTCACCTGCATTATGGCTGTCGCAGGTGAAATTTGTACCGCTGGCTGCTCTGGAAAAAGATTAGGCGCTGCGTAAATAAAACCAAGTATTAGCAACGTTATTAATAATACATTTTTCCAGAGAGGATATTTATTGAGCATAAAAGTTTTAAGACTTTATAGTCCCTTTAGGTAATACACTAGAAACAGCTGCTTTTTGGAAATGAATTTCTACGTTTTCGGCAACCTTTAAACTAACTAAATCCCCTTCTAGCCGAGTAATCTTACCCACTATTCCACCGGTCGTGGTCACTTCATCACCTATTGCCAAGCTAGCCATTAGTTGTCTGTGCTCTTTTGCACGTTTCGCCTGTGGCCGCCACAATAACAAGTAAAAAATGACTACAAAGCCTAATAAAATTAAAATTTGCGATAACCCACTCGATTGTGGAGATATGGGGCTAGCTGCTGATTGAGCTAATGCATCATTCATAAAAAAATTCATACTTTCTCCTCAGAATAATAATATCAAGTCAAGCAATTTACCTGGTTCGCTGCCTATTCGCAAATTGGCTTATGCTCAGCTAATCCACATCGCGTCGCCATAGCTAAAAAATCGATAATTCTGCTTAATCGCCTCATGATACGCTTGCATAGTGCACTCATAACCTGAGAATGCACACACTAACATTAATAAGGTCGATTGCGGCAAATGAAAGTTGGTAATTATGGCATCAATACACTGAAAATTAAAACCTGGATAAATAAAAAGATCGGTATTTCCAAGAAATGGTTTTATTTGATTATTTAATGCTGCAGTTTCTAAACTTCTTACTACGGTAGTTCCGACCGCTATCACCCGTTTATTGTTCTGTTTAGCTTGAGTGATTTGTTCACAGACCGCAGCAGACACAGTAACCTGTTCATTATGCATACGATGATCTTCGAGGCGAGCGCTGCGGATCGGTTGAAAAGTTCCCGAACCAACATGCAAAGTAACATAACCAATATTCACGTCTTTAGCTTTTAACTGTGTCATCAATTCTTCATCAAAATGTAAACCTGCTGTCGGTGCTGCAATAGCCCCTGGAGAGGATGCAAAAACCGTTTGGTAACGCTCCCAATCAAATAATTCATCAGCTCTTTGGATATAAGGAGGTAGTGGAATATGACCGATCTTATTTAAAAGCTCTAAAATAGAAGTAGTAGGTTCAATCAAAAAGATTAATTCGAATATATGATCAGTACGTGCAATAACTTCTAGACTCACACCATTTTCTAAGATTAGGATGGTCCCTAGTTTAATTGACTTACTTGATTTTAATTGCGCTAAAACAGATTTTTTATCAACAATCTTTTCAATTAAAATTTCAACTTTTCCACCGGTGGTTTTTTTTGCATACAAACGGGCGGGAATAACTTGAGTATTATTTAAAACTAACAGATCGCCGGGATTGATAAAATTTAAAATATCTTTGAATTTTTTATGTTGAATGTCGGTGGTTGTTTTGTTTAAACAAAGCAATCGACTATCAGTACGCTGCTTAGTTGGGTAAAGCGCAATTAATTTTTCAGGAAGTTCATAAGCGAAATCTTCTAGTTTATAATGTATTTGCGTTTTCAAATGAACTAACCATTAAACAGTTAACAAAAAATCTAAAGCAAAAACCCGCTTATAGCGGGTTTTTTAGTATAGTAGCCTGGCGATGCCCTACTTTCCCATGGGGGGAACCCCAAAGTATCATTGGCGCAGAATAGTTTCACGTCTGAGTTCGAAATGGGATCAGGTGGTACCTATTCGCTAAGGTCGCCAGGCATTCATGTTGCGTCGCTAGTCTTTTATTCGATCTCGTCGTTGGATCGACTTTTCCGTTGCTCATGTACTTCCCAGTACATTCCGCTACTCAAAGTCAATCCGCCTTGATCTCAAATAAAATCCTTCGCTCAACGCCAATTCGTTAATGCCAAATTCGCTAAATAATATAAACGAAAATCTTTACTTAATCATATTTCGTCATTGCGAGCGCTGAAAGCGCGCGGCAATCTTACGACAAAACATTTTCATTTTCAAAACAAAAAATCTGTAAGCGTTATTATGTGGATATGCTGATTCAGCTCCAAACTGTATTCCAAAGAATAACCAGTAGGATTCTCAAATCAAGCCACACGGTCAATTAGTATGGGTTAGCTCAATACATTACTGCACTTACACACCCCACCTATCTACGTCGTCGTCTTCAACGGACCTTTAGGAGGAATAAATCCTCGGGAGATCTTATCTTGAGGGAGGCTTCCCGCTTAGATGCTTTCAGCGGTTATCCTGTCG
>JBDLTN010000109.1:0-5398 GCA_039805785.1 Pseudomonadota bacterium | reverse complement strand
GTTTATGTGCTAAAAAAATTAAGCCTAGAAGAAACAATACTGGTCATTGACCGTGCATTAATAAATAATATTGATGGACTCGCAAGCAAAAGCTTTCAGTAGCATTACCTGTAAAAAAAAATTAGCTATTATCGCTGACGGTGATGCACGTCAAGCTTTAAATCTTTTAGAAATTGCCGCTGACTTAGCAGAAAATAATAACATTGATATGTCTATACTACAGACAATTACCCAAACTAACTTACGCCGTTTTGACAAAGGCGGTGAAATTTTTTATGATCAAATTTCAGCTTTACATAAGTCAGTACGTGGATCGGATCCAGATGCTGCATTATATTGGCTCGCACGCATGCTTGATGGTGGCTGTGATCCTTTATATATTGCACGGCGTATGCTCCGTATGGCGAGTGAAGACATTGGCAATGCCGATCCTCGAGGTTTACAACTTGCCCTAGAAGCATGGGAAGTACAAGAACGCTTGGGTAGTCCAGAAGGTGAACTTGCTTTAGCACAAGCTGTTGTTTATCTATCCTGCACTGCCAAAAGTAATGCCGTTTATACTGCTTTTAATGCCGCTATGAAAGATGCCAAAGAAAACGGCACTCTTGAAGTACCTTTACATTTGCGTAATGCTCCTACTCAACTAATGCGCAAATTAAATTATGGAAAAAACTATCGTTACGCTCATGACGAACCCAACGCTTATGCCGAGGGAGAAAATTACCTTCCTAAGGAACTAAAGGGCCGAAAGTATTATTTTCCTGCTCCTCGAGGTCTAGAATTAAAAATTGCAGAAAAACTTGCACTATTAAGAAAATCAGAAAAAATATAAAAAAACTTTAAGGTTGCTGTTCTAACCAAATTTTAACCGCTGTATAATTTATTTTTCCGCTACCTAATAAAGGCATAGTATCAATAAAGTATAATCTTCTTGGTAAACTTAACTCAGATAATCCCTTTTCTCTAAATGCCTTAATTAATAAAGATCGAGTAGCCAGTTTATAATCAGTAACTAAGACAAGTTGTTCTCCTTTTTTAGTATCTGGCACATTTAATATTGCATGGTGTTTATCAGGCCATAATTCATAAATTATGTTTTCTATCGCTGTTAAAGAAACCATTTCCCCACTAATTTTTGCAAAACGCTTAGCCCTATCTTTTATGGATAAATAGCCGTCTGCATCAATTTCAACAATATCTCCAGTATCATACCAACCATGGCTAGGGGGAATAATTTCACCAATCTGTTCCTTACTTAAATAACCCAACATCACGTTCGGACCAGAAATTAATAAACGACCCCCCTGTTTAATTCCAGGAACAGACTCGATCTCATAACGAATACCCGGCAAAAAGTTACCTACTGTGCCTGGTTTATTTTGCATTGGTGTATTAACACTAATAACTGGAGACGCTTCCGTTACACCATAACCTTCAAAAATACGAATTCCAAATTTTTCCATCCATAATTTTCTTGTTTTTTCTTTTAATTTTTCCGCACCTGCAAAAACATAACGAATGCTATAAAAATCATAAGGATGTGCATATCGCCCATAGCCTGCTAAAAAAGTATCTGCGCCAAACATGATAGTCGCATTACATTCATAAATCATATTAGGAACCTTACGGTAATGTAAAGGAGAGGGATAAATAAATGTTTTTATTCCATGATAGATAGGTAAAATGATGCAGGCCGTTAATCCAAAAGCATGAAATAAGGGTAAAGAACTAAAGAAAATATCTCGTTGATTAAAATCAACTTGTGTTGTCATTTGCGCAAGATTAGCTTGTATATTTTTATGACTGAGAACTACTCCCTTGGGTTCACCTTCAGAACCTGAAGTAAATAAAATAACCGCAGGATCTTGTGGGTTCGTTCCTTTTTTTAGTTTTTTATAATGATATTGAGGAAACCTGCTATATAAACTTGCTCGTAATTTGTCTTTCCAGCTAATTTCTTTTTTTAAATCTTCTAAATAAATAATTTGGTAAGATTTTTCCTTTAAACGGTTAATAAGTTCAAATAGATTGCTCACTTCGATAAATTTTCTTGAAGTGAGAATACAACTTACCTCGGCAATCTTACAAGCTGCTTCTATTTGAGCAAAGCCTGCTGTGTAATTTAGTAAAGCAGGTATTTTACTATACGCTTGCAATGCAAAAAAAATAATGACTGCACTTGTCATATTCGGTAACAAAACCCCAACTGTTTCTTGATAATCAGCATAACGACAAATAGAGGGACCTAGAACAAAACAGCGGGTTATTAATTGATTATAATTAATAACCACTCGGGTAATATCTTCTAAAATTTTGGTGGGTCCCTTATGAATTGCCTTTGCTTCTAATAAAGACTGAAAAAGTGTTTTATTATAATCTGTACTTCGAAATAGCATCTCAACCATCATGTCATAAAGTTGATTACCAATAGCTTGTCTTCTCTTTCGACTACTCATACTCGGATCAACAATAAACTTTCTAGGTGGCAAAATTGAAATATAAATTTTGGGGAACCACCGTATTTGAACTTTGCCTCGCAAGCGTGAGAAAGGAGTATATTGCGCTCCTTGTAAACGAATCGGTAGTAAATTAACTTTGGCATGATCTGCTATCAATCCCGGGCCTTCATAAAGCTTCATTAGCGCACCCGTTGTGGTAATTCTTCCTTCTGGAAAAATTACACATTTTTGCCCTTTTTTCACTTCTTTGATTAAAGTCTTAATCGCTAAAGGATTCAAAGGATCTAATTCAAAAACTTTAGAAAAATATAAAAAAGGTCGTATCCACCAAATACGTGAAGTAAAACTGTTAATCGCGAACAAAAGCTCATCAGGTAAAAATGCATAAAGTAAAACGACATCTAAAAAAGAAGTATGATTCGCAACAATAACGACACTTTCACCTGCTTGTTTATAATTCTCAAAACCACTTAACTTAACATCATAAAGACAACGTAGTATCTTTCGTAAAACAGGCTTAATCAATCCTTGAGGTATTAACCTGGTTGCATAAATGGCTAATCCTGTATTAATGATTCCTAATAATAAAAAAATCTGTGTAACACTTAAATCAATTTTAAGTAAAAAAACTATGATAATGCTGAAAGCAACAATAAATATCGAATTAATTATATTATTAGCAGCAATGGTTCTAGCACGATGTTCAGTGGCTGTATCTGTTTGAATTAAGGTATATAAAGGTACAGCATAAATACCACCGCTCACTGATAATCCTAACAAGTCTATGCAAATCCTCCAATGAGTCAAAGAATTAAAAAAGCCTGGTAAACTTGTCAGTTTCTCTGAATTATGCGCTAAATGGTTTGAAGCAAAATAAAGATCAATAATGAAAATACTCATTAGCCATAAGCTCATGGGTATCCATTTCATGCTTATTCTATCCTTCACTAATCGATTACAAACTAGAGACCCACCAGCAACGCCTATGGTAAAAATAATTAAAAAAAGCGTTACTACACTAGCATCGGCTTGCAAAATATTCTTGGTAAAACTAGGAAATTGTGTCAAAAAAGTAGCGCCAATTAACCAAAACCAAGAAATTGCAAGTATTCCTAGAAAAACCTTCCTTTCAGTTTTTACTTGCTGAATTATTTGTAAAGAGGCTTGAATAAAATGGAAATTTAACTTTAAATTTGGGTTTGCTTTATTTGTTGATGGAATGTAAAAACTCGCGAATAGACCTAAACCTGCAATAGAAATTATGATAGTTGAAATCTCTCTAAGACCCACGTGACTGGCAATTAACAACCCACCTAAAATAGTTCCTATTAAGATAGCAATAAACGTGCTCGCTTCAACTAACGCATTGCCTGCAATCAAATGCTTCTTTTCTAAAAGATCAGGTAAAATAGCATATTTAATGGGTCCAAAAAAAGTTGAATGCATCCCCATCAAAAACAACACAAGCATTAATAAACTGACTGAATGAAGATAAAACCCCAAGCTTGCCAATAGCATGAATAAACATTCAAAGCCTTTAATTATTATAGTTAAGTATCTTTTGCTTAACTTATCCACCAACTGTCCTGCAAGTGCGGAGAAAAGAAAAAAAGGTAAAATAAATAATCCAGCTGCTAAGGTAACTGAAAGCTGTTGCAATAATTGGGATTGAGTAATGAGTTGGTATGTAATTAATATAATTAAAGCGTTTTTAAAGACATTATCATTAAATGCGCCCAAAAATTGAACTAACAATAAAGGCAGGAATCGGCGATTTTTTAGTAACGAAAACTGAGTAAATACGGGCATGAACCCTCTCATGAGGCCAACTAACGCCTCTTTCTAAAAAATCTTACAAGTATAACATACGAAACATGTTCGACTTTATAGCTACTTTTCGGGTTTTAAAGTAATTTTATTCGACGGATAAAATTAGCTGTCAAAAATTAAATAATAACCTAGGCTTATAGGATACAACCCATAACCGTAATATAGACTAGTTGATATTAATCGATTGCGCAGGTATTATCCTTATCCGCAGCCGGTACAAATTTTTGCTCACAGCATAACTTAATACAACGGTTCTAAGCTTAATGAATTACGGGGTATAGCGCAGTCTGGTAGCGCGCCTGCTTTGGGAGCAGGATGTCGGGGGTTCGAATCCCTCTACCCCGACCAAACTTTGTATTTACATTTAATTTTGAACCTAAAACGATTAAATTTACTTAGTCATAAATAAGTAAGAGAATGTTGGTATTATTTTTAAGCTTACCAACACATGAGATAACAATAATTTTAATAAGCACTAGTTAGCTTTAAATTTTTAGGAAACAAGCCTTAGTATTTAAACTTATTATAAGATGATAGTTTTCAGGTAAGCGCCTGTAGCTCATCTGGATAGAGCATCGGCCTTCTAAGCCGAGGGTAGCAGGTTCGAGTCCTGCCAGGCGCACCAATTCCTAATGAATTCTTTTTATGTTTAATGGTGGACGTAGCTCAGTTGGTAGAGCCCCGGATTGTGATTCCGGTTGTCGTGGGTTCGATCCCCATCGTTCACCCCATATTTAAGGGCCGTTAGCTCAGCTGGTAGAGCAGTAGACTCTTAATCTATTGGTCGATGGTTCGATCCCATCACGGCCCACCAATAAAAAAATCTTTACCTTATAGTTATTGAGTTAATTTTATTGATTGAGGAAGATTTCTATGCCTCTTGTAAAAGGAAAAGCTGCCAAAACTTCTAAAGGATTCTCAACTAATGTGAAGCGAGAGATTAAAGCTGGAAAATCTCAAAAGCAAGCTGTCGCTATTGCTTATAGTATGGCACGAAAAAAATCTAAGAAAGCAAAAAAAAATAAATAGCTTATTTTCAAATATCAAAATTATTAGGAAAGAAATTTTTTATAAACTATAGGAAGTTACTTTTATTTTTCTTAAACATT
>JBDLTN010000108.1:0-5421 GCA_039805785.1 Pseudomonadota bacterium | reverse complement strand
AATAAAATAGGGCGCGGGTTAAGTACTGACATAATTAAAACCTACTTTTTAAGCGTGTTGGCTGAATGATTTCTGGTTCAAAAAGACATTCCTTTATTTTACGACGATATTGCGATACCAATAAAAATATACCGATAATTTCAGCGAGTATAGTAGCCCACCAAATGCCATAACCCGAAAAGCCATAAGCAAATGCGAGAGTGCCTAAGGGTAAAGCAATGATCCAAAATACTAAAACCGAAGTAAATAAGGTAAAACGTGTATCTTTCAAACCCCGTAACGAACCAAATAGTGCAAAGCGTGGTGCTTCAAAGAGTTGTACTAAGGCTGCCAATGCTAAAAATTCTGTGGCTAGTTGTACTATGCTTAGGTTTTTAATGTCGTGCACATTAAAGTCGATAGCAATCAATCTTTCTGGAAAAATCCAATAAATTAGTGCGACCAATAACATAAAAGCACTGGCATAAAACATGCCCACGTAGGTTGCATTATTGACGGCATTCTTATTATTTTGGCCAACACTATGACCGACGCGGATGGTAATCCCCTGAGCCAATGCAAAGGTGACAATTGAAAATAACCAAAAAAATTGTAATGCAATCTGATTGGCACTTAGCATATCTGCACTAATGCGCCCCATGAGTATACTCATAGCGAGAAAAAAACCAACTTCAAAAAAATAGGTTAAACCCAAGGGTAGGCCGACTTGAAAGATTTCATGCAATTGTGGAATTATTTTTCGCCAGTAGGGGAATTTAAAATAAATTCGATAATCTTTATTTAAGCAAAAATAACAACTAAATCCTAAGGTAATGATCCAGAAAGTGAGTGCCGCACCCCAACCAATTCCAGCAATACCTAAATTAGGAAACCCGAATTTTCCAAACATTAAGCTATAGTTGAAAAAGATACTGAGTGGAACAAATAATAAACTAAAGCTTAAATTAACTCGGGTTCGACCTAGACCGGCAACAAACTGTAATAATACCGTAATAATAAAATCCGGAATGATTGCCCAAGTGAGCCCATGCAGATAAAACTGGGCTAATTTAACCGTTGTTGGTGCTTGACCAAAAAATAAAAATATTGGCGAAAGATTCCATAATAACAGCATCGCCGGAAACATTAACACGATAGCCAATGCTAAACCCGCGTAAAATACATAGGATATCTCTGCATTTTTTTTGGCACCATAATAACGGGCGACTAAGGTGGTAATAGCCGAAAGTGTGCCCCAAATAATCACCATTAAGGTGGTAAATACCCAGTTCACTAAAGCGCCTGCAGCCAGGCTGCTCGCTCCGAGATGGGCTAGAAAAATATTCGAAAAAAATCCCACCGATGTATCAACAATACCGCTCATAATCAGCGGAATGGCTATAACCAACAAAACCTTGCTTTCTGAAAAAAAGGTTTTGGAATAATGCGCTGCTTGCATAAACTGAAAAAATAATAGTTGGATAGTTATTCTAGCATGTTGGCTAGATTTCAGTCTAAGGTCTAGGGAGTCACTAAAAAAGAAGTTTTTTGTGGTTTTTACCACGGATTCAGGGGGTATTAATCTTTATTTAAGCTTTGCTTGTTATTCTACAAGTCGAATAAGTTAATATACTGTTCTGGAAATTAATAATAAATTAGGTGCTTTATGCCCAATATTACCAGCCTTCACCCTAAAGCCAGCAAAATTTTAGATATATATTTCATTAATATTGACAAGCTTACCCAAACAAATTTTAGCCAACAACATCTACTTTTAGAGTTAACACAAGATTTATTCAATAATCTCGATGGGGTAGGTGTGCAAGCGTTTGCGGAGATTTTTAAATATAATTATTTTCATAGTAGCATTGAGGAAGTTAATAAAAAATATCATGAAGCATTACTTTATTTAGTTACTTGTGTTATCGAAAAGTATTCAGAAAGTGATTTATTACGTTATTTTTTATCACAGGACCTATCACAAAAGGAAAATAGACCTGAATATTCCGATCATACTTCAAGACTTGGCCATTGGTTCCAGCTAATAGGTTATTGGTTTCGTCAATTATTCAATAAACCTATCTATAAATTAAATCCCGAAAACTGCTCGCTTACTGATTCGGTGAAATATGTAAAAACTTCATTACATAAGAAATCTTATGTTGAAAACAGTGTTGACGTCGATCTTAGAACGCATTTGAGTAAAGTGCTTATACAATTTGAAAAAAGGCTTATCAATTCGCAATTAGAAGACCTTGCAAGCCAAGGAATTATTGAAAGAGAAAGAATAGTTGCTAGAAGAGAGGAAAATTTATCTCAAAAAGAAGAATTCCTTTCAAGTAGAGAACATCATTATTTAATTCGAGAAAAACTTTTCAAGAAGAAAAATTTTTACTTTCTAAAGAGAGGCAAGAATTAGAAAATCAAAGAAGAGATTTTGAAAAAAAAATCGAAGGATTGGAAAAAGACAATTCAGATTTGAAAACAAGAAACAGAGATGACAAAAGTTATCTGCATTTTCTTGAAAAACAAGTTCACCAAAATCAAAAAGCTTTGGAAGATCTCGCAAAGGAATTAGTTGTTTT
Source organism: Pseudomonadota bacterium (assembly GCA_039805785.1). Classification (GTDB taxonomy): domain Bacteria; phylum Pseudomonadota; class Gammaproteobacteria; order Diplorickettsiales; family Diplorickettsiaceae; genus Aquirickettsiella. The sequence goes on along the minus strand of JBDLTN010000108.1, from coordinate 2,857 downwards.
TCCTTTAGCTTCTCAGAACATCGAAGCCACAGATCATGAATCTTTATCAAATCAGATTAGTTCTACGCAGGAAACATTAGGACAATCTAATCAGGCTATTCTAGCTGACGCAAACGAATCTAATTTTTATAGAACTCAAAGCTATGCATCCTTTTTTCCTAAGCAATCATCGAAAGATAATCAGTTTATTTCTCGAGCAGCAAAATCAAACGCAGAGCTTTGCGGAATTCAAAATGATGTACCTTCTTTTAGTTCTGCGTTGAATGTATTCTTTGTTCCATAGTAAAAGTAATTAACGTTTTTAAGCTTGGTTATTGTGTATTTTATACAGCAAAAACAAACCAAATAGGATCATTGGAATAGAAAGTAACTGACCCATGGTTAACCAATTCCAAGCAAGAAAACCTAATTGCGGATCCGGTTGACGGAAAAATTCTAATCCAAATCGGAAAATACCATATAAAATGGCAAACCAAGCGGAAACCGCCATGCGCGGTCGTTTTTTACTCGAGTAAACCCAAAGAATAGTAAATAATACCACTCCCTCAAAAAAGAATTCATAAAGTTGTGAGGGATGTCTAGGCAGATTCCCAGCGTGTGGAAATACCATCGCCCAAGGAACATCGGTGATGCGCCCCCATAATTCTCCATTAATAAAATTACCAATCCTACCCGCACCTAAACCGATTGGGACGAACGGCGCGGCAAAATCAGTAATATCAAAAAAGTGTTTTCCGGTTTTTCGGCTAAATAAATAGAACGCGATTAAAACACCTAATAATCCGCCATGAAATGACATACCACCCTGCCAAACTTGAAAAATAATCCAAGGATGACTTAAGAAGTTGCCTAAATCATAAAACAACATATAACCGACGCGTCCGCCTAAAATAACGCCGAGTGCGGTATAAAAGAGTAGATCGCTGACTTCATCGATAGTCCAGCCGCTATTTGGCTTTTTAGCGCGATAACTTGCCAGTAACCATGCGCCAATAAATCCAATGGCATACATAAGACCATACCAATGAACCTTGAGTGGTCCTAGGCTAAATGCAATCGGGTTCATCGAAGGGTAGAGCAACATAGTTTATTCCTGATGATGAGCAACGAATGAGTACTGCTGACTATAATGTGTGCTGTGTCGTAGCCAGTCAATAGTCGCTTTGCTCATTCCTTGGTAAGAGGGTAAAAAAGCTACAATGCCCATCAATAATAACAGGCCGGTTGGGATGCGTTTCGCAGAGTCATTATTTTTAGCACGGGAAGCTTTGTTGGTATTAACTGCTAAATGATAACGCAGCAAAAAAAGTAAACTCGTTAAGCCAATTAAAACTAAAAAATACAGTGAGGAATTCAAAAATACCCGCAAAACATTGCTTGTATGGATTTGCTGGCTACCTAATAGACTGATGGGGATATTACTAAAAAAAATGCAGATCATTAACACTATCGGCAAAAGACTCGGATAAATCCCTACTTTTGCCCATTGCCATAAAATTAATACTGGAATGCTTAATAATGGAAAATAATACAGCCAACCTAAAGGGGATAGTAATAACATCGCCGTGATGATGACTGAGAAATCAAGATCGATTTTTTGTTGCGCTGGGATTTTTAGCGTCGCTTGTAAAAATTGTAAAAGCGCAATAAAAAAAATTCCTGCAAGCAACGGATACAGATAAGTAACTAAACCGGAAACGGGTAGCAAAGCGACATTACTTTCATTGCCACCAAATAAACGTAATAAAAATCCGTAAATCGAGACATTCCAGTTTGAAGCAGCCCATTTTATTTGTTGACAGGCATGATAATAAGCAATATAGCTATCGAATCCTAAAAATAAACCCGCAATCAAAGCACAACTGCAAAGTGTTAGTAAAAAAGCAGCTAAGCCACGCCATTCTTTGCGCATCAAAAAATAAAATAAAAATAAACCGATAAAAGGTTTTATACTGCTGGCTAGCGCTAACCAGATTGCAGTGCTAACAATTTTTTCCTGACGCGCCGCACGCCATCCGCACACCAATAAGGGCAGTAATAATAAACTGACTTGGCCAAATTGTAGATTTACAAAACTAGGATAGTAGCTGAATAGGCCAATTAATACTAATACTGCGCAGGATATGGAAAAAGCTTGCGCATCAAGTTTTTGTTGTAATAATAAAATGCCTAATGCTCCAGCTAGGATCGAGAGTAGGGTCCACATTAATAAGGCATGCGGATAACTAAGATAAGCCAAAGGGAAGCTAATTAACGTAAAAAAGGGTGGATTCAGATTGCCACCTAATTTAAGGACTTTGGAATGTTTCGATTGATGATTGCTCGAGTGAGTGCCTGTATTCCGTTTATTTTTTACAAAATAAATGGGTGTATAGATATTTTTTCCTTGGATAAACAATTGTTGGGAATGATAAAATTTTCCATAATCACTGTATAAAATATTAGTTTTGCCTAAGGTTAATGGATAAATAAAGTTTAGCAATAATATGCCTGCCAGTAGCATGATTCCACTGATTAAAAATACTGAACGATAGATTTTTTTAAATGGCATATAAAAACACAGTTTCTTTCAAATATGTCCTCAAATTTATAATCCGTTGTTAGATTAAACTGCGCGGTAATGAGGATTTAGTCCAGCCAGTTTAAGTTTACGTGTGAGCAGTTGTGAGCTTTTACTATTGGGTAAAGGACCAATGACGACCTGATAATAATGTCTTTTATGGAGCAACATGGTTCTTAGAACCCGTCTTCATGCTATTTTATCCGTTTAAGAAGTCCAAAAAAATGAGCGATAATGACGTAATTTTCAGCCGAAGAAGTCGTTATTTCATAATCTTTTGATAACCTACGAAAATTA
>JBDLTN010000107.1:0-5450 GCA_039805785.1 Pseudomonadota bacterium | reverse complement strand
ATAATTTTCGTAGGTTATCAAAAGATTATGAAATAACGACTTCTTCGGCTGAAAATTACGTCATTATCGCTCATTTTTTTGGACTTCTTAAACGGATAAAATAGCATGAAGACGGGTTCTAATTTTCTAAGCTTAAGGCAAGATTAAATTGATATATTTTGTTTATATAAATTAAAAATAATATTTAATCACTTAATAAATATTTAAGCTTTGTAGATAATGTTAGCGGTGAAAACTGCGATGCAAGGAAAAAAGTAGGATATTTTAGCAAATTTAAGCTAACTATTGATAAGGAGTTTAGGCTTTATAACCGATAAAGCTCAGGGAGTGGAAGATGAAAAGTTATGAAAAGGCTTATCGTGTGCGTTTACGTGAATTATCGGATCGTATCGTGCAGGCACAAGACGCCATAAAGATTTTAGATAGTATTAAATGGGGCCCAGAGATTCAGGAAGATTTTTTTAAAAAGAAATGTAAACAATTGCCGAAGGTTGATGCCGACTATTATCAAAAAAATAAATTAGCGTTTGATATTCATAAAAAACGTGAAGAATTTCAAGCGCTTGAACGCGATATTAATCGTGAAGTCGGACAAATAAGTAGTATTGGTAACATTATGTTGCGCATGTGTCGAGAATATCAGGATGTTTTGGACCTGTTAGCGGCACGTGGCACGCCAGAATTTAGTGCGTTATCCCAAGAATTGTATGGTAGTGCCGATGATGCCTTTTATGTCAACGCACCGCGCTTAAAAGATTTAGTGCCGAGTGTTTCACAAGCATTGATGAATATTAAGGATAAAACCTTCAATGAACTGGATGAGAAACGTTATGATAGTCAACAAGCCGCAGAAATATTGAATCATCGTTTATCCCTTTATTTTAAGCAACATAAGTCTGATAAGACTAAGCTGGAAAAGCCTAAACTGAAAAAATGGGTGATTATTAGTGATGGCATCGTAGCCGATGCAGCAGCTGGCGCGGAAACCATCAAGATTCGACAAGATGCCTTATTTAGCGAACGTGATCTACGTATTTTAGAAGTGCACGAAGGTTGGGTGCATATGGGCACAACATTGAATGGTATGCATCAACCGATTTGTACCTTTTTAGGAAAAGGACCGCCTTCAGCGATTGCTAATCAAGAAGGTTTGGCGATTTGCATGGAATTATTTCATTTTGTTTCTTCGCCAATGCGCATTAAGAAATTGACGGATCGGGTTACTGGGATTGCGATGGCGGAAGAGGGCGCGGATTTCCTGCAGGTATTTAATTTTTTTCTTGAGCAAGCGCATACACCGGAAGAAAGTTATAAAAGTAGTGTGCGAATCTTTCGCGGCAGCTTACCGACCTTAGGCCCATTTACTAAGGATCTGGTTTATAGCAAAGGTTTTATCTTAATCTATAATTATTTGCGTTTAGCCGTCGAGCAAGGCTTAGTCGATAGAATCGATTTATTATTTGTTGGCAAAACCAGTTTAGAGGATCAACGTTTACTTGCGCATCTCTTTGAGGAAGGGTTACTGGTCAAACCGTATCATATGCCCCATCAGTTTCGTGATTTAGCGGCATTGAGTTGTTGGATGTGCTATTCCTTGTTTTTTAATCAACTCGATTTAAAAAAATTACCCATCGATTATCGCAATATTTTACAGGGCTAAAGCATAAATAAAAAAAAGCCTGCTCAGCAGGCTTTTTGGTTAAGAGAAAGTTAAAGGGCTTTAAAAGTTGGGTTTATCAAATAACGTTGTTCTTGATATTCTGCATTGTCACATTCACTATTGACTTTACTACTGCCGGATGAAGTGGATTTATTAGAAGTAGTTGATTCATCACCAGACGAAATTCTATGGAAAGATATATTGTTTCCATGGATAGTTATCGGACGACAACTTTTATTTATGGGATTTTCTCTTAAATGTTTCGAGTCTCCATTTGTTGTATTTTGAGAGGAGGGATGTTTCTTTTGTTGCATAATAAGCGAATATTGAGATTCTATTTGTTTAAATTCCTCTAAAATACGGTCTAAATAAAACTGTATTTGATTTATTTCTGGCAAGGCACTTTCATGAAGGCGACTAGATTCATTTGGGAGGCCTATTATCTGCAAAAGACTTACCTTAAAACGTTCTAAAAGTTGCTTAGTTTGCATAGTTCGCAAATGAAATTTACCAACTTCTTTATCTTCGGCAAGTTCTGTTTCTGTATTAAAATCTTTACAAGCTTTATTATGGTTATCATAAAATTTAGCTAAGCAACCTTTTTCTTCCTCTTTTAGAAAATCGGATATAAATTTTGATAAAAAGACCGAATAGCCGTTTAATCCTGCATCAGAATTATCAGCAAGATTTTCATCTAGCTTAATTCCCAGGCCTAATTTTCCATCTTCAGTGACACCATTTGCAAAAATGGTGTTTAGATTTTCTTTAGCAGTTTGAATAGCTTGTGTATAGGATATTTCTTGAAAATTTGGAATTGTCAACATGCCTAATTCAAGCCAAGTAATTAAGATTGATTTTAAATTAGATTCGATATTTTCTAAAAAATTAGAATATTTTGTTCTAAGAGATTTTATCTCTGATTCCTGACTATTTATTGAATTTAAAAGTTCAATTTGCTTTTGATATATTGAGTAAACTCCCGATAAATGAATAACGAGTATATTTAAATAAGCTCTAATGAGATTTAATTTATTTTCAGTAATAAAATTATATTTTTTCTTGTTTACCTTAGTTGGAGATTCGCTTTTCTGATTATTTAGAAATTTTTTTGATTCAATGTCATCATTTTCAACGTGATATGTTACTTTAGGATTGAAGGTATCGATACCATGTTGTTGATTTCTGACGGATAAGAATCGATTAAATCCGATTAAGCTGATGGTACTTACGACATAGGAGGTTCCAAGGTTAATCAGAGTTGGAATTAGATTTCTACTTAAACTCCATAAGCTAGCCACGGTAGGAATACTTTGTACTAAACCTTTAAGTGTTGGTTGTTTAGATAAATAATTTTTGCTGAGATAATTAAGTAATTGCAATCCAAGGCTTAAACCTAAGGTCGTGAAAAAGGGAGGTAGCATCGTTGTCATTATTCCCCATTGTGCTTGCGCTTCCTCCTCATTACCTTCGGCAACCAGTGTATTCAATTTTGACAACATGAGTGGGAAAGTAGTCATGTAACTCGCTTGAAGAATACTGCTAGCTAGACTCAGTGAGAGAGCCGACAAAGTCGATTTTCCGTATCCCTTCTCACGTAACCACATGGAAAGACCTTGAGCGATAGCATTAATCAAACCGCTTCCAACTCCATGTGCAAGGCTTGTAGTGATTTCAGTTGTGGAAGGAATTATAGAAGGAACGGTATTTTGTTCAGTACTATGCGGGTTGGTTTGATTTGTAATAGTGTCGTTATTAGCATAATCAATGGCTGTGGTATTAAGGGTTACAGGTAATTCTGTGTCAGTTTTATTTGCTAAGATAGGAGAGGATGTCTGGTTGATCGCAGGGGCAAGCGTCGTATTTGCAGGTGGGATAGCTGTGATTGTATCAGGAATAATAGGATCGATAGTTGTTAATGCTTGGCAACCAGTAAAATTAAATAAACGAGCACATTTTTCGGTTATTTGCGTCCCATCTGTATATTGTTTGATAAAATTTATTCCGATTTCTTTTAATCTCAATGCAGGAATTATATGTGTAGCATTATTAACAAGTTGTTGTGTCGCTTCTTCTATTTTATTTATTTCGATTTTTTTTGTATTATGAATCAGTAAACCGAATACTTCTGTGAATTCCCCTAATACTAAACTTGCATTACAAGCAGCAGCTTGTAAACAGTTTAAGCCTATTTGAGTTAGCTCTTCGACATATTCTAATTTAAACTCAATTGGGATTTGTTCCTTGTTATATATCTGATTAAAAAGACTGGCAAAAGATTTTACAACATAGTCATAGTCACTGCCTTGTGTTACTAATTCATTCATAAAATCTAAACATGTCTCTATAGCTATTTTTATTAAGTGAAATTTACGTGCGTTAAAATGCGGATCAGCTATGACATTCTTAACTAAATCATATAAAAGAGTATAAAATTTAAGGCTAGGATTAATTGCTTTAAAATTATTAGGTAGTGTGTTAATCCATAGACTAAGATAATCTACCATATCATCTGAAATTCCACTATGGTGAGAATTTTTAGCAGTTACATCGTCTGTAAAATACTTTAAAAAATTAACTAATTCAGTTTCATCGTGAACAATTGACTCTGAGTGCATGGTACGAGTGTGAGAATATAATTCTTTTGACACTTCATATGCTTTTGAAGTATTTAGAGGAAATCTTCCATTTTTGATAGCAAAGTATTGTTCGGCAGCCGATTCTGGATAATAACAATCATCGGTACCGAAAAACTCCTTACAAGCCTCTTCTATATCATCCATTCCGAAATGAAATTTACTGATATATGCATAGTATATTTGTTTTACTTGATCTTTAGTTAAATATTCCGTGGAATTTTTTATTAAATTGACTACATCCATTGCAATGCTATTATGTTCCTGATCTTTTTTTCTTAAATCCAAAACTAACTTTCCAAAATAACTAACTTCACTAAATAGATACATGAAGACGGTATCATTAACAGGCGTTTTTTTACGATCTGTGCGTGAAAATTGAATAGCATTTTTCGTTACATTTATTGAAGAAAAAATCAATTCATAGAATTCATGACTATTAGTATTATCAGTGTAAAGTTCTTGGATGTTTGTTCTTATAAGCAAATTAAATCTACGTACCAATATGTTGTTATCTAAAGGTAAATTGTTTTTAATATTATTTAAACCTTGGTTTAGATAGTTTAAAATATTGGTATATTTATTAGAATAGTTAGCACGGAGCGTTTCGTTTAAAGTTTCGTTTACATTTATAATTAAGTTAAAATTATTCTCATTTTTATTCTCTGAAAAATAATCTAGCATTCCATTTAAAAATTCCTCAAAGTTTTGCTTATTTAAATAATCAAAAAATCTACCCTCAAAAATTGATAAGAAAAACTCATGTCTTTTTTTTACGGGTGATTTCGAATTTTTACCTGACATATAAGCACCTCCAAACGATTAAAAAATATTTCCCATCGTAGGAGTTAAAACTTAAGAGATCCTTAACAAAAAAATTAATTTATTTTTTAGATAATAATGCATAAACATTATAAGTTTTTTGCTTAAAGTGAAATTTAAGTTGTTGCACGACTTTAATTTAGAACACAAAAAAATAAAGCCTGTATAAAGCAGGCTTAGTTTTTCAGGATGAATGGTTATTTGATAGAAGTAAGAACCCGTCTTCATGCTATTTTATCCGTTTAAGAAGTCCAAAAAAATGAGCGATAATGACGTAATTTTCAGCCGAAGAAGTCGTTATTTCATAATCTTTTGATAACCTACGAAAATTATTG
>JBDLTN010000106.1:0-5485 GCA_039805785.1 Pseudomonadota bacterium | reverse complement strand
CCGATAGAAACATTTTTTGAGGGTAAAAAAATCTGGCAGGAAAAAGTTGACAGTCTTAACTTCAACTGACAGTAAGCACGACTGAAAAAACGGGTAACTGTCACATTAAGTTTGAACCACTACACATAATATTAAAATCAAGAATTCCAGAATTATATAAATGACTTTTACACTGCTTTACTTCTGATGCATAGATTCTTAAAAATAATTAAGCTCATTGAAACAAGCATTGTAATTAATCGAAATTAAATGTTTAATCTTTTCTTAAGCGCCATCCTATAGGATGGCAGCACCTCTGCAGATTTATCATTAAAAAAACTGAATCCTGTCCTAGCTTTATCTTCACCACTTTTTTCTTGTAATAAAAACGTGCAAGGTGAATCTCAAGACCTAAAAGCACCAAAAAATGTAGAGTTCAACCATTCAGTAAACTATAAAACTTAAGACATATAACTAATAACGATATTTTTTAATTAAAAAATATCGTTATTTCGTTTAAAGGATTAATCAAACATTGAACTTACCGATTCTTCTGAATTAATTCGGCAAATGGTTTTTGCTAACATATCACTTAGACTTAATTGCCGAATCTTTTTGCAATGTTTAGCTTCATCGCTTAAGGGTACCGTATCGGTGACGACGAGTTCATTGATAAAGGAGTTTTGAATATCGTTAATCGCATTTCCCGATAATACCGGATGCGTACAATAGGCCATGACGGAATGGGCGCCATTTTCTTTTAGGGATTTGGCGGCTAAGCACAATGTCCCACCCGTGTCGACGATATCATCGACGAGTAAACAATTGCGATCTTTAACTTCACCTATAATATGCATGACTTCGGTTTTGTTCGGGCCGGTACGGCGCTTATCGATGATAGCAATATCGGCATCATTAAACCGTTTCGCAATAGCGCGCGCTCTGACTACGCCACCGACATCGGGTGATACCACTATTAATTGTTCATTGCTTTTATAAAGTTGTTGACCTTCCATATCGCGTAAGATTTCCGGTGTGGCATAGACATTATCCACGGGAATATCAAAGAAACCTTGGATTTGATCGGCATGCAGATCCACAGTGAGTAAACGACTAATACCCACCGCGGTCATCATATCAGCAACGACGCGTGCGGTAATGGGAACCCGTGAGGAACGAATGCGTCGATCTTGACGGCCGTAACCAAAATAAGGAACAACGGCTGTGATTCGTTTAGCCGAGGCACGACGTAAAGCGTCGGCCATAATGATGAGCTCCATGAGATTGTTATTAACTGGCGGACAAGTGGGTTGCATAATGAAGACATCTTGTCCTCTGACGTTCTCTAAGATCTCTACCATGATTTCACCGTCACTAAAGTGACCGACGGTGGCCTTACCTAATTCCTTGCCTAAATGCTTAGCTACTTTTTCAGCTAAAGGTCGGTTGGCATTACCCATAAAGAGCATCATTTCAGACACAGATAACCTCATGCGTTAAATAAAAAGGATGGATAGGTGTGGCTGGGGTGCTAGGATTCGAACCTAGGAATGCCGAGATCAAAACCCGGTGCCTTACCACTTGGCGACACCCCAATTTTTCATTATTTGTTGTAAAGGTGAAGTGGTTAACCCTTTACATACAAAGCCTCGAAAAGGCGTTTTAATTTTTTCTAGTAATGTTTCAGCGGCTATTTTTGACGGTAGTGTGGCAAAAATACACGCTCCGGTCCCTGACAAGCGAGCAGGAGCATAATGATTTAAGAAGTCTAAGCCTTCGGCAATCACCGGATAATCCTGCCTAACGATATGTTCAAAATCATTCTGTGTAGTTAATGATCCGCTTAAAAAGGTTTGTATTTTGATGGGTGTTGTGTTGTATGTCAATCGTGGATGTGAAAAAAGTTTTGCAGTCGAAATTGTTATAGGCGGAATCATTACTACAAACCATTGTTCAGGTAATGTGATGGAATATAATTTTTCGCCTATTCCTTCTGCCCAACTACTTTTACCTTGAATAAATACGGGCACATCGGCGCCGAGGCTTAAACCTAAGTTGATTAATTCGTCTAAAGGGAGATGCAATTTCCATAAATGATTTAATACCACGAGTGTGGTGGCCGCATTTGAACTACCACCTCCTAAACCACCGCCTATCGGAATTCGTTTTTTTATCAGAATATCCACACCGGGTGCGTCTTTAGTTTTAGCTTGTAATAACTGTGCCGCTTGGATCGCTAAGTTATCTTCATCGGGAATGATGGCTGCAGTGACCGGATCCAGTAATGATAAGCAAGTACAGTTTATTTGTGGGTCGTTGCGGGGGGTAAAACTGAGTTCATCACAGTAATCAACGAGTTGAAAAACGGTTTGAAGTTCATGATAGTGACAAGCTCTACGCCGAGTGAGATGTAAAAAAAGATTTAATTTAGCAGGGGCTGGCCAATAGGTCATGGTTTTACTCACAGCTTTGGATGTTTGACAAGGCGTTTATTATTTAATGTCCCATTGGTTAAGTTTAATTCGGACTTGCCATTGGCAATTGGAAAGTTTGATGCGATCCGGCAAATCAATTTTTCCAATATTCGTAAAATGCTGATAGACAATCCGCCAACCGGATTGGCGGAGTTGCATGAGACGATTATAAGCATCGAGATTGGTGGTATAACGCGATTCAGGAGCGGGTAGACCTCGTAACCAATAATAGAAATGTGATACCGGTAAATTTATGCCTAATTGATCATGTAACAGTTGTTCTGGAGTATTTGCATGATAGGTTTTTTGATGCGTCGTTAAACTGACGCGATAGGGGTTGCCAGTGAGTACCGAACTTTGTGTGCCTAAAGGTCCAAAGAAGTTGAGTTGATAATGAGTACCGATCTGTTCCCAGCTAAATGAAGCATTGACACCATGGCCGGAGGTTTCGTGTACGGCAAGATTGCCATTGACACGAAAATTCTGTATAGCATTCAATTGTGCTTTACGTTGTGCCCAAGGAAGATAGTGATTAACTATTTTTGGCTGAGGCAGGGGCGTAATCGTTTGCGTAAAGCTAGCACAACTGCTCAAAAAAACCGCTAAAATAATGACACTAATCTTTTTCATAAAAAATTTATCAGTATACTATTACATGAGGTCGTTAAGTATTCTATGCGTCTAACTCGTATCTATCAACCACAAGCTACACAGTCTGGACAAATAATCAATCTCTCTAAGGAGGCCTCAGGTCATTTAATTCGCGTATTGCGTTTGCAGGTTAATGATAAGTTCATTGTGTTTAATGGAAAAGCCGGTGAATTTCATGCGACTATTATTGAACTGACTAAAAGCGTTGTGACAGTAAAACTGGGTGAGTTTGTAGCGGTGAATCGTGAATCTCCGTTGCAAATGACCTTAGCCCAAGCGGTCCTGCGATCTGAAAAAATGGATTATATGCTGCAAAAAGCAGTGGAATTAGGGGTTAGCCGTTTTATTCCGCTATTAACAGCGCATAGTACACTGAAGTTAGCGCCGGAACGTTGGCAAAAACGTTGTTTACATTGGCAGGGAGTGATGCTGGCTGCCTGTGAACAATCAGGAAGAACGCGTTTGCCGAAATTAGAAAATCCGATGACCTTTGATCTCGCTACGACAGCGATCAAAGCGGATCAGCGGATTATTTTACAACCCGGTGCTAAACAATCGATCAATTCTTTGCCGAGTTGTCAGAGTGTCGCGATACTGGTGGGACCCGAAGGCGGTTGGTCAGAAAATGAATTAAAATGTGCTCGAGCTGCGGATTATCATCCAATGCAGCTAGGGCCGCGTGTCTTAAGATCAGAAACCGCGGGCTTGGCGGCCGTGAGTATATTACAAGCCCAGTTTGGAGATTTTCGATAAAAAAATAGTCAGGCTCATCAAAAGCGCAGGTTTAAAATAAGAAACGGATCTGACTGTTTGATGAGCCTGTTAAGATTAAGTATGTCGATACGTTGTTGAAGAAGGCTTGGATTCTTGCTGAGCAGATCCTTCATTGGCTGCTGGCGTAAAGAGTAGATTTCGATTGCTGGAAAATGTTGCAGGATCGGTTGATACAACCGCTTTCTTTTCCGCTATAGCTTCTTTCTTTTCCGCCATATCTTCTAAAGAGGGTAAACCCATTGTGTGGAGCAATTCATCTAACTTGGCAACAGGCAGTTTAATTGCTTCACCTTCGAGTATATTCCAGGGGTTCGGTTTATCTTTTGGTGCGTTGACTTGTGTGGCATTAACACCTTTGAGTATATGAGTATCGCTATAACAATAACTAGCGGCACAGACTTGTTCTTTATAGTGATCATATTGTTCTTGGGAAATGCTCACAATCTGTAAGTTTGTATATTTTTTTTCAAGGGCTTTGACGTTGCTATCATCGACAATCTCTGTCTTTGAATTAACCTTTTTTCGATTACGATCAACACATAAATTAACCATGGGCATGCCTGCCTTGAGCAGCATACTGACACTTTCAACCCGTTCGATAACGGTGTTTAAGAGTGCGGGGTTTCGTATGATATCTTCACGGATTAGACCATCGGGTATCACTCGAATGAGATCGGTTACACGTTCTTCAAAATCAGTGCTATCCTTGTTATCAGCATGTTCTGTAAGATAGTGCATAATTTCTTTAATATTTTCTAGATCTTCTTCCGCGATGTAGAGTGGAGTTACGCAAGAAGGTGTTACGAAAACAGAGGCTCCTTTTTTCGACTCAAACATACCTATTTCAATTTCATATTGTTCGTTTACGATTTTTTCTCTTGGCTCGTTTCCAGCTTTTGGCATTGTTATCTCCTGTTTGTTTTTAGGTTTAAAAGCTTAGATTAAAGTTTCTCTATTTTAAAGTCTATGTATTTTTAAAGCATGGGCAAAAGGCTCTCAATCTATTGCATCGATTGATTTTCTGACGATATTAGCCGGTTGGGTGACTACCGAAGTAGGGCGTCAATCTTGGACAGTTTATGATTTGTTAAGATATGTTATATACTAAATTCAACAAAGAAAATTATGCATCCAGATTCAAGTTTAGCTTTAGGATGGATGACGCTAGCCAACATCCTGAGTTCGCATTGGAAAGGTTTTTGTTTTTTCAGTGCTACTTCATTTCATTAATTTAGAATTATTATGTCAAAAAAATCGAAACGTATTATTGATCCTTATGCGGCGCGCGAAGCCAGTAAATATGATAATCCCATTCCTAGTCGCGAGTATATTTTAGATTTTTTGAAAAAATGTGGGCATCTGGTAAAACGCGATGAACTGAATCAACGTTTAGGTTTAAAAGATCCCGAACGCCAAGAAGCATTGCGGCGTCGTTTACGGGCGATGGAACGTGATGGACAGATAGTGTTAACACGTCGCGAAGGTTATGGTTTGCCCGATAAAATGAATTTGGTGCGCGGCCGGGTTATTGGTCATCGCGATGGTTTTGGTTTTTTAGTTCCGGATGATGGCAGTGATGATCTCTACTTAAGTGCGCGACAAATGCA
>JBDLTN010000105.1:0-5529 GCA_039805785.1 Pseudomonadota bacterium | reverse complement strand
TTTAAAAAATATAATCTTTAGATTATAACTAATAGCAACGTTTCATATAGAATAAGACTCAATCATGTTAAAGGACAAACACTGATGAAAAATAAAGATTCCTCATATTATGTGCCCGAGCAAAGTGCTTGGCCCATCATAGGTGCATTGGCATTACTCTTTTTAGCTTTTGGCTCACTAAATTTAGATAAATACTGGGGACTTATTGCGTTTATAATCGGCATAGCAGGCTTAGTATTTATGCTGAGTGGCTGGTTGTGGAACGTTACCAAGGAAAGTAATGCGGGATTATACAGTCAACAAATGGATAAGACCTTTCGCTGGGGTATGTTGTGGTTTTTAATCTCTGAATTATTTTTGTTTGGTTTATTAATAGGTTCTATTATTCATGTACGATTCTCGATTACACCATGGCTTGCTGGGCAAAGCGGCGATGCCTCACAATTAACCCATTATTTACTTTGGCCAGACTTTGCGAAACATTGGCCACTACTAAAACCGCCTAGCGCTACCGCCTCAGCGAGCACACTGAGCTTAGCTGCAATCCGCCAAATTCCACTTATTAATTTAATCATATTATTAGCAAGTGCTTTGCTTTTAACAGATGCATGGTATCATTTTAAAAAAATGCGCTATAAATTGTGTCGTCTTACCTTTGGTATTGCGCTTTTTTTAGCGTTTCTGTTTTTAATATCGCAAAGCTACTATTTCATCCAGCTCACTCACGCACATATCATTACTAAAAGTGGTGTTTATGGAAGCTTTTTAATCGCCTTTTTGGGATTACATTTGATAAATATCCTCGCCGCATTTTTATTTTTATGTATTTTGTGCTTTCGCCTGTATAAGAAAAATTTGCTAGAAAAAAATGCATTCTCCTTTGACGCCGCTATTTGGTGGTGGGATTTCCTTGCCGCAATCTGGGCATTAAGTTTTTTTTGTATTTTTTGAACAATGAAAAAAAATTTTATTTATATCCGATTTAACAGTTACTGCTTTTCACCAACTTTTTTTCCAAGTTTGCTCGTAATTTTTTTATTTCCGCTACTCTTCTATTTAGGACTATGGCAAATGCATCGAGGTGATCTCAAAAAACATATTCAAATACAAGTTTCAGAACGATCAATCGCAATGCCCATCAATATCAATAAAAAAAATGATCTTAAATTAGAAAAAAATTATTTTCCTGCAACTATGCAAGGTTATTTTGATAATCAACATACTTTTTTATTAGAAAATAAAATCTATTCACATCAAGTAGGTTATGAAATTCTCACCCCTTTTAAATTGAACGATGGAAAAAAAGTCATATTAGTGAATAGAGGCTGGGTACCTCAAGGTAAGGATAGGAAACAACTTCCAATAATACCTACTTTTAGTAATCAAATAAACCTCCAGGGATTGATCGTATTTCCTAACAATACCTTTAGTTTTAAATCACCCTATGAAACGACATGGCCCAAGAGAATACAAACTATTAATCCAGAATTTCTAAAAAAAAATAATTTTCAAGCTTTTATAGTTGTCATTAATACAAAATCAGCTTACGGCTTTACCCCACATTGGCAACCAATAGTTTTATCTGCTAGCCGACATTATGCTTATGCATTTCAATGGTTCGGCTTAAGCATAACCTTAATTATTGCCTTTTTTCTGGTACATCTACATCGATTATGAAGAAACACCAATCAAGAAACTATCTATTTATTTTGGGATTATTATTATTCATATTTTTAATGCCGATAATAATAGCTGCTATACTTTTTAATAAAAACCCAAACTGGTTACACCATAAAACCGTCAATAAAGGGACTCTGATCCCTGCAAATTTAAATTTACAACAATTAAAATTAATTCCCAATAAACCACCACTTCATTCACTTAAAGCTAATTGGTTGCTGCTTTATCTGACACTCACTCCCTGTGATGAATTATGTCAAAAAAATCTTTATAAAATGCGGCAAATAATTTTGGCATTAGGTAAATATCGGCATCAAGTCCAATATGGCTTAATTCTAGCAAATGATACTCCATTACAGATGCAATTCGCTTCAAGTAAAGCGGGAGATTTATTGGTTTACACTCTATCTAAAGAACATTTCCAAAAAATTTCATCTACCTTGAATATAAAAAATTTTAAAGCAGCAGCTTATTTTCTCTCGGACCCTACGGGAAAAATTATTTTATATTATCCAAATAATGCAGTTGGTGAAGATATCTACCAAGATTTAATGCGACTGTTAACAATTTCAACAACAGGATAGAAATATGCTATCAGAAAACAAATCAGCCTTATATTTTTTATATATTGCATTTTTATTGGCTATCATTGTCGTCCAACTCGGTGCATACACGCGTTTGAAAGATGCAGGATTAGGCTGTCCTGACTGGCCAGGATGTTATGGAAAGTTGACCTTACCTCAGCAAACCACGCAATTAACTAACGGACCATATACAGGACAAATATTAATACCTGAAAAAGCATGGCCAGAGATGATTCATCGCTATGCAGCCGCTACCTTAGTCATGTTATGCTTTGCGTCGGTTGTCATAATTATTTATAAAAATAAACTTCCTCAACAACCAGTAGGGCTAGCAACGAGCTTACTCTTCTTATTGTTCTTACAAGGTATGTTAGGAAAATGGACAGTTACTTTGCGTTTGCATCCCTTAGTAGTAATGTCGCATTTACTGGGAGGTTTAGCATTAATAAGTATGCTTTGGCTACTCATACTACGCCTCAACCAACCTCTAATAACACCATCTTCAGCATCAGAACAAAGGTTAAAACCTTGGGCAATCCTAGGATTATTATTACTTATTATACAAATTGTTCTCGGCGGTTGGACCAGTGCTAATTACGCTGCATTTGTTTGTCCAGATTTTCCCAGATGCCAAGGCCAGTGGTGGCCAATGATGAATTTTTCTGAGGCTTTTCATCTTTGGTTAAATAAAGGTATTAATTATGAAGGGGGCGTCTTATCATCTAATGCACGCACCGCGATACAAATGAGTCATCGAATAATGGCAGTATTTACCGGGGTCTTCCTAGGTTTACTGGCTTATAAGCTTTTAAGTATAACCAAAAAAAATTTTTTACGCAGCGTCGCAGTTTTATTAATGTGTTTAATATTTTTGCAAATTATTCTAGGCAGTTTAAATGTATTATGGATATTACCTTTACCTATCGCAATGGCACATAATGCCATAGCTGCATTGTTATTATTAACACTTATCACTTTAAATATTAGTTTATATCGCTAAAAAATATATAATTTAAATTTAGTTAAAGTTTCTTATCGTTATAAAAATTAAATTCATCATTACAAATTTTACTTCCATTATTATAAGACGGATCTTTTATTGAGAAAAATTGGGTAAAACGTTTTAAAAAATGTCTCACTTTTTTTATCTCGGAATATTTTTTAGTTAAATCGGAATCTAAAGTGTTATTAACCTTTTTTGCTTCAGATTCTTGAATAGTTACTGGATTAAAACTATCTAATTTTTTATAAGTTCCTGTAAAAGTAGAAGAAATATTAGTATTATCTAAATAATAACTTTTTTTCATAATTAACCTTTTTATTATTTTAATTATTAAACACAAAAACGAATATAATTATCCTCTTTTATATTAACGCAAATATTTTCTAATAATACCCCTCCCCGTGTTTGTTTGTGTTGATTAAACAAATAACTAAAAATGGAAAAAAATAAAAAATTACGATGCTTGTTTAGAATATTTTTTGTATCAGCTTGATGAGTTAGTTGAAAAAAAGCTTGGCATGTAGGCTTCTTAAGCTCATTCAATAAATCATTCGTCATGGCAAGTTTACACTTAGTTATACTTGCATCATAGAAAAAATAACTTTTTTGCAAATACTTTTGATATTCTTCTAATAAAGTTTTAATTTTCTCTTTAGCCTTGTGATTCCAGGTAAAGGCATTTGGGTCTTGAACCACAAGCGTATTACTATTTAAAAAGTCAGAAGTCTTATCCGATGAATCCAACTGAGTAAGATTAAATTCTTTTTTATCCATTTCTTCTGAGGGTTTAGAAGTATTTTCTACTTCATTTTGAATAGGCTGGAAAAATAATTGATCTAAAAACAAGGATTCATCGAAAAGATCATTAATAGTAGAACAATCAGTATTCAAATGAGCAGTTTCTTGATTAATATTATTCTCAAACGTTAGTTGTTGAATATCTTTCTTTTTTCTTGGAAGCGTATCTGCAGGCCTAGTATCATTTAAAACAAGTTCATTATACTCTTTTCTAATGAAATAAGGATCTATAAATAAACCAATTATATTTACTTCTTGACGGTCATTTTCTATTTTTTTAAAAACATTTTCAGCGATTTGTTTAACTTGGTTTTGATATTTATTTTCAATATTGATAAAAGCCTTTTTATTTAATCCATATCTTTTTAGCCTTGAATTTTTCTGATCAAATAAGGTAATAACTTGTAAAAAAAAGGAATTTAAAATATCAGTTAATTGTAAGTTGGCTTTAGCTTTTTTCTTCTTGTAAAATAAGATAATGGGTAATGGGTTACACTCATTAGGCGATTGAAATTCTTTTTTAAGTTTGTATTTCTTCTTTTCATCAATTCGAAGTTTCACAGAAACCAATTTATTTTGTGAATTTTCAGATTCAGAAGCTACACCCAAGCATAAAACCTTTAAATTTTTCAAATGTTTTTTTATGGTGCCGCTATCAGTCTCATCGCTACCATTCTTGCTATATTGATCAATATTCAAACGATATTCTTGGCTATTCCGATTGCGTTTCTTATTACCATCGGGATAAAAAGCCAAACTTAATAGGGTATCCAGGTTAAAAATCCGCATCTTCTTATTAATCTCATTGAAATAAAAAAGACAGTTTAAAAGTCCTTTTTTAACTTAGCAAGCACTTATAATTTCAGCGGAAGTCTATTGGTATTGTCTTGCAAATCTGCCAGCTGTTTTTCTAAATTTTCAACCAACAACTGACTGGTTACCTTTCCTCCACCCCATAACGTAGCAAAGCATCGTAACAAAGAGATACCTCGGTATTCCGATAAAATAGTTTTCGCTTCATTGATTGTTTGCTTTAGTTCTGAAATATTATCAATCATCCTTGAATTAATATCAGTGTCATTTGGCTCTAACTCATTATTTATCAATGCATTAATTTTAGTGTTAATCATATTAATCTTATCATGCTTTAATATGGCACATTTACTTGTTGACCGAGATAATTTTTCTTTATCATGTTGGGTCAATTTATCTTTGGTAATTTTTATAAGCTCAAGCAAATTATATTGTTGTTTTTGCAATTCAGCGTGATTAAGTTTATAAAGATCATATAATCTTTGACTAAGAGAACATAATTCATTATCCAAAATTTCAACAAATTTTTCTAGTGGATTAAATGATTTTATACTATCAAATAAAACCAAAATTTCAGATTTTATTTTTTCAATATCATTGGATTCTACTAATTTGACATTATTAAACTTTTCTTCATACTGGCTTAGACAT
>JBDLTN010000104.1:0-5828 GCA_039805785.1 Pseudomonadota bacterium | reverse complement strand
CCCATATACTATTCTCAATGCCTAAATAAAAATTCCTCTATTTAAAAACTGGGGTAAGTTTGGGAGGTTTACATCTTTTTTATTGTTATTGTTGTTGAAAACATAAATAGTATGAATTTATATAATAGATTTTTACTAAATATTTTCTATTTATGATATAAATAATTTATCATAGCTTTCTGGAATAAAAAAATAGAATTTATGGTAGGGTTTGTTGCTGCCATAGAAAAAAAGGGGCGTCTGGTTGCGGTGGTGTTATCGATAATTGCTCTATAGGGTAGATTCAGAAGAAATTGTTGAATTGCCGCGCGTTACATGCTCGCAATGACCGATTTATATTTTGTATTTTGCGCTCGAAAAGACAGATCAACCATGAGTCCTAAGAATTGATGCACTTTGCAAATTAATTTTATCTAAGTATGGATGCGTTCATAGGTTGTAGCGGTCAATAATGTGAGGATACCAGTACTACTATTTTGAGATGTAATAGAATTTGCCGCTGCAATAAGATTGGCAAGTTCTGCATTTGAATAATCGCTGGTCACGCGTTGACTTTTGTGACCTAATAGATCTTGTCGATCTTCGTAACTTACATTTGCGGCGCGTAAACGCCGACCAAAGGTATGTTTTAAATCATGTACCCGTAGCTGGGGTAGTTTGGCTTTATTTCGTGCATTTACCCAAGCAGAATTCAGCATGCGGGTTAAAGGTTTATTTTGATAAGTGAAGACAAATTCTGGATGTTGACCGCGTTGGGTTTCAATCACTTGTTTGGCTGATTGATTTAAAACAACGAGTCGATTTTGCCGATTTTTAACGAAGCTTGCAGGAATAATAAACACATAGGTACCCAGTTCGGGGACTGCGATTTGCCATTGCCATTGTAAACGACAAATTTCTTGATCACGGCAACCGGTATTCATGGCAAAGATCGCCATTTGCATTAAATGATTTGGTAAATGTTCTAACAAACATTGTTCTTCATCTTTAGATAACGGATAAGGTAGTCGTTTATTTTTCTCCGTTAACAAACGAATCTTTGCTGCAGTCGCTAACCAACTGAGACCGTTTTCGTCTGACCATTCTTGTGCCGCAAGATTTAAAATGCGACGTACGACTTGTAAACCACAGTTGATAGTGCGATTTTTTACGCCCGCATCTTTACGGGTTTGGATATACGTTTGTAGATTACCTTGGTGAATTGATGTTAAGGGTAAATGTCCGATAAAAGGATCTAATTGCTTAAGCAAGCGTGCATCCATATGCAAACTGGCTTTATGTTGATTTTCAGTTAAAAATTTAATGGCAGCTTGCCGAAAATAACGGGTGGGCCTTATTCCGTAAATGCTGGCTTGACGAATTTCTTCAAGTCGATGCATTAAATAACATTCGGCTTCGGCTAACGATGTCGTTCGAGTACTTTCGCAAATGCGTAGACCATAAATTTTCTTATTGATATGCCATATACTGCCGCGTTTAATCAGACCAGGGATAGGTTTTTTTCCCATGAATTAACTCCCTATAGTTTCAATTTTGGATAGTCCTGTTAATTTTGTCATGGCGAGCTCACGTAGTGAGCGTCTTGATGACTATGGGTTATTCGCTTACAAGATAGTATTTGATTTCTTGCTTAGTTGCTCAACTAATTGTTGAAATTCTTCTTCAACCGAGTTTTTAATCTTTTTTAAAGATTTTTTTTGCTTGATCAAACTCGGTGTACGATTTTCTTGCCAATGGTACGCACGTTGTGCCGGTTTGCCTAACTGCTGCTTATAACCATCGGCCCATTGATCGAGATCCAAGCGATCAAAGGCAATGCCTTGTTGACCAATTTTTACTGTAATTAAAAAAGGTCGTACTTCATTATTGAATCGATTTCTATCCATACCTAAATATTTTGGTGCATCACGTAAACGAATTAAACGGGGTTGCATAACGGTTCCTAATTCTCTCTCAGTGTTAATTTTCTTTGCATACGATACGCAATGATGAAGTAAAAAAATTTAATTTGTATTGTTTAGACTTTTTGTAGAACGAAAAATAAGGATGTGAGTTTATGCAAGAAGTAATGTTAGATAAAGCTATTGGTAGTTTAGGTTCTATCAAGCATTTGGCAAGAAAATTAGGTATCCATCGTGAACATGTTTATGCTTGGATTAAAGGGGTAAGTAAAATACCTTTAGAATATGCCTTGCAAATAGATTATTTAACCGGTGGAGAGATTCCATGGAAAGACTTAGTGCCGTTCCATATTGTACAACGTTTAAAACATTTGAATTTGCAATTACCTGCGTTTGATTTACCGCCGTGTGAGTTAGTCTACGTTAATTTAGAGCGTATTACGCCTAAGAAACCTGAGTTAATTTCTGAAGAAGAAACAATAATTCCATTGCATAAACAGCGGTCGATTTGCGTCGATCAACAGAATAAATTGATTTTTGGAGAGAAAATTTTTTATCTGTACAAATACCATAACAAAAAAACCATACCGGCTTGGCGTCTTTCTTTAGCAGATTTAGCCAATGGTCATTATTCCAGTGAGTTATTCATTAAAAATTTTCTGATTAGTGAACGAGTTGATATTGGTATCGCTTTAGAAAAATTTTTAGGGAGTCGACAAGGATACCGGACCGATCTGGCTAAGTTAAAAAATTCATCCGATCTTCATAAAAAAGAGGCCAGAAAACTACGACTTGTGAATAAAGCTGCACAAGTTAGCTTGCAAAAACGTTTGCCATTACGCCAACTGATCGCCAATCGCTTAGGTTTTGGTAGTCATTTCACTTATCAAAATGCTAAAAAAATAAAGTTGTTGGCAAATATCGAATTGATTAAAAAGGTGGATCAGCAAGTCATTAGTATTTCTAAGGCCCAAAAATTATGTTTAGTTTTATCTAGCCATAAAAAATAAAAATAGTGCAATAAAATTTCCGGGACAAACGGGTAATGCAAATAAGTTTTCATTTTTTTTTATTAATTAAGGTAAATTATGCGCTATCGAATGTTAGATGTCAGAATTTGGTGTGATAAGAAATTTCGATCCTTAACACCGCTTAAACCGAGTGGCCAAGCTTTATTTCTGTATCTATTAAGTAATCCACACACGACATCGATTCCTGGTCTGTATCGTGCCGGTGCTGGCGCAATGGCAGAAGAATTAGCTTGGTCATTGCTTGGTTTTCAACGGGCATTAAAAGAGATAGTTGCACAAGGTTTGGTAAAAGCCGATCTAAAAGCGCGTGTCATTTTTATTCCTAATGCGATTAAATATAACAAGCCACAGTCACCGAACGTGGTACGAAGTTGGGCAGTGCATTGGGATGAAATTCCAGAATGCGCATTGAAAAATGAAGCCTATTTTCGATTAGAGTCTTTTATTAAAGGCTTAGGTAAAGCCTTCGTTTTAGCCTTTAACGAAACCTTGCGTCGATGTGATATGAATGATGCTAAACAGGTTTGCACGAAGTCTTGTTTTAATCAGGAACAAGAACAGAAACAAGAACAGGATCAGGAACAAGAGCAAGAGGAAGAGAAAAAGCAATTTCCTCAAGTAGATCTCGTTAAGTTAATGATTAAGCCAATGCTTGTGGCGAAGACGGAATACCTATTGACGATCCCTTTAGAAAACCAGGCTGTTTATCAGATCGCACCAGAAGAACTAGCCGAATGGCAGCAGACTTATAATGATATTGATGTGTTAAACGAGTTACACAAGCTGCGTAGTTGGAATGTTGCTAATCCCAATAAGCGTAAACATACGCAACATATTTTACGGCATATTCATACTTGGTTGTCCAAGGCCCAACAGCAAAAAAACCAGTTTTCGACTTCATGTCATGCATCGTCCATGACGTTGGATCATAATTTATATGTCACTAAAAAATGGCTGGATGTATCTTTGGAATCGGATCAGTATTTTCCTAAAAGTCATGGTTTGCTATTAGTCAAAGGAAAAAAATCGTTATGACTATTCATGATCAGGAGAAATTTACCCAAGGATTAATGGTCTTGGCTGAAGTTTATAATCGTAAACTTTCTGCTTTGTTATTACATACTTATTGGAACTGTTTAAAAAAATATTCATACGCCGAATTCGAAACGACGTTATGGGATTTTTTAAAAAATCCTAATTATGCCAGAAGCTATTTTCCTAGTCCTGCTGATTGGATAAAAGCCATTGAAGGAGATAACGAAACTAAAAGTTTAGTCGCTTGGACTGAGGTTAAAACCGCCATTCGACAAGTGGGTCAATATGAAAGTGTGAAATTCACGGATGCTTTGATTCACGATGTCATTCAGGAGATGGGAGGTTGGATTTTTTTATGCCAACAATCGGAACGAGAACTCATCTTTTTACAAAAGGAATTTGAACGGCGTTATCGAATGAATAGGGCACTAAAAAAATTAACTAAGGGACCCCGGTATTTAACCGGCCAAATTGAACATCAAAATTCCTTAAATGGTTTTACAAACTCTATTCCTAGACCAAAAAATATAAAGCAATTGAATAAGTTTGAAGAGCATTTAATTACTGAAAAGGAAGAATAATAAGTACATTATTAATTTTTATTTTAAAGGAGAAAAATATGAGCCAATGTTCTAAATGTTCCAAAATCCGCCAATTTTTATTGTTACTTGTGAATGGTTTTCCATTCGTTAGAGAGTTGCGGGTACGGAGAAAAATCCGTCAAAAAAGAATAAGAATGCAAAAATTAACCAAAGACGAGCCTAAACATTTAAGGCGTTACCTTATGCAATCAGTAACAATTCGGCGCTTATAGATAGCAAAAATCTAAGCTGAATTTTATGTAGATTAAATTTTTTGTTTATTGTTATACAAGGAAATCTAACAATGAAGTGTTTAAACCCATTCTGTGAATATGCTAAAACGCGCGTTATAAATTCACGCAAAACGGAGGAAGGCAAAAAAATCTTACGCCGCAGACATTGTCCCAAATGTAAAAAGCGTTATACCTCAATTGAAGTCCTCGCTTATTTTGGCTATCCCAATGCGCAAAAAAGGGCATCATTAAATTTGATGCTGATGACGTAATAATTTTAAGTTTTTCTTGACGTAACTACAGAATGTAACTACAATGTGATTTATTTTACCTATAAAAGTCATAATACGACGTGATGTACTTTGAGTGGGACGAGAAGAAAAACGCATTGAATATTCTAAAACATGGCATCGATTTTAGCGATGCTCATAAATTGTTTGAACAGCCTATGTTGATTTTGCGAGACGAAAGAAAAGACTACAATGAGCATCGCTATATTGGCATGGGTTCTATTCAACAACGGGTTATAGTGGCCGTATTTACTCGGCCGACTAAAACGAGTGTACGTATCATTTCTTTGAGGAAGGCCAATAAACGTGAGCAAGAAAAATTTAAAAATGCAATCCAAAACTAATTGGAAACGCGTTGACAAGCTAAAGGATAAAGAGATTGATTACTCTGATATACCTGAGTTGGATGATGCTTTTTTTAAAAAAGCAAAAGTAGAAATGCGCCATCCAAAAGACAGTATCACCTTGCGTATTGATCATGATGTTTTAGAATGGTTTAAGCAGCATGAGACTAAATACCAAAGTAGAATCAATGCTATTCTAAGAGCTTATTATAAAATGCATAAAGGTTGCTAATCGACATTTCTCTAATCACCTTCGATTAATAAGGATTGAATTATATTACTCCATTTTGCGGGATAATCTTTCTTTTCAAATAATTAAAGGAGATGGCATGATGAAAAAATCGTCGGAAGTTAAAAAAACTCGCGTTAAGCTGTTTTAGCTTAACGCGAGTAGATAGGTGCTAGGTTGGATC
>JBDLTN010000103.1:0-5907 GCA_039805785.1 Pseudomonadota bacterium | reverse complement strand
ATTATTCTTTCATTACTATGTAGCATCTAAGGTTACCCTTTGTGTTTTGATTAAAGTTTCTCGACTTCTCAAAACGGGTAACCTTACTCATTCCTTTGTGTCACATCAAGTCTGAACTATTCCACATAATGAATTATTAGCTTGGGTGTTGGTCATGGGTCGTCAAGTTAATCATTTTGCTTGGAGTATGCATTTATCTAAATGCTTTAATCAATTAAAACATTGCAATCAATTTTTCAGTTCGACTTTGAATATTACTTTGAACAACAAAGGTGGTTTGATCAAAGGCAGTGCTAGTAAAGGCATCGAGCAAAGTTCTACGCAGCCCGCTACTACATCGATAACACTTGCAGATGGTGTTATCGATCTATCCGATCGATTTATTGAATTTGTATGGCGCTATCCAAAAAAAGAAGGAGAAAATAAACTTTGGCATGATTATTTTACTGGATTTGTTGCAGATAATGCCAATCGTGTGGTTGAATCACTTTACTTAAAATAGCTTTTGGAAAAGAAATTGAGCAAAAAAATTTATTATGTGACCAATAATTCAGGTAAATTTGAAGAAGTTAGGGATTTTTTTGATAAGATCGGTCCACCTTTCAAAATTGAACAATATGCTATCGAGATTGATGAAATTCAGAGTTTAGATCAAAAGATAGTGGTGTCAGATAAGGTGAAAAAGGCATTCAACCGAGTCCAACAGCCTTTATTGCTAGATGATGGGGGCTTATTTTTTGCAGCTTATAATCAATTCCCTGGTACCTTATCGAAATTTGTTTTTCAAGGATTAGGTTTTAAAGGTTTGTTTAAGTTGGTAGAGGAAGACAATCGAGCCTCTTTTATTTTGCAATTAGCCTATACCGATGGTTTACAAACCCAATTATTTGAAGGCGTTTGTCACGGCACAATTATTATGCCAGAAGATTTATCTTCGCATCCTAAACTTCCATTTACCGCGATCTTTAAACCAGAAGGCTCCGATAAAACCTTGGCGCAATTACGTTATACCGATGAATTTTTTCATTTTTCTTTTCGTCAACAGGCATTAAAGAAATTTATTGATTGGTATCAAACTCAATAAATCTAAAGGAAAAAATGCTGAACAAGGATCAAAAAAGGATTTTTTTTTCGGCTTGTATAGGGACTATTTTAGAATGGTATGATTTTAGTCTTTATGCTTATTTAGCGGGTATTTTTGCACAGATTTTTTTTCGCACTTTACCGAATCTAGGCTTGCTGCTGAGTTATAGTGTTTTTGCAATAGGTTATTTAGCCCGCCCTTTAGGTGCTGTGCTTTTCGGTTATTTGGGAGATACACAAGGTAGAAAAAAAGCGTTAAGTTTAAGCGTCCTACTAATGGCAATAGCAACCTGTGGTATAGGTATGCTTCCAGACTATGCAGCCATCGGGATGAGTGCCGCATTTTTATTACTTTTTTTTCGATTATTGCAAGGTATTGCCGTAGGAGGTGAAGCATTTGGTTCTGCTTGTTTTATTGTAGAGTCTATATCATCCAAGCATACTGGTTTTTATTCAGCATTAATTTGGGCAAGCTCAGTGATTGGTTTGTTAATGGGATCTTTCATTGTGTTCATAGTATTTTTATGTTTTCAAGGTCCGTTGTTGTACCGTTTTTCTTGGCGTTTGCCGTTTCTTATAGCCGCCTTGAGCGGTTTAATTGCCTATTATATAAGAGCTAGAACCCCAGAAACAAAAGCATTTCAAGATTTAAGTCATCAATGTTTAATTGAAAAATTCCCAATACAAACTATTTTTTTAACCTATAAATTATTGATTAGTCAGCTCATTGGACTTTACTTATTGTCTGCTTTGATAACGTATTTAGTTTTTATTTTTATGCCGGTTTATTTTACCGATATTTTGGGTCGTTCGAGAATTAATGCGCACGCATTGAATACAATAATATTGCTGTTGCTAATCTTTTTTGATATTTTTTTTGGTTGGCTTTCGGATAGGATCGGACGTAAACCTATCATGTTGACAGGGGCCATTGGATTGATGTGTTTTAGTTACCCGTTGTATCTGATGATTGCGCACGCTAATTTATTTTTAGTAATTATTGCGCAAATTATTTTTACAATCCTAGCGGCTAGCTTTCAAGGACCGTTGCTGGCCTTTACACTGGATAGAATACCTATTGCAGTGCGGTATACCTTAGGCTCGCTTAGTTATAACTTGGCGTATTCTATTTTTGGCGGAACAGCCCCGTTAGTGGCTGTTTATTTAATAACAAAAACCGCTGATGTTGCAATACCTGGCTTATATCTGTCGATGAGTGCGATAATAGCGGTAGTTGTTTTAATAACACTAAAAAACTGACTTATAGTTAATTATTATTCGACTTTTTGTTTAAGTTCAATTTTATTAGCTCTACTATTTTTTTGACATTTTCATTATTATTATTGACAAATATAGTGAGCTCTTGCCAAGAACGTAACCAGGTTATTTGACGTTTAGCGAGTTGTCGTGTGGCAATAATGGCAAGATCTTGCATCTCGGTGTAGGAAATAGTATTAAGTAAATAATTCCAGATTTGTCGATATCCTACCGTGCGGATAGCAGGTAAGTTACTGTGTAGATCACCGCGCTTAAATAATTTCTCAACTTCTTCTATGAAACCTGAATCTAACATGGTATGAAAACGATGGGTAATCGCTTTATGTAATAAGTTTCTATCATCAGGAATTAAGGCGATATTAATGAATAAATAAGGTAACGACGAGAGCGTAAATGTACGTTGTAATTCAGTTAATGGTTTTCCGGAAATCTGAGTAACTTCTAATGCACGTAAGACACGCTGTGGATCATTAGGGTTGATGCGTTGTGCAGCAATAGGATCTACTTCGGCTAAACGTGCGTGAAGTTTCTTTAATCCCAGCTCTTTTAGCTCTTTTTTTAATTGCTCACGTATAAGAGGATTTGCGGGAGGAAGCTTGGCGATCCCATGTTGCAAGACATGAAAATAAAGCATCGTTCCACCTACTAATAATGGAATACGGCCCTTATTTAAGATTTCTTCAATCGCATTGATAGCATCCACCCTAAATTCCGCTGCGGAATAGATTTCGCTGGGATCATGTGTGTTAATTAATCGATGAGGAGCTTGATTTAAGATAATCTCAGAAGGTTTGGCAGTGCCAATATTCATATCGCGATAAATCATGGCTGAATCGACACTCACGATTTCACACTCTAAATAACTAAGTAAATCGATGGCCAGATTAGTTTTTCCTGAAGCGGTAGGGCCCATCAGGCAGATAACGGGTTTAACGTCCACGTAGAAAAAACCGGTCGAGGTCGGGTAAAGACCATTGTTTCCAAGTAGGTCGGCCATGGTTGCATTGATTACTACGCGAGGTTTTTTCCATATCTCGGAGTAATTGATTCATCTCTATTATTGTCATATGACGATTGGCGCGTACAGCACTACGACAAGCTATACTAGAAAGTAATTCATTAATTTTTTCAGGTATGAGCTGACTATTACCGTGTTGAATCAAATCGCTTAAAACATCATAGACTAATTGTTCTATATTATTTTGCGCTAAAGGTTCTGGAATTTGGCGAATAACGACGCTTTCAGGGCCCAGATTTTCAAACTCAAAGCCGAATTGAGTAAAGAAGCTAGCATATTCATCCAATACCGACATTTCCTGTCGAGATAACGTTAAGCAGATAGGAATTAATAATAATTGGGTTTTTATTCCGTTATTTTGTATATCGCGTTTTAAGCTTTCATAAAGTATACGTTCGTGTGCAGCATGAATATCCACCAGAATCAAACCTTTTGTATTTTCGGCCAAAATATAAATACCGTGTAATTGTGCTAAAGCAAAACCTAAAGGGGGATCGCAAAGTAAATCTTTTGTTGACGTTGTGTCTAAAATAGCTGGTTTTTTTTGTATTAAGTCGGTTTCCTGTTTTGGGAATGAAACACGGAGCGTGTGATCATCAGCCTCGATAGCGTAATTTGAAGAATCTGCAGCTATCGGTAAAGGAAGAATACTTTGTTGGGGATTTATACTTAGGGAAGAATCAATAATTTTTTCATTGGATTCAATCGATGGTTTATCTGTATGAAGTAACGAATTAATTATTGGTGATGTTGGGCGAGTGTTGCTTAAAACTTTTTGCAAACTTTGTTTGACAAAATCATAAACGGAACGGCTTTCGCGAAAGCGTACTTCATGTTTTGCAGGATGAGCATTCACATCAACGGCACGCGGATCCAGCTCTATAAATAATATGAAAGCAGGATGACGGCCATTATAAAGAACGTCTTGGTAAGCTTGTTTCACTGCATGACTGATTAATTTGTCTTTTACCATCCGTCGATTTACATAAAAATACTGTAAATCGTTTTGATTGCGTGAAAAAGTAGGTAATGAAATCCAACCCCATAAACGTAAATCGCTACTTTGCATATCAATATAAATGACATTTTCTATAAATGAACGATGGCATACTGTTGCAATACGTTGTTCTTTTGCCATGTCGTCGACGGCAGGATGCAATTGATAAATAGGTCGTTTATTGTGGTGCAAACTAAATCCTATCGAAAAATGACTCAGACTTAAACGTTTTATCAAGGTTTCTATATGTGAAAATTCAGTCTGCTCTGATTTTAAAAATTTGCGCCTAGCGGGAGTATTGAAGAAAAGATCACGGATTTCTACTGTTGTTCCGCGAGCATGAGCTATAGGTGTGGGTACTAAAGATGATTCTTGATGATAATCGCAAGTAATTTTCCAGCCTTGTTGCGTCGTCTCGGTTGAGGAACTTAAACTAAGTCTTGCGATTGAGCTAATGCTCGCTAATGCCTCGCCGCGAAATCCTAAGGTCATGATGCGTTCTAAATCATCGAGGGTTTGAATTTTACTGGTTGCATGACGATCTAAAGCTAAGATTAAATCATCTTTATGAATGCCCTGACCATCATCGCGGATACGAATGCGTTGAATTCCTCCTTTATCAATATCAATATCAATTTGTTGGCTCCCCGCATCTAGGCTATTTTCAATTAGTTCTTTTACGATAGACGCGGGCCGCTCAATTACTTCACCTGCAGCAATCTGATTGGCCAAATGCGTGGTTAAACGTTGAATACGACCTGACATAATGAGTGACTATTAAGAAAAAGCCTGATTTTAACAAATTTTTACTGGATGCTGAACATTCTATTTTTTTTATTGGAGGATTCTGGTTCCAGGGTTAAATGTTTTTCAATATTTGTATTTTTATTCAAAGGCGAATGGTTAAGTAAATGGGTAATAAAATGTTGATATTCATTGTTCATCGGCGCACAAAAATGTTTTTTTAATCCATTTACAAGATTTAATAGGGTTTGTGCAGTAGGTCGTTCTTCTATTGACGTCAGCATGGCCAAAGCTAAATGGTTTAAAATTTCGTACTGAGTCAACTGAGCGAGATTTGTTTCATTATTATCTTGGAGAATGTTTAAACTTTTTTTGCTTTTTCTGCAATGAAAGAGGTTGAATAGGTCTGACCTCATTTTTCTAAATCGATAAAAATACTAATATTATCCTTAATAGCACAATAATTATTTTTATCTAGTTTTTCTTCAAATAAATGTGCATTGGCTTCCGAACTAAAATCATTAAAAAAAATTGGAAATTTATTATTTAATAATCGAAAAAAGACCAAATATCTGATTTGTTTACATGCATAATCGGAGTTTTAGTAAAATTTTTATTAGCAAATAATTCAGGTGCCATATAGCGCAGACTACCAAATTGAATAAATGAAGAAGAAAAGGTTTAGTGAATCCCAAATTATCACAGTGCTGAAGGAGTATGGAGCGGGAGTTCCAGTGGTTGAATTAGCGCGTAAATATGGAATTGGAGAAAGCACAATTTATACGTG
>JBDLTN010000102.1:0-5912 GCA_039805785.1 Pseudomonadota bacterium | reverse complement strand
AGAAAGTAAGCGTTTACAAGGTGAGGGGATCGCTAACCAACGTAAGGCTATCATTTGTGGCTTGCAGCAATCGGTCGGTGAATTTCAAAAAGCGATTCCTGGTGTGACAGCGGCCGATACCATGAATTTGGCGTTAATTACCCAATATTTTGATACCTTAAAAGAAATTGGTGCGAATAGTAAAAGTACTACTATTTTACTACCGCATTCGCCCGGCGGTTTAAAAGATATTGCTGCGCAACTGCAAGAAAGTATTATAACTGGAAATCTAGTCTCGACTTCTCAAAACGGGTAACCTTACTCATTCCTTTGTGTCACATCAAGTCTGAACTATTCCATATAATGATGACTTAAAAACTTCATCATGCGAGTGGAGCTATAACTTTCATTGCAAGCGGAACTGTAATTTCATGATTGCAAATTAAACTAGAATTATTTTGCGTTGCAGAACTAATATCGCCATTGCGAGTAAATTATATACTTGGTCATTGCGAGCGCGAATAGAAATATGTCATTGCGAGCGCGTAGCGCGCGGCAATCTAATGTTTAACACGCTTTTGCAGTACTACATCCGACTTGTTTAATAAAATAACGATGCAAATAATTGTCTTGGCTCAGTTCAGGATGAAAACTCGCTGCAATAACATTATTTTCTTGTACGGCAACGATTTGATCTTGGTAGGTTGCTAATACCTTAATTTCATTATTTTCTAGAGGAATTAATTTAGGTGCACGGATGAAAACCATTTCCATCGGGCGATCTCTGACGATACAGTGACCATTAACTACTTTAGAAGCAAGTTGTCTACCGTAAGCATTACGCGTCGCACAAATGCTGATACGGCCTAAACTATCTTGAGTGGGTGCTAATACGGTTTTAGCCAGGAGTATGGCTCCGGCACAGATACCTAACATGGGTTTCTCATAATCCATGAGACTGGTCCAAAGTTGTTGGTGTTTCAGCAACTTGATCAAAACTGAGCTTTCGCCACCGGGTAGTATTAGTGCATCACTCGCTATCAATGAGCGACGATCCCGAACCAGTGAACAAAATACTCCGAGCTTATTTAAACAATTAATATGTGCTTGAAAAGCACCTTGTAACGCTAAAACCCCGATATGCATAATTAAACCAAATTGTTGATTATTTCTGGCTCGGACTGGAGATTAAAACCACTCATTCCTTCGGCTAAATCATTCGAAACATTCAGCAATATTTCCGGATTATCGAAATGCGTGGTGGCTTGAACGATGGCACAAGCACGTCTTTCAGGATCGGCTGATTTAAAGATTCCGGAACCCACAAACACACTTTCTGCACCAAGTTGCCGTAACAAAGCGGCATCGGCGGGTGTTGCCACACCACCTGCTGAAAAGTGTGGCACCGGTAATTTAGCATGTTCCGCTACCCACAGCACTAATTCTAAAGGGGCATTTAAGATTTTTGCCTGAGCGTACAGTTCTTCTTTTTTTAAAATAGTCAGTTGTTTGATTTCGCGGGTGATAGCGCGCATATGTCGCACGGCTTCCAGAATATTGCCTGAACCGGCTTCACCTTTGGTACGGATCATCGCCGCGCCTTCGGCAATGCGGCGTAATGCTTCGCCAAGATTGCGACAACCGCAGACAAAAGGAACGTCAAAGGCATGTTTATCAATATGTGATTCATCATCAGCGATGGTCAGTACTTCGCTTTCGTCAATAAAATCCACATGTAAGGCTTGTAAGATCTGTGCTTCGACAAAATGACCAATACGTACCTTGGCCATCACTGGAATCGACACAGCTTGCATAATATCTTTAATAATGGTGGGAGAGGTCATGCGGGCGATGCCACCCATTTTACGAATGTCAGCGGGTACCCGTTCTAACGCCATCACGGCACAAGCGCCGGCAGCTTCAGCGATGAGTGCTTGTTCAACATTAGTGACGTCCATAATCACGCCACCTTTAAGCATTTCGGCTAATCCAGTTTTGACACGTTGCGAATCATCGAGAAAATTCATAGTCTATTACCACCCTAAGCGTTTTATTCTGCGTCAGAAACGTCGGCTATTGTACAATAAATTTAAGTAAAGCGTTATTTTGGAAGAAACTTTCTGACGTAATGTCGAGCGAATGCATTCAGATCCGTCATGGAGATCGAATGCAGTACAATTTGTCATGGCAAGCGACTGCAGTACGATCCGTCATGGCGAGCTCACGCAGTGAGCGTAGCCATCTAAAACTTAGGCGTTAGTTTTTCTTCTTCGATTTCCAGCAAAACCTTTGTGATGTGAACGTGGTTTTGGTTTTCTATTATAGCTCGTGTTTTGCTGCGCATAAGAAAACTGTCTGGGTCGGTCGGCTGTGGTTAATTCTGCTGGGGCCTTAGCTTTTGCGTTGTAATCAAATTCAGGCAGGACACATTGTTCTAAACGTTTCTTCAGCAAATGTTCAATAGAACGAATTTGGCGTCGGTCGCCGTTGGTAATCAAACTGAAAGCAGCGCCGAGTTTAGAGGCACGTCCGGTACGGCCGATGCGGTGCGTATAATCGACAGCAGTATTCGGCATATCAAAATTAATCACATGAGAGATATGATCAATATCAATTCCACGTGCGGCAATATCGGTAGCCACTAAGAATTTTAATTCACCATGTCGGAATTTACCGAGTGCAATCTTGCGTTTGCTTTGCGATAAGTTACCTTGAAAGGAAGTGGCAGGATAACCGAGATGGCCAAGATGCTCGGCTAAGCGTTTGGCACGGTGTTTAGTCCGGGTAAAAATGATGGCAGATTGTACTGCATGATTTTGTAAAATGGTCTCCAGTAAATCGGTTTTCAATGCCTCTGAAACTGGAAATAAGGTTTGGGTCACACTCGCGGCTGGAGCGGATTCACCTATTTTAATGGAAACTGGATTATTCAGTGCTTTATCTACTAATAAACGAATATCCGGCGACATGGTGGCCGAAAACAATAAATTTTGACGCTGTTTGGGTAAATATTTTAAAATTTGATAAATCGGTTCGCGGAAGCCCAGATCAAACATATGATCGGCTTCATCTAAGACTAATACCTCGACATGCTGCAGATTGGCTTGTTCAAATTTGTTCTTGCCACCTTGTAGCAGATCCAATAAACGACCGGGACAAGCCACGACGATATCGATACCACTGCGTAAGGTTTGGTATTGTTCGCGATAATTGATTTTACCGCCGTAAATCGTGGCGCAACGCAGACCGGTTTTCGCACCGAGTTTACGGATCGCAACGCCGATCTGATCAGCTAATTCGCGGGTTGGTGCCAGGATGAGGCCACGCAACTGACCTTTAGGTCCAGCCATCAGATGCTGTAGGAGTGGTAGGGCGAATGCAGCGGTTTTACCGGTTCCAGTTTGAGCCAAACCGACGACGTCTTGACCTTGCAAGATAACCGGTATGGCCTTGGCCTGAATGGCAGTGGGCTCTTGATAACCCTCGGCTTGAATACCGGATACAATTTGGGCGTTAAAATTAAAATCTGTAAATTTCACTAAAAAGTTCCTAGCTGCTTGAGCCAAGTAACATCTTTAGCTCGAAAAGTGCGCTATTCTATCAGGCTTGATCGGCAAATGATAGCTAAAAAATTGAACTAAAAAAAGAGGTTTTCAGACTTTAAGCGGCGCCTAACTGTGTTAGGGCAAACTCGATTACTGCCGCTTTGCTAGCATAAATACTAAAATCAGCTCGCCTATAGGATTAGGTATTTTATTTTCGTAAAGTAAAATAAGATACGGTATCTTTTTTTGGTGAAGATTCTTCTGGTAAAGAATCTGTAGCTTCCCGCTTAATAATGCCGGCTTTGTACGCCTCCTCATGAGCAAGAAGAGGATCAGATTCTAAGCAAACTATTTTTTTCAATTCCGCTAATATTTCTGAAGAAGGATTCTTGGTAAAAGCTATTAGCAAAGGCAATATCTTTGAGTAAGAGACTAAGGTTTCCAATGCTTCTCCTTGTTCTTGATCTGACCATGGGTAAGGGTCTGAGTCGCTTCCTTTTTCTAGGTAATTCTTTAGATAGTTCTCAAATTTTAAAAAGCTCTGTTTTTGACCATCAGTAAGTTTTTTGACAAAGACTTTTGCTGATTTTGTCGCATCGCAACGATGAACACATAGAAGTTCTTCTTTTTTATATTGATAAAGTAAATTTTCTACTTTATTCTTGATAATAAAGCGAACAATAAAGTCAAATTTTTGTTCAATCGTCGTTTTTATCTGGTCTTCTGAAAGGAAGGGTCCTATAGAAGAATAAAAAATATCTTTTAAAATAAATCTACTTAGTAAGGGTTTGACATCAGTAGTAGGGGGGTAATCTCTCCAACGAATAGTACGAATCTTCTTTTGCTGTGTTGAATTATAGTTTTCTACTAACTCTTCCACTGTATCATAAAAATTTGATGATTTTACTATTCTTGGAGGGTCTAGATTAAGATTTACAGTATCAGCTATTTTATCTTTACCTTTTTCATCAAATTTTATTTTAGGAATCTCCCCTTCATATTTCAGCAAGTGAACGAGTATGTGATAGAAAAGGATCTGACTATATTCATGTATATCAATATCAAGATCATCCAAATGAAAAGAGGGGTATCGAGAATGAATCTGCTTGCTTAGGTGAACGTCTATTTTCAACTTTTCGATTACATCATCAGTAAAAATACCTTCATCGATCATATCGTCAGTGAACATTTTAAGCTCCTATAATTTTATAGTTTTTTACAATTAAATATAAGAAAATTTTTACATAAATTCTAACTTTTAAATCGTAATTTATTAAATAATATAATAGTTAAATATTATTATAACTAACGTGAGTTTACAATTTTTATCTTGCGGTAAACACATTAATAATGCTGCTATCATGAAAACCTTTTCCTTCTCAACGGGTACAAAGAAGCATTATAAATGTTTGATAAAGGTAGGAACTATTTTAGAAGCGCGCGCGACGGCTAAAATTTCGGCACTGGTTATGGTTTGCATCCATCGAGTAATAGATTAACAGTCAGCGACTCATTGATCTAATACTTTGAATTTAGATACATTTTTTTAATGTAAACACTATCAATCAGCCTAACTGTGCCGTACTCGCTCTAACTCAAGCATGCAAAGGTCATACAGTGTGGTTTTCAGTGAGGTTAAAAATAGAGTCAATACACTAACCATTGGCAATCTTCCTTTTGACGCTGTTAGGATAGGCGTTTAATGTGCCGACCTGAGCCGATAGGCGATGGTGAACTTAACTCTATTCAATTTTTTATGGAATCGTTATCGGCGGTAATGAATTTAAGATTCCGATGGCTTGTGTCACCGAAAGAATAGCATTTTTTATCGCTAAAGCGGCCGCTTCTGCACCGGCTATGGTCTGTACAAGCGCTAATACGGTGGTAAGTATACTTAATACATTTGATAGCATGCCTGTTATAACAATGATAGACATAGTTTTTATCCTGGTTATGTGTAAATTTATTTGCACTTTACATTGAAGGAAGTTAATACTTCCTTCAATGAGTTCAATTAAACCTTAAGGAATAGGTAATGAGCTGATTATATTTAATGCACTTGTTACGGAAGTAATAGCACTTTGTACTGGCGCAACGGCTGCTCCAGCAACTGGAAGTGCGCTCAATAGAGCTAGGACTGTATTTAAAGTTGTTAAAACCGTTGTAAGTAAGCCAGAAATAACTGCACCCATAATTTTCTCCATTTTAAAATTTATAAAATTAATTCTTCATGAAATGTTAGTACTTCATGGTAGTTTCTTGGTAACCCTCCCTTATAATGCCCAGGAAAGAAATAGAGTTTTTTGGTAAATTAAAATCCAGGAGACTTAATAAATGAAGAAGAAAAGGTTTAGTGAATCCCAAATTATCACAGTGCTGAAGGAGTAT
>JBDLTN010000101.1:0-5913 GCA_039805785.1 Pseudomonadota bacterium | reverse complement strand
TATAAAACTAAACAAATGATTTTAAAAAATGTTCATGATGAATTTGGCACAAATGGTCTATCACATGAGCAACTATATTTTCAATTTGCGCAAAGCTTTGATGTTGATTTAACCTATGAGTTATTAGAAGAAACAGCCTATTTAAACTTTGCAAAAGAATATATTAGGAACCAATTACTTTGGCTTAGAAAGAATGATTGGGATCATCGGCTAGCTGCATTTGCTGCTATAGAACGATTAGATAATGTTGATTATTTAAATTTGCGTAATACTGCTGAAAGTATAGGTGCAACTGGAAAAGCCTTAACTTTTTTCAATGTGCATATAAAAGCAGATCATTTTGAAGGAATATTAGTTGCAGCCTTTCAGGAACTTTGGCAAAAAAATCCATATATAGCCCAAGAAGTATTTAACTTTATTAGTGAATTTCAAACTTCCATGTGGAAGAGCTTATCGAATGCGGTTTTTAATTATAACAATAAAAAACAGGTTATCTAACTCGAAAACTTAATGGATACACATCCTTAATAGCAACTGCATAATTGATCCCAAAGAACTTTGCGCTTCCTTATTCTTCTTGACTAACTTTCTCCTTAGAGAGTAAATATCGATAATGAGAGTCTTTAAACCAATAACATTTATCGGCCTTAATTGGATTTCTTGCCTCCATTAAAATAATGGCTTTTTTATCCGATAGCTGCATAATTTCATCGGAGGTCATTAGTGGGCGGGATTGGAAGTTAGTATTTTCATTTCGAGAGCCTGGATGATCCCCGTGACTCGTATTCACTGAACTGGAAGATACTTTGATGGTCTTATTTCCTAAGGATTCTGAAAAGAACTTGGCATCTTCTCGATCATTTAAGGCAAAAGCTATTTTAACCTTACTGTTTAAAAACCCTTTTGCATCATAACGACCATAGACTGAATAAATTTGCGCAAGATACTGCACTATGATGATGCAGCGCATCCGATAGCTTCGTAAAAAAGATAAACCATCTTTTAACTTATTAATGCGTGCCATATTGCCAAATTCATCCATCAGTGCCAACACACCATAAGGTTCATCCGCTTGAGGTTCTCGTTCTGAAATCACATGAATGAGTTGAGCCCAAAACAAGGTTAAAATCGGACTTAGGCGCTCTTTATCTCCATCCGGAATTTGAATATAGATACTGATCTTTTTTTTTCGAAGTTCTCTAAAATCGAAATCATTCTTACTCGTGGCATAACCTACTAGGGGATCATTAAATAAGCCCACTCGAGAATGGAAGTCTTTCAAGATATTTTTTTGAGTTTTCTCATCAGCTCCTAACAATGCAAAAGTATTTTGCTTGAGTGGCTTGGAAAATTCCTCATGATCCATTATTTCATTCGCTAACCACGCAAAAAAGCTTTCTTGTTTGGATAGATCATGAATTTCGGATAAGGTAGCCGTTCCTGTTGATTCTAATAAATACAACGAAAGCGTTAGAAATATTTCACGTGAAGATTGATACCAGAATCCATCACCTAACTTGATTGTAGGAATCAATGTTTCCGCAATCAGCTGTAAATCTCTGATTCGTAAATCAGGATGATCACTCACATAAAAAAAGGGATTATAACAGGATGTATTCTTATGAATATCGGCTGGTGCCCATAAAAAACATTCATTATGTAGATTATTTTTTCGATAAGTGGCAGTAAGTCGATAAAGCTCCCCTTTTAAATCATTAAATACGCCAGAATCTGTCCATTCTAATAAATTAGGTATAGCAATCGCTGTAGTTTTACCGCTGCCCGTTGGTGCCACTACTAAAGCACCCTCAAAGCCAGAAAGCTTTAACGTTTTCCCATAGGCTTTCCCAAGAATAAGTCCATGATTTGCATACAAGCCTGCTTTCTTAATCTCAACAGCATTCGCAAAGTGTGCGTGGCCAAATATTTTTTCAGCGTTGGTTTTTACCGAAAAGCATTTCCATATCAACATCATAAACAGCAATGAATAACTGGCTAATAAACAAAAGATTAAATGATCGGTACTTTTTTCAGGCAAGCGTAAGAAAAGTGAAACGATAAGCCAAGGATAAGGTGGGAAATTCATCTGTTCCCAGTAGATAAAAAGTGCTAACCCCAATGTGCTTAAGAATAAAAAAGAACCCCCGTAAAATAGCATCTGCTGAGCAATCGCACGTTTAATACCGCCTTCCCACCATAAAAAGCATGCGCTCATTGCCATATAAACTACCGTAAATGCAATTAATGTCGGAATAACAAAACCCTGTCGTATAACATCAATAAAACTCCAAGGCAAAGCAGTATTGGGTAATCCCAACAAACATAAAAGTAACTGATTGCTGAATATTAAACCGATTAAAAGAATAAGCGTTATATTGAGAATCCTAAAACGATAGTCTTGTTTTACGCGCTGAAATTTTATAAAAAAAACATCAAGCATGGGATAGTTGTCCATATTTGTAGTATACGCTTTGTACATGACGCCCATGGATACCCTTCCCTACTTGAATAATAATATCCACCACTTCATTGATTTCGCGCAGGATGTCTTGATCCGACATAGAAGGCACATTATTTTGTTTATAGAGCTGTGTCATACGCATAAATGCAATACGGGGGTTATTCGCATGAATCGAGGTAAATGATCCTTCATGTCCGGTTGAGCTCGCACTTAAAAAATCTACTATTTCTCGACCGCGAACTTCACCGACGATGATGCGATCCGGCCTTAAGCGTAAACAACATTGTACTAAATCTTGCATGGAGACTCTTGCCAACGCTTGATCGCCTTTACTACTTAATAAACTCACTTGATTAGGATGCGGAATATCAATTTCTCTCGCATCTTCAAGTAAAATAATTCGCTCACTTAATGGAATATGACGTAAACACGCATTTAAAAAAGTCGTTTTCCCACTCGATGTTCCACCCGAAATCACAATGTTCTTTTTTAATTCAATGGCACATTTAACAAAATCAGCCCAGTTTTTTTGTTGGTATAAACGGACTAACTGTTTTTCATCGCCTAATTGTGAGAAATGATTGGCCTTTATATCAAATGATACGGCGTGTTGGTAAAACTGAATCTTTTCATAATCCTCTAATGAAAAATTTCTAACGATTTTTCGCCGGATAGATAAGGTATGATATTTCGCTGTCGGTGGTAATACGATCTGAAGTCGTGAGCCATCTTGTAAACTTGCTGAGAGTAAGGGTTTTTTTTCGTTTATCTCCTGCGCATTTTCATTAGCAATCAATTGAAACAAACGCATCACGGAACGTTGATCAAACTCAGGCACCTTATATTTTTGTAGCTTCCCATATTTTTCAACATAAATTTCGCCAGGTTGATTCAGAAGAATTTCAGAAACGTCACTATCATTCAGCCAAGGTTGAATCGGCGCCAGTAAACCAATCGAGTCGGGTGCAAAATGTCCCATACTCAACTCACACCCATCATTGATTTTTTAAGTACCTTATAGAAGCTTAAATCCCTTGCAACGAAAACATGAATAGAAGATCCTTGATGAATATGTAGCGTTGGTTTGATAGCCAATGTTCCTTGTAAAGATTGTTCCGCAGATTGCTGAAAAGATTGGGAAATCGCCATGCGATATTGTGCAGAGGAATTATTTTGATCTTGATTATTAACACCTGCGGTTGCTGCGCCTGCACCAATCAACGATAACAATGCCGATTCGCCAAAGCGCGCAAAAAAATGCGTGTTTACGCTATCAGCACCCTGCCCCGCACGACCTAAATCATCGATACCAGGGCTATTGAGCTGTATCGTGATTCCATTGGGTAAAATAATTCGATTCCAAATAACCATAACACGATTTTGTCCTTGGATCACAGCCGAAGAATATTGGCCAATCAATCTCGATCCCGATGGAATGAGTACTCGTTCCCCGGTATAAGAATAAGTAGGTTGTGATACTACCGCGCGTACCATTCCGGGAAGATCGGAGTTAATCGCTGTTTCAAGTACCGCCGGCAATAATTCCCCAGATGCTACGGTGTAATCTGGATGAGCAATCGTATTCGCTTCCACGGTTTCTGTTTTACTCGAAGTATTTGCAAAATTTTCATTGCTACCCTGCCCTATTAATGTCGCTTCCTGTGACTTATTTGCAGTGCCACTATTTGTTGTTTCTATATCGCCAGAATACATATTAGTCGGTGCATTTTGTCTCGCTAAATACTCTTTTGATGGATTAGAATGAATAGATTGACCAACCTGATCTGACAAAGTAATCTTCGATTTTTCAGCCGTTACGGCTTTTAATCGGGCTAAGTTTTCATTCAATGAATCCTGATAATCACTACTCGTTAGACTCTCTGTCGATACTGATCTAGTTTTTGGATGATTTGAAGACAACATAAAAACTAAAATCACTGCCAATACGCCACCCACTAACCAATATAGATGACTATAATTCTTAGATTTTTTTTGTGAAACTTTAGACCATTGTGAAGCCGTTTGAACAACATCCGATTCGGGTTCTTTAAGATCCATATTAAGCTTCTCCCTGTGTTTTTAATTGATGAATACGTTTGTTATTAAAAACACTGGCAACATGATAGCGATCAGCACGCAATGTAAATTGCGGAGAAAGTTGTTGTACAATTAAATAATCACCCTCACGTCGGTAATTAACTACAGCTTCCTTACCTGAGCTATTATTCACAGAAAAAATAGCCGGTATAGCTTGCCCAGCTTGCAATTGCATATAAGTGAATTGTCCATCATCAAAAATATGCAGTGGCATAATAGAATGTGCACCACTAAAACTATAATCCCAGTTATAGTTTTGTGGATGACTATTAGCGTTTAAAATCGCTTGTTTTTGTGCTTGGTTATAACGTACTTGCGATAACAAATGGGCACGTTCTTCTTCAGGATAAATAAAACGAAGTGCATAGGTATTATTCGATGGAATGTCATTTTGATGGCTGATGAGATGAAAATAATAGGTATGTTGATTGGTGATGACCGTCATATTCGTATTCGAATCAACTATAGTGGGCTTTAAAAACATCATGTTAGCGAGCCCTTTTTGTACATTGAAAGTCCATGCGCTCGCATCACCATTTTGTATATTTTCAATCACCTCATCATTACCAAAAACAATTTGTGTCGTAGTAAACGTCGTTGCATTAATTAACACTACGTTATCGGGTTGATAGCTAACGACTCTAATTCGATGATCACTCGCTAAAGCGCGTGATTTTTCAACTGCAAAGAGAAAGGTGGGATCGAGAACTGATAACGCTAAAAATCCCAACGCGGTAAATAATTTTAATTTTTTTATTTTTTTCATTTTTTATCCTAAAAATCATAAAGTTAATTATAGATTACGCTGCTCTACGCTATAGCGCGTCACGGTAAAGCCATTCCAGTTACGCCATCGATCGCCTGGATCCTTCGGTGTACCTCGATAAGTCCAGGAAATTAATACCGTAAGTGCATGGGTTTTTATAAGCGTAGAATTTTTACTCTGGTCACTCACAGTAAAATTGACCTCAGCGAGATTAGTATGACTTTGCTCGGATGGCGGTTTACCTTTATTTTTTAAAACAGAGTCTAAGAAAATTACACTTTCCACATGAACGGATCGCAAGCCATCACGTTTCAGAGCAATAATAGGTGAATCGGGATTGTTAGATGATTGTGCATCTCTATATTGCTGAGCAACTTCATTATTGGACATTAAGTTAATCAGTGAATATTGTTCTTTATAAGAAGATTCAGCAAAACTTTCGCGGTTAACAACATAATGAATGAGTTCGCTTTCCACTTGAGAAGGGTTGCTAGGCGCATACGGTTGGTGCGTCGGCTCTACCCAAACACGCCCATCCGGATAATGGTTTACTAATAACAATTCGCTATGTTGTAAAGGAATTAAAGCA
>JBDLTN010000100.1:0-6124 GCA_039805785.1 Pseudomonadota bacterium | reverse complement strand
ATTCTTTCATTACTATGTAGCATCTAAGGTTACCCTTTGTGTTTTGATTAAAGTTTCTCGACTTCTCAAAACGGGTAACCTTACTCATTCCTTTGTGTCACATCAAGTCTGAACTATTCCAGTTAATGTCATAAATACGTGTGGGATCACCAAATTCATCTATTTCATCTAAAATAAAAAAGAATTCTAATTTATTGCTACTATTATGTGCTGGATTAATTAAAAAATATTTTATTACTTCAAGTATGTTTTCAGCTGGACCAGTGGCATAACCATTTTTTTTAGCGCCCTTATATCCATATTGATT
Source organism: Pseudomonadota bacterium (assembly GCA_039805785.1). GTDB lineage: Bacteria > Pseudomonadota > Gammaproteobacteria > Diplorickettsiales > Diplorickettsiaceae > Aquirickettsiella. The sequence goes on along the minus strand of JBDLTN010000100.1, from coordinate 5,817 downwards.
AAAAATTAATTTTAATTGTTCAGCTAATAAGAAAGGGATTTTTAATGAAGTATAATGTTTTTGAAATTCTTCTTTTAAAACGTGACGTATCGTTAGGCCTGATAATAAGCTTTTGTAACGATCCCTCTGAAGATTTGGAGTTACGCCGAAACCTAGTTTTTCTGCAACTCGAATGATGCGATCCGCTACATGTACTTGATAAATATTGGGTACTTTAACCGTTAAACTACTCGCAAGTTCTTGAATAATGCTTTTTCGGGTTAAATATAATAATTGATCTAAACCTCGCGGAACTTGTAATGAACAAACTAGCTTGTTCACACGAATATGAAAACCTGGCGTACATTCAAGTATATCTTCGGTTAATCCTGAGATTAATAATTGACAAGCTTCCTTATCTAGACAGCCAAGTTGGGAGTCGAGATTTCCTGAAATTCGATGATATAGGAGTGATAATTGTTCAGTTAAAAATTTTTTAGGCTTATAATCGCTCTTATCACCGATATGCTTAAAAAAAATATTTTTTGTTAAGTTTGGTTTAATTTCACGACATCTGTTTTCTAATAAATTTAACCAATCTTTTGGGAGTGTGGGTAAATTATCAGTATTTAGTGTCAACGGTGGTGTGTTTTTTAAGCATTTATCTTGGTTTAAAACAGAATCGAAATCGAATAAAATGGAAGCATGAATCTTAATATTTAAATCAATGATTACTTCCTTGTGGTTAAAATAATTTTTAGTGAGTAAAGAATCTATTTTGGCACTATAAATTAGATTTCTTAGCTAAAGCTTAAGAGATTGATTTAAAAAATAAATAGAAAATTTTTTAAAAAAGAATATTTATTTTTTAATTAAAAAAACAACTTAAAAAAGCTACAATTTTTGAAGCTTGTTACATTTAATCTTAGAATGTGTGATGTAAATTATCAATTTATCATCGGAATTTTGGTTCGATACCGAAAAACTGCGTTACTTCTAAAGACGTCGGCAAATCGATTAGTTGAGTTAGTATAGTATTTGCGTCTATGGCATCACTATACTTTTTATTATCTTTTAATAATCTAATAATAGCTATATCCGAATACTTATTGATAGTCTGTGTCCAAGAATCAGTTGAAATTGAAGTTGGAAAAACAGGAAAGGTATACCAATCAGATGAGAATTTTGCTTGAGCGTTTCCATTCGCTATCGGCATAGGAGTCATAACCGGAGGAAAATTGGGAGTCGATGATGAAGTTGTCCAGGATCTAGAATCTGTTAATTGGGTATCTTCTTTTAGTATAATGAAATACTTAAATCCTCTTTCTAGGGTTAATTCTGCGCATCTTTTAAGTAAAAAATTTTTAACAAGTTCTTTAGAGAAATATCGATTCCCTATAAAAGAAACTTTATAAATATGCTTAGAAAATTCAAGGTCTTTATATCCATTTTCAGTTTTTGAATTATAGGGTTGATAACAAGGATAAGTGCTGCATCCTGTAAAAGTTAAAATGAGTAATAAGAGTGTAAATGACTTTATTTTCCTAAACATAACGGCCCATTTTTTTGTTATTATTAAAAATTTAATGTTTTCAAATAAATATAATTTTTATTATGTCATATTATCGGATTTTTTTTAATTTTCCAAGCCAATCTAAATTAATTTTATATAGCAGCGTATCTGTGAATTCTACTTTTATATTATGTAGTTTGAAAATTTTAATTGTTTTTAAAAATTATTTATTTTTTCTTGGAAGTTTTAATATTAATACTAAGGTGATTAACGCAAAAAAGGCCGAGACAAACATGGTAAGACTAAACGCCGTGGTATAGGCGTTGATGGCTGCGTTTTTTAATAATTGTAGTTTTTCTTGTGATAAATGACTAACAGCTTGCATGGCACTTTGTGATTGGACTAATAAACCATCAATCTGATATTCCTTTAGTGAAGATAAGGGCGCAGTGCTATGTTTTAAAAATGAACTCAGTTGCCATTTGTTTAAGCTGCCTAACAAGCCTCCGAGTACCGCTAAACCGATGGAGATCCCAAATTGGCGTGAGCAATTCATAATGGCACTGGCAATACCACGTTGCTCGACTCTAACCATATTCATTACCGTTACCATAATACCGGATAACATCAATGGGAAACCAATGCCATAGCCCAGTAAACCCGGGAACAAAATGGCATAGGTTTGATGATGACTAAAAATACCTATCCAAATAACACTGAATATTACCAGTGATACTCCGCAAAGCATCGGTAGTGTGGCACCGTATTTATCTCTTAAATGCCCACCAACGGGCGCCATGATGACAACCGGTATCATAGCGGGTAAAAGCAATACACCGGCTTGCAAAGGCGTGAAATGTAACACATTTTGTAAAAAAATTGCCCAAAATACGAACACTATGCCTACGCCTTGAATAATCAATAAAACACTGAATAAGATAGAAAAGGTCAGATTTTTAAATAGATCGAGTTCAATTAAGGGATGACGGATTTTATTTTCCCAAAAAATAAAAGCGCAAAGACTGAGCGTGCTGAATACAAATAAGCCAATAATAGAGGGAGAGGTCCAGCCCCAATTGGGTCCTTCCATAAAGCCTAAGACAAAACCACTAATAAAAACCACCGAGATTAAGAATCCTAACCAATCGATATTTAATTTCTCGGTGCGTTGCCAGCCAGGAACAGAAAATACTGCTAAATAAATACTGATTAATGCAAAAGGAAAATTGATCCAAAACACCGCGCGCCAACTAAAGGCTTGGGTTAAAATACCTCCTAATAAAGGACCTAATGCAAGAAAGATCGCTGCCAGTGCAACATAAATTCCTAAGGCTTTGCCGCGCTCTTTATCAGGAAAGGCATTGGTGACTAAGGTGTTGGTTGAAGGCGTCATAAAGGCACCACCCACACCCTGCAATGCACGCATGATAATCAGCCAACTACCTGATTTGGCCAAGGCGCATAATATCGATGCCACCATAAAAACCGTGACACCAAATAAAAAAGCGCGTTTATGGCCGAGTCTATCCCCGATTTTTCCACCCAATAAAATGATCGCACTTAACGCTAATAGATAAGCATTGATTACCCATTGGGTTAAGCTATTCGTAAGGTTAAGTTCGCGTTGGATAGCAGGTAAAGCCACGGCTAAGGCCGTTTGGTCAATAAATACCAGGGATAGGGCACTCGACATGGCGATGAGGATCCACCATTTACGATTCTTTTCGGAAAAATTAAGCATATTATTTCTTCTAGACTTTAAAAATAGACTATCATTTTAATAAGAGTAGCGCTTTCTTAAAAAAGCGAACATACCGCTTTTCTGAAGCGGAAGGAGCAATTATGCGTATACTCATAAGATTTGGTTTATTGATTGCATTATTAGTTGTGTTCTTAGTTATGCATGGTGATAGCTTCGCGGCGCGGGGTTGGTTGTTACAAAGTTTATGTAATGACCCTCGTTTATATTGTTTAGTCGTAGCGAAAGGGGAAACTTGGTATACCTTATTTCCGAACCCGCAACGCCGTGAATTGGTACAACGAATTAACCGTATGAATACCGGTCTATGGCCGGGAATGCGGATTGCTGCACCACGAAATCTCGATGCGGTAAATTGGATGGAGTATACACCATTTTCTCCGTACAGAGCACCTTCCGGTAGAAAAATGATTATTTACTCACCCGCATTGAATGCATGGGCCGCTTACGGTCCTGCGGGAAATATTATTCGTTGGGGACCGGCATCGAGTGGACAAAATTGGTGTCCTGATTTAGCTAGACCATGTCATACACCGTCAGGGAATTTTAAAATCTATGAAAAACGGGGGCCCGGTTGTATTTCCACCAAGTTTCCTAAACCGTATGGTGGTGCGCCGATGCCGTACTGTATGTTCTTTAAAGGTGGTTTTGCCATGCATGGTTCACGGGGTGTCCCAGGTTATAACGCCAGTCATGGTTGCGTGCGTATGTTTGTTGACGATGCAGAATGGTTAAATAGAGACTTTGCGGGTATTGGTACGCAGGTAATTATTTTACCTTATCCATCAAGTCATTATACCCAAGTCAGTGATGATGATGATGACGACGATGATGATATAATCAGCAATAATGAGGATTTCGATCCATTCGACAATCAAATCGCTGATAACCAATTGGGAATAACTAACTCGATTGATGCGCAAGTGGCTGCAAGTCAAGACGATAAAAATCAAACTGAATTGAAAAAGATTGAAGATGCGATTACCAAGCATGCTTAATTGAGTAGAATGGTTTAAGTAGGATGAGAGCAGTTGAAGTATCTGTTGGACTTATAGGAAAAAAGAGCGTTTTTTCTGTAAGTTCACTATCAGCGATCAATTTAAATGAGTGCCAACAATTTATTTTACTGAATATTTATGTCCTTACCTGCTTTGGATCATTTTCTACCTTGGTTACATCAGTATGGTAGCTTTGCCATTTTTGTTTGGTTTGCTTTAGGCATTTTTGCATTACCGGTACCCGAGGAATCGTTACTCTTATTGCTGGGTTTTTTAATGGCTAAAGGAAAGCTGTTGATTGTGCCTAGTTTATTGGCCGCTTATGCAGGAAGCTGTTGCGGGATTACCGGTAGTTATGGTTTGGGTCGCGCTACCGGCCATTATCTGACGCAGAGCTGGGGACGTTATATCGGATTAACCGAACAGCGCTATCAGGCAGCACACAATTGGTTTGAGCGTTTCGGTAAATGGGCGTTAATGATAGGTTATTTTATTCCAGGCGTGCGCCATCTCACCGGCTATGTAGCCGGCGCATTAAAATTACCGTTTCGTTATTTTGCGCTGTTTGCTTATTCTGGTGCGGTTTTTTGGGTAAGCTTGTTTATTGGCATCGGTTATCTTTTCCATAGCCACTGGCATAGTACCGCTGAGGCGTTACATACTCAGATTAGCTGCATGAAAAACCTTTTTATGAATTTTTTAACTTAAAAGCCTTTTTATTAAGCTATTTTTCGTACTTTATTTCAATTTAAGTTTAAAATTTGTTGTTTTATAAAAGAGATCCGAGGGTGTTTTTGAAGTGTAGTCTTAAATGGCGTAGATCCTGTATCCTCACACTATGGCTTTTTCTTGGTTTGTATATCGAAGTTACTTGGGGTTTACATGGTCATTTCTTGACCAATGCTATATAGATAATGTATAACTGAAAGTCTGCGTGAGCATTAAACGAATTAATCCCAATTTCTTACTTAACTAACTTGAAACGATGCTATATAAAGTTATTGATGTTAAACAACAAGATTACTTAGAATTAATAGAGTTATGGGAAGAATCAGTCCGCGCGACACATGATTTTTTACCTGAACAGGAAATTCAGCGACTAAAAACACTCATTCTAACTAAGTATTTTGCTGCAGTTCTTCTTAAATGCATTAAAAAGCTAGATGGCAAAATTATTGGATTTTCGGGCGTTGCCGACCATAAGCTAGAAATGCTTTTTGTTGCGCCATCGGAACAGGGGCAAGGTGTTGGTTCAGTTTTGTGCCGATATGCTATTCAACATCAAGCTGCAACCAAAGTAGATGTTAACGAACAAAATCCACGAGCAAGAGCATTTTACGAAAAAATGGGTTTTACTATCGCTAGTCGCTCAGAATTCGACGAGCAAGGGAAACCATTCCCCATTTTACATATGGAAATCAAAATTTTGTAAATTTTTTGCTTCTTAAAAAGTTTTTATCTTTTGCATCAGGGTATTACTAAAAACGCTTTTATTCCGCTGTTTTTCGTTCTTTTATTTACAATTCAAGCCTAAAAATCGCTTTAATCAGAAAAAAAATCCTACTTAG
>JBDLTN010000099.1:0-6192 GCA_039805785.1 Pseudomonadota bacterium | reverse complement strand
AGAATTAGCACCTATTTTAACTTTAATTGAGGAAGTGCACTACATGCCCGGCGTAATACTTAAAACCAGCGAAACACTCGAGTCGGCTATCCGCCGTTATAAGCGTGCCTGTGAGAAATCAGGTATATTCGCTGAAGTGCGTCGTCGTGAATACTACGAGAAACCTACCGAAGCACGCAAGCGTCGTTTTGCTGCCGCAGTTAAACGTTGTCGCAAACGTTTGATGCGCGATAACCCTTGTTTTATAGCTAAGACTAAAACCAAGCGTAAACATTAATCCACATGACTACTTCACTCAAGCAGCAAATTCAGGAAGATATGAAGACTGCTCTTCGAGCACACGATAAGCAGCGTTTGGGTGTAGTACGCTTATTTTAGCAGCGATTAAGCAGGTTGAAGTAGATGAACGCGTTGCAGTCGATGATGCACGTATCATTCAGATATTGAATAAAATGCTTAAGCAACGTCGGGATTCGATTGCTCAATATGATCAAGCTAAACGTGTTGATTTAGCTGATCAAGAACGCTTAGAAGTCAAGATTATTGAAACCTATCTACCAGAACCTTTAAGTGAAGCAGATATTGATCGTATTGTATCTGAAACCATCACAAAAGTAGGCGCTACTTCAATTAAGGAAATGGGCAAGGTCATAGCAGCACTGAAAGACCAATTACAAGGTCGCGCCGATATGACTCAGATTAGTGCAAAGATTAAAGCGCATTTGATTTCTTCTTGAACATAGGGAAAAATTCAAGCAAAGAATAGTCACTCCACTAATTGGGGTTTTTGGCAAGGCGCTGTGAAAAAGAGCAACCGGGAGTGTATTTAAATTACATGAAGATTGCGAATTAGGCGGTATCGCAGCTAAAAATTCCAGTATGAAAAATATTACTCGTAGCAATGGGATTTTTGGTAAAGCGCTGTGAAAAAGAGCAACCGGAATGTATTCAAGATACATGAGGATTGCGAATTGAGCGGTAACACAGCTAAAAGTCCTAATGCGAAGAGAGAGTAAACCAGCAGGAATATATGTCACTAGCGCCTATACCCCAGGAATTTATTAATGAGCTCCTAGCGCGTGTCGATATTGTGCAGCTTATTGATGCACGCATTCCGCTGCGAAAAAAAGGTAAAAATTATATTGCCTGCTGTCCCTTTCATGTCGAAAAGACACCCTCCTTTACAGTAACACCTGAAAAGCAGTTTTATTATTGTTTTGGTTGTTCGGTCGGTGGAAACGCGCTCAGTTTTTTAATGGAATATGAAAAACTAAGCTTTGTTGAAGCAGTGAATTTATTGGCGGAACACCTCGGTATGGAAGTTCCACAGCAAGCAAAACATCAAGAAATTTATAAAGCTTCTTCAAATCTTTATGGTTTGTTAGAAGAAGTAGCGCAATTTTATGCTAAAGAATTACGAACGAATACGCTTGCTATTAATTATCTAAAACAACGTGGATTATCGGGCGAGATCGCTAAGAAGTTTAACTTAGGTTATGCACCGGCTGCTTGGGATACATTACTCAAAACATTCAAAGATACCGAAAATTTGTTTGCAGCAGGCCTATTAGTAAAAAAAACCGAAGGCCGAGGTTACTATGATCGTTTCCGGGATCGAATTGTGTTTCCAATACGTGATAGAAGAGGGCGTGTCATCGGATTTGGTGGTCGCGTCTTAACCCAACAGGAACCTAAATATTTAAACTCACCTGAAACCGTGCTTTTTCATAAGGGTAAAGAACTGTATGGTCTTTATGAAAGCTTTCAGGCAAATCGTCAGCTGGAACGGATCCTAGTGGTTGAAGGCTATATGGATGTTTTAGCCTTGTTCCAAGCCGATCTTCCTTTTGTTGTTGCTACGTTAGGCACCGCCACAAGTCGCGATCAAATAAGTCGATTAATGAGCCATACCCAAGAAATAATCTTTTGTTTTGATGGTGATATGGCCGGGAAAAAAGCCGCATGGCGGGTCCTTGAACAAAGTTTAGAATTATTAACAGACGGTTATATACTACGTTTTTTATTATTACCTAATGGTGAAGATCCAGATTCTTTACTACAAAAAACCAGCCGTACTGAATTTATATCCAGGTTACAACAAGCACAATCTTTAGGTGAATTCTTATTTAGTTATTTGTTAACGCAAGTGGATATCAATCAACTAGAAGGTAAAGCGCGCTTAGCGAAACTTGCAGTGCCACTCATTGAAAAAGTAGCAGTGGGAATTATCCAGCATAAATTATTTGAACAATTAGCCGCTTTAGTCAATATGGATGTGCTAACATTAAAAAAAGTGACGGTTACTGATCAAAATCATTCAATAAAAACGCTGCAAAAACAAAAAAAAATAGCTAAGCCGAATAAGGTCAATCGTTCTTCGCCAATGCGTTTGGCTATTACCTTATTAGTACAATTTCCCCAAATTGTTAAATCACTTTCCGAAGAACAATGTCAGGTATTAAGCAGATTAGAATTACCTGGTAGTGATTTTTTAGTTCAATTATTTTTACTACTCAAGCAAAATTCAGAACTAAAGAGTGCGATGTTACTTGAGTATTGGCGGGGAGATGAATCTCGTTATAAAATTCTTAAGCAATTGATCAATTCCCCTATCGCTATCCCCGAATCCGGGGTGCAAGCTGAATTTCATGATTTACTCAAGCATTTAAAAAAAGCCGCCGCAGAAGGACAAATCGATAAATTATTACAACAAGGGAAACAATCCGGTTTAAATGAAGAGGAAAAAAAACATTTATATCATTTAATGTTAAATAACATTAATGATAAATAGCGGCCGGCCTGCTAATCGGCTTTTTAGCTTTATGAAAAAAACACTTTATATGGACTTTTTAAAAAACAGGTGTATTTTGTGATGGGTTCCAAGTGTAGTCCTAGCTGCAGCTGCTGCAACTGTTTGTAGCATCAGGTGTGCAATGGAAATAGTGACACAAGGAAAGTGATACAAACCTGACAACATCCTTTAATGTGGAGTTAATATGCATATTGGCGTTCCTAAAGAAATTAAGAATCATGAATATCGAGTGGCTATCGTGCCATCTATCGTTCGCGAATTGACTGATCATGGTCATCGAGTATTCATTGAAACGAATGCAGGGAATGGCGTTGATATTTCAGATAAAGATTACCAAGAAGCGGGTGCGACTATACTCGGTAGTGCGCAAGAAGTGTTTGAGCAAGGCAGTTTGATTCTCAAAGTAAAAGAACCACAACCACAAGAATGTGCCTATTTAAATGAAGAAAAAACCTTATTTACTTTTTTACATTTGGCTGCGGATAAAAAGCAAACCGAATTATTACTTGCCTCGAATTGTACTGCTATTGCATATGAAACAGTAACGGATGCGCGAGGAGGTTTACCTTTATTGGCGCCTATGAGTGAAGTGGCTGGACGGATGTCGATACAGGCGGGTGCGCATAGTTTAGAGAAAGCTCAGGGAGGGCGCGGTATTTTATTATCGGGAGTTCCAGGTGTCTCGTCGGCGAGTGTCGTTGTATTAGGTGGTGGTGTAGTAGGTAGTAATGCGATTCGTATGGCATTAGGTTTAGAAGCGCAAGTGACGGTCTTGGATAAATCTGCTGCAAAGTTAAAAGAGTTGGATCTACATTTTGGCGGACAATTAAATACCATTTTTTCGACCCAAGATGCCATAGAAAAATATGTACCCTTAGCTGATTTATTAATCGGAGCGGTGTTAGTACCGGGAGCGGAAGCACCAAAAATTGTAACACGGGATTTATTGAATAAAATGCGTCCAGGCTCAGTGGTGGTCGATGTGGCCATAGATCAAGGTGGATGTTTCGCGACGAGTCGTCCGACAACCCATACCGATCCTACTTATATTGTCGATGATATTGTGCATTATTGTGTGAGTAATATGCCAGGGGCGGTACCACGTACTTCTACCTTTGCTTTGACACATGCCACACTTCCTTACATCTTGGCGTTAGCGGATAAGGGCATTTATAAGGCTTTGGCTGAAGATATCCACTTACGCAATGGTTTAAATATTTCACGCGGTCGCATTACTCATCAGGCAGTGGCGCATGTCTTTGATAAGCCTTATGTTTCTGCACGGGAGGTTTTGAGTGTCTAATTGTTTTATTCATGAAACCTCACAATCGATTCCTATTGTTGCAGTTATACCGGAATCTTGGTCAGCTTGGTTAGCGGAACAACCCAAAACCATACAGCAATGGTTACAATCGATTAATTTTATTGCCAAACCAGGAAGTTATAGTTTACTTCCTGGGAGCACAGGCCAACTACAACAGATTTTATTAATTATTAATGATGATGCCGATTTTTGGACGTTTGGATTATTACCTAATGTGTTACCCGCAGGGCATTACCACATAGAAGCTATCAGTAAACCTAAACTCCTGGAGCAGATTGCTTTGGCATGGGGTTTGGGTGCGTATGAATTTAATCGTTATAAAAAATCAACTCGGCCTTTAGCACAATTGCTTATTAAAAAAAAACAACAAAGTCATTTAATGATAAAACTCGAGGCGATTTATAGAGTTCGTAATTTAATCAATACGCCTGCGGATGATATGGATCCAGCGGAACTGGTAGAAAATGTATTTGAGGTCGGTAAAAAATATCATGCCACTGTGACCCAAATAGTCGGTGCTGATTTATTAACCGCTAATTATCCGGCTATTTATACGGTCGGTAAAGCAAGTTGTCATGAACCGCGTTTAGTTGATTTAAGATGGGGTGAAAGTAAACATCCAAAAATTACCTTGGTCGGAAAAGGCGTTTGCTTTGATTCAGGCGGATATAATTTAAAGTCTAGCGGCAATATGTTAGCGATGAAGAAGGATATGGGTGGAGCAGCCAATGCGCTTGGTTTGGCTGAAATGATCATGGCTCACCAATTACCGATATGTTTGCGCTTGTTAATCCCCGCAGTAGAAAATTTAGTTTCAGGGAATGCGTATAAACCCGGTGATATTATTCAAACGCGACACGGTTTAACAGTAGAAGTTGGAAATACCGATGCTGAAGGTCGTCTGATTTTAGCGGATGCTTTGTGTGAAGCGGATAGTGAAGGTCCAGAATTGTTAATCGATTTTGCGACATTAACCGGTGCGGCGCGAGGTGCAGTGGGAACAGAAATTAGTGCTTTTTTCACTGATCACGAACAATTAGCCGAAGATATTATGCAACATGGTTTACAAGAACAGGATCCGGTATGGCGTTTGCCGTTGTATCAACCTTATCAAAAATTGCTGGATAGCAAATTTGCTGATTTAAATAATTGTGGCGCTTCGCCCTTTGCGGGTGCGATTATAGCGGCGTTGTTTTTGCGTAGTTTTATCAGTGCAGAGACAACGTGGTTACATTTTGATTTCAATGCCTACAATGTCAATACCCGACCAGGTCGACCGGAAGGCGGTGAAGCAATGGCCATATTAGCAGTGTTTAGTTATTTAGCACATCGATATGCATCTTAAAAATATATTGACAGGAAGTTTACATGAAATCAGATATTATTTTTGCAAAAAATCTAGAAACTAATCGTCTAAATGTTAGCATAACCACGGCAAGACTGAGGATGGAATCCACTAATTCTCTCCATTTTGATCAGTATAAAAAGCTGTTTATGAATTCAGAAAATATGCTTAAAGTGATGGATGGCAATCCTTGGAGTGAAAATAAAATTGGCAAGCGCCATCAGCAATGGGTAGCCCATTGGAATAATGATCATCCTTTTAGCTCATTTGCAATTTTAAAAAAGGATACCGAAGAATTTATTGGCCATGTCACGTTAGATGAAACTGATCAACCCGGAGTTGCTGAGTTGGCGTATGCGTTTGATAAGCAGTTTTGGGGAAAGGGTTACGGTAAGGAAGTGATTCCTATTATTGTCCAAGAATATGCGCCTGAATTAGTAAAACGCGATTATAAGTTGACAGGAGAAAACTTTAAACGAATTGAAGCAACAGCGCGTCCGGATAATCCTGCGTCTATTAATTTGTTAAAAGCTGCCGGCTTAAAAAAATTTTCTGAACAACCTAAATGGGGACAACTGCGTCATTTTTTCTTTGTAAATATTAATGATCTAACAACAAGTCCCGGGCAGCCGTTGCAGATACGAATTAAATAATTTATTTATTTTTTTGTAAAAAATATTTTTACAAATAATTTTTTTTGAAAAAAAGAAT
>JBDLTN010000098.1:0-6422 GCA_039805785.1 Pseudomonadota bacterium | reverse complement strand
CAATAATTTTCGTAGGTTATCAAAAGATTATGAAATAACGACTTCTTCGGCTGAAAATTACGTCATTATCGCTCATTTTTTTGGACTTCTTAAACGGATAAAATAGCATGAAGACGGGTTCTTACTTAAGTTTAAGTTCTGCTATTTAAAAGGGAAAATCAAAAGATGACAACAGAAACGACAGAGATTTCACTAATTGATAAGAAAATTCTATGGTTATTTCCATTATGCTTAATTTTATATGAATTACCATTGTATTTTGCAACAAATATGTATCTACCCGCTTTGCCAGCTGTATGTCAAACATTTAAAATTAGTGCAAGTTTAGCTCAATTGACAATCGCGATTTGGTTTTTGGGAGCTTCTTGTTTTCAAATTTTTTTGGGTCCATTGGCAGACTATTATGGTCGTCGTCAAATTTTATTGAGTAGCGGAATTTTTTTTGTAATCGCTAGTATAATTTGTGCAATAACTCATTATATAGTTATTTTTGTTGTTGCACGGTTTATTCAAGGCTGTGTAGTAAGTAGTATCTTAGTAACAGGCTATGCAACCATACATGAACTACTCGATACTGAGCAAGCTATTAAAACTTTAGCTTGGATGGGTGGAGTTACAGTTTTAGCACCCGCTATAGGACCTTTTTTCGGAAGTTTTTTGATTAGTATATTTTCTTGGCGCAATATTTTTTTTCTATTGGCAATTATAGCTGCTTTGGCACTTTATACGCTTTATTTGTATATGCCTGAAACTCAAACAAAAAAAATTCATTTATCATACAAAACAACTATTAGAAATTTTAAAATAGTCAGTTTAAATAAAAGATTTCTTTATTTTACTTTGCCATTTTGCTTCCTATTTGCAGCAATGATGTGTTGGGATACCTTTAGCCCTTTTTATATTATAAATTACTTGGGATTTAGTGCATTCTATTTTGGAATTATACAGGCTATTGTTTATGGTGGCTTTATTATTGGGACTCATCTAACACGTATGCTCATTGGAAAAATAAATTTTATAGTACGTTATGCTTTAATTAATATATTATTATTTTTCTTTTTGGTCGTATTTTCATTATTTTTCATCCCCAATCGAGAAAATATTGTTTTATTTTTTCTAACATTTTTTACTTTGAATACTGGTTTGGTTTTTTATGTATTACACGGAAAAGCAATTGAATCAGTAGAGGCTCCAATGGGAATAAAAATGGTAGTCTTTTCAACGGCAATGAATTTATTTGGTTTTTTAGGTAGCTTAATTGCAAGTAAATTTCATTTTTAAAGCCTAGAAACCGGGTAAAAAAACTATGCCTGAAAAATTAGATAGATGGGATCCACAATTATATGAAAAAAATAATGATTTTCAATATGATAGTGCTATGGCATTACTTAAACAACTACCGATTAAGCAAAATCAAAATGTTTTAGATATTGGCTGTGGCTCTGGAAGAATTTCTGCTGCTTTAGCAAAGCGTATTCATGATGGAAATCTTACAGGAATTGATTTTTCGAGAAAAATGATTGAATTTGCTAAACAAAAATATCTCTCAATAAGAAATTTAAACTTTATTGTGATGGATGCTGATGCAATGCAATTTAATAGTCATGGTTTGAATAGAAATTATTATGATTGGGTAATATCATTTTGGACGTTTTCTTGGATTAAGCACCCTGAAAAAGTTATTTTTGGTATTACTCAATGCTTAGCAAAAAAAGGTAATATTTTTTTATTAATTCCTTGTAATAATTCCGCTTTAGAAAATACTTTTTTTGAACTCCGAAACAAAAAGTTATGGAGAGACATAAATTATCAAGTCCCTAAAAATAATTTTTGCTTAAATTTTTTTAGAGATTTAATTGAAAAATATGAATTTACTAATATAAGTTATAAGTCTAAAAAAGTTATCAAAAAATTCTCTGACCGAGGATCATTAATAAATTTTGTTCGTGCTTGGCTCTCCTACCTAGATCCCATCCCTGATTTAACGAGATTCATTTCTTAAAGTATTTATTGAATCTTATTTAGCCCGGTCTTACCAAGATAAGAATATATTAGGGTTTGATGTCTTTATTATAAGTGCAAGTCTTTTTTGAATTTACACTAGGTAATCGGAGTTAGTATTTGGAGGGTAGAAAGATTCCACCCTCTATTTTTTTAACTGCCAGCAGGGTAAAATAAAAGCGAACTATAAGGATTACTAATGTGTTTTGATTCATTTTGGACCCAAGTAGTTTCGGAACTACCCATCCAGACGGTACTTTCATTTTGTACCCAATGTGTTTCTTCGCTTTTTAGCCAGCAAGATGAGTTGGACTGACACCACATAATTTCAATATTATCCATCATATTATTTCCTTTTAATGGTAAAGACGATATTATATTAGTATTTTCTTTATTATTTATCAATAAGTTTATTTTACGTTATTTTCAATAACTTGTAATTAATAAAATGTTTTTTTTCTATTTTTTCATTAAAAAAACATAAGAAAAATAAGAGTTATCCATAAAACAAAGGAAAGTTTTCTGTGACATTTTCATATGCACTCATGCTCGGTGCTTTTTTGTTAGCTCTTTTGCAATGCAGTGTTCCTTTAGTAAGCATCTATACTCATCATCTAAACTGGCTTAAATGGATTAAGCCTCTTACCTGGTCGCAATTTGCATTGGTCACCTTGGCCATAATAAGTCTGGCTTATGCATTTTTACTAAATGACTTTACTTTTACCTATGTTATACAAAATTCTAATACCCATTTACCTTGGTTTTATCGACTTTGTGCTGTTTGGGGGGGGCATGAGGGTTCGATCCTATTATGGGTATTTATTTTGAATGTATGGACAATCGCTGTGGTTGTTTTAGATCAGTCCATGGATATTGCTGCATTGGCGCGAGTCATATCAGTATTGGGATTCATAAGCGCAGGGTTTTTATTGTTTTTACTGACGCTTTCGAATCCTTTTAGTTTAGCAACAGAAGCAGTGTCAGATGGGCGGGATCTGAATCCTTTGTTACAAGATCCTGGCTTAATTATCCATCCACCCTTGCTTTACATGGGTTATGTTGGTTTTTCAGTTAGTTTTGCCTTTGCAGTTGCTGCCTTATTAAGCGGATGTTTCGATAAATCATGGGCAATTCGGATGCGACCATGGACGTTAGCGGCTTGGTGTTTTTTAACTTGGGGAATTGTATCAGGTAGTTGGTGGGCGTATCGCGTATTAGGCTGGGGAGGTTGGTGGTTTTGGGATCCAGTTGAAAACGCTTCGTTATTACCTTGGCTTGCAGGTACTGCGTTAATTCACTCCTTATTAGTGGTAGAAAAACAAGAATTGTTGAAAACATGGGTGATATTGTTGGCCATATTAACTTTTGGATTGAGTTTGATCGGTACATTCATCGTGCGTTCCGGTATTTTAATTTCCGTGCATGCTTTTGCTGTCGATCCTTGGCGTGGTGTGTTTATGTTAGGTTTATTAGTCGTATTGATAGGGATGGCATTGGGAATTTATGCATTCAAGGTTCAAAATTTTAAACAAGCTGCTGTTCATATCAGTTTACTCTCGCGCACTACATTGTTAATTGTGAATAATGTTTTATTGAGTGTGATGGTATTTACCGTGTTACTCGGTACATTGTACCCCTTAATTATTGAAGTATTAGGTTTGGGAAAACTTTCAGTGGGTGCACCGTATTTTAATCTGGTGTTCGCCCCGTTTGCTATTTTATTACTATTTTTTATGGGTCTAGCTTATTTAATTCCATGGAAACAAACCGTACGCGGCCATATTTTAAAACAGATAGTTAGTATTTTGTTAACTTCTTTCAGCATAAGTTTCATTTTAATTGTTTTATTCAGTAAAAAAATGCAATGGCAAGTGTTGATAGGTCTCGGTTTGGCATTATGGATCTTGTTAAATACCTTACAACTGCTTGGCAGCTTGTTTAAGAGAAAATTAAGCGTAAAAACTATTCTAAAAACCCAAGCAGCTATGTTAGTTGCACATGCAGGCGTGGCTATTTTAGCGATAGGAATCATTTTAAGTAGTTACTATAGTATGGAACGCAATGTTCGCATGAAAGTTGGGGATACCTTGTCCTTGGCGGGTTATCGCTTTAAGTTGCAGCAAGCTTATGCCTTACAAGGACCTAACTACACCGGCGCGATAGCCAATATCAAATTGAATCCTGGTAAGCATCAATTTTTACGTCCGCAATTACGTTATTATCCCATAACCGATATCATGATCAGTAAACCAGCCATCGCAGTAAGTCTTTGGCGTGATTTATATGTATCCTTAGCTGAACCTATTGGTAAGCAAAGCTGGGTTTTACGATTTTACTATAAACCTTTTGTACGTTGGATTTGGGTGGGTGGTCTTTGTATGATGCTGGGTGGCATATTGTCTATTTTTTCCAGACGTTACCAAAAGTGAACTACTGATTCAATGCGGTATATTATTCCATTGCTCGTTTTGTTAATCGTTGTCCTTTTTTTATGGCGAGGATTAACAAAAGATCCCAATCTATTACCATCGCCATTAATCAATCATGCTATTCCCGAATTTACTGCACCAGATTTGTTAAAAAATCATGTGATACTTAGAAAAAAAATATTTTTACAGCATTGGACATTATTAATAGTCTGGTCAAGTTGGTGTTTAACCTGTTCTGATGAACAGCCCTTTTTAATAAAATTACGCAAAACTCATTCAATTGCAATTTATGGTTTAAATTACCGCGATGACTTAAACCAAGCAAAACTATGGTTAAGAAAACAAGGTAATCCATTTCAAAAAATTATCTTTGACCCGAAAGGGATACTTGCTATCGACTTAGGAGTGTACGGAGTGCCAGAAAGTTATTTAATTGATCCTCAAGGCATCATTCGCTATAAGCAGGTTGGTCCATTAACCGAATTAATTTGGTTAGATATTACGGCAAAAATTATTAACCATGCCAAAATAAATTTTATTAAGATTAATTAATAAATATGTCCCAATACTTAATAAAGTTCTTAAAAAAAATGAATACAAATCGACTTTTTTTGTTAACAATTTTTTTTTCTCCAGTAGCTATCGCAGAGATACATGATATTTACGTTTTTGATTCTGTTCAGAAAAAACAACAATTTGAACACATTATTTATGAAATGCGCTGTCTGGTTTGCCAAAATCAAAATTTAGCTGATTCAAATGCGCCACTTGCACAAGATTTACGTTTAATAATTTATCGACGGGTTAAAAATAACGAATCCGAAGCCAAAATAAAAAGTTATTTAGTGAGTCGCTATGGTGAATTTATTACATTTAAACCTGCTTTTTCATCTTTAAATTATTGTTTATGGTTCAGCCCATTTATTTTATTACTAGCTATTTTATTTATTTATGTTTTTAATATAAAAAAATTTGATTTACGCATTACTTGTGATTAAAAAAGATTATTATTGTTCTTTTAGACAGCTACCATTTTTTTTTAATTTATAGATAATTATTTTATAAAAAATAATCATTATTTAAAAATATATTCTGTAATTCATAAGAATCACATGGAACCTCCTGAAAAACAACAAATTTCGGCACCAGTCATCGCTATCAGCAAACGTGCTTTGCTAGTTGAAGATTATGTTCCATGCCAAAAAATAATGACTTATTACTTACAGCAACTGGGATATGAAGTAGAATTGGTAGTGGATGGTATTAAAGCGATCGAACAGGTTCATAGTAAGGTCTATGACTTAATTATCGAAGACCTTGGTTTAAGTGGGACATCCGGTAAAGAAGTGATACAAAATGTCCGCGCCAGTAGATTGAATGTTGGAACACCTTTATTGGTATGGAGTGCTTATGTAAATAAAAATGACGAAGATAAATATTTAGCTTGGGGAGCCGATGGAGTATTAATCAAGGTTTGCCAGATCAAAGAATTAAAAAAAGCCATAGATAAATGTTTTTTAAAGACCCGTTACCATAGAAAACTTTATTATCAATTACAAAATTTTAAAAGAAAATGGGAACGGTTTTTAATTGAAGTTGACGCATTAAAGGACAATGAATGTATCAATAAATTTAGGTTTAGTTTACATGAAGCGCTGGCAACGCTCGAAGAGCATCAACGATGGTTAAACTTAAATGGAAATAAAAAATGAAGTTAGTAGTTATACATTAAAGTTTGTAAATCACAAATTAGATTCTTGAAAAAGAAAAAAGAGTCTGCAAGAACATTTGTGTAAATTAGCTATAGAGCCTATTTAAATTCTGTCCCCAAACTCGATAGTAAAGCGAGCCAAAGCAGGCTTCCAATCGCGGATAGCGGATAGGCATAGTCCATTTTTTAGCGATAATCTGTAGTGGTTCAAACTTAATGTGACAGTTACCCGTTTTTTCAGTCGTGCTTACTGTCAGTTGAAGTTAAGACTGTCAACTTTT
>JBDLTN010000097.1:0-6457 GCA_039805785.1 Pseudomonadota bacterium | reverse complement strand
CATTTGTGTGGCTATACCTGCATGATCGGTACCCCCTTGCCATAAAACATTTTTCCCACACATTCGCTCATAGCGGATTAATGCATCCATCAAGGTTATTTGAAATCCATGACCCATATGTAAACTTCCTGTTACATTGGGGGGGGGTAGTACGATGCAGTAGGGTTCACCTTGACCAGAAGGTTGAAAATAAGAATTCATTTCCCATTGTTTTCGCCAATGAGCCTCTATCTTTTTAGAATCATAATTTTTATTGATCATTATGTGCTTATAGTATGAGTGGTTAACTGACAGTTCTGAGCTTTATAAAATTTATATTTCTGACGTGATTGATTTTTATTTGTTTTTTCTTCAGTCACTACTTCAATAATACGTGAGAATTCAGGAAAATAGGTTGGAACTTCATCGCTAAGATTAAATAAAATATCGGCATTAAGTTCATTGGGTTTTTTTGAGGCAATATTAACAGATAATAGAGGATCGAGGATTGCATTAGATCCTAAATAGCTATGAGGAATAAAACTAATATCGCGAAAAGTCCATAGTAGGGAATCTAAACGCTGGCCTTCTTCATCCGAATTAACGTGGATATAAATTTTTTTTTGGAGAAGATAAGCTTTATCGACTAAACGGCATACGAAACGATAAACATCTTCTTGCAAATCTGTATTTAATAAATAAAAATCAACGCTTGGGTTTGGCATAGGATTTCGCAGCATAAAGCTAAGATGAATAATCTTCCGAAGGACTCTTTTCGGCTAGAGTTTGTTTAAAATGTTTAAGCTTAGTATTAGGCTTGTCAATTGCAGCTAGCATTCCTGGATCTCGTGCTTTTTCAGCAAGTTCATTAAATGGGTGTGTTTTTGCATATTCGATTATTTGACGAGCATAAGGAAATCCATTCTGTAGATTTTTGCTTTTATATAATGAAAGTACGCACGACTGAATATCTATAGTGGGGTTATTGACAGCAAGAGATTGGCATTTGAAGCGCAATTTTTCTAAAATTTGTGTAGCAACAACCAGATTTTTACAAGGTCTAAACAAATCGGAAGCATGAGCACCAATTTCTGGAAGCCATCGACTTGGAATTTGCATCAAACCAATTTCTAGACTCTTTCCTAGTGTAATTTGAGTATGTGTATACTTAACGGCAGCAGGAATTGTTTTAAAAGTCTTAGCTTCGTCATCAATATTAACGACTAATGGATTATTTTGAGTACCGGTTTGTATCATGGCATAAGGTATAGAATTGTCAGCATATAAACTGCAAGCTAAAACCAAAGTGACTAAATCCATGGTGATGTGCCCCATCAGCATAATAAATTATTTTCTTAAGTAGAAATATACCCAGGCTTCCCTTTGCTTGGCAAGAGATTAAGGCCTAAAAAGTTATCCAAAGCTTAAAGATCCAAAAGATAAACTTGCTTTGGTAGGATTTAACCAGGAGGCCAGTGCAGCGGTCTACCACCTAATAGATGTAAATGTAAATGGAAAACCTCTTGCCCTCCATCTTTATTACAATTGAAAATGGTTCGGTATCCAGATTGAGCAATATTCGATTCTTTAGCTAAATGACGTGCCACTTGTAACATATTCCCTGCTAGCATCGTATCATTTTCTGTTAAATCATTAAGCGTAGCTATATGTTTTTTAGGTACAATCAATTGATGTATGGGAGCACGTGGATGTCTATCGTTGAAGGCGATAATATCTTCATCTTGATAAACTATCTTAGTCGGAAGCTCTTTTTTAATAATTTTGCAGAAAATACAATCCATATATAAGCCTTATTAACTGGACTAGTCTAAGCCGAAAAGTTTGTTTATTATATTCCCCGCACTTGGATCTTTGACAATACTGTCAAAGATTCGCAATCCTGGATGTTCAATTTACTCAGTTGTGTAATTCGTAGCGTGGTCAAAGTTCGATTGCTGTAAGTGTATTATGCTGTAAAAATAGAATTTTAGGAATATAAAATTATGAATGCGCTTGTAAAATTAGGTCCTGGTAAAAAAGTCCCCGAAGAAATCAATGTAGTAATTGAAATTCCTAGCCATAGTGACCCGATTAAATATGAGGTGGATAAAGAAACGGGCGCACTACGCGTGGATCGTTTTTTAGGGACTGCTATGTATTATCCCTGTAATTACGGTTATGTCCCTTCAACTTTATCAGAAGATGGAGATCCCGTTGATGTTTTAGTAGTAGCGCCTTTTCCATTATTAATCGGTTGCGTGATTTGTTGTCGACCTATAGGAATGTTAAAGATGGAAGACGAGTCAGGTATCGATGCAAAAATTTTAGCGGTGCCTATAGATAAATTATCCTCGCTGTATCACCAAGTAAAAACTTGGGAAGATTTACCTAAACAACTGACACAGAGTATCCAACACTTCTTTGAGCATTATAAGGATTTGGAAATTGGAAAATGGGTTAAAGTAGCGGGCTGGTTAGGACCTGAGCAAGCAAGAATTGAAATTAAGGCTAGTATGGATCGCTATAAGAAATAAATTTGTAGATAATTTTAAAACAACAAACTTGAAGTTTTCAACCTTGAGTTTAGCGTTGTTACGGCTAGTTAATTTTTTGAAGAAAAAAACTTCTTGAAAACATTGATGTCAAGATGAGACACTTAAATTTGTAATTGACGAATTAAAGTACATACTCATGGAAGTGACGTTGGATGAAATAGGATGTTGGTTGGCGCTATATACCGTTCCGCGTTGTGGCTTAAGCACAATTTCGGTACTTTTAAAAAAATTTACTACCCCCAAAGAAATTTTATTATCCTCATACGAAGCATTGCTTAATGCCGGTGCTAGTCCAGCATTAGCCCGTAATTTACAGAAACCAGATTGGGAAACTGTAGAGTTTTGCTTACGTTGGAAAGATCAGCCTCGACAGCATATTTTATATTGGAATAACTTCTTTTATCCATCGTTATTACGGGAAATTTCTTCTCCACCATTAATTTTATTTATTAAGGGAGAGCTATCTCTTTTGCAACAACAAGCCTTGGCTATAGTCGGGGCTCGTAATCCGACCCATACAGGTCTAGAGATTGCCCAGCAATTAGCTAACGAATTAAGTGAGCTAGGGTTTGTTATTATTAGTGGATTGGCAAGAGGAATTGATGGGGCAGCACATCGAGGTGCTTTGTTAAACAAAGGATTAACAATGGCTGTAATGGGGAGTGGTTTGGAGCATATTTATCCTGCTTCTCATCAAACTTTAGCGATGGATATTTTGGAAAAAGGAGGAATGTTGATCTCTGAGTTTTTCCCATTTACTCCACCCAAGGCAGAATATTTTCCTAGGCGAAATAGGATAATTAGTGGTATGAGTCTAGGAGTTATTGTGGTAGAAGCGACTTTGCGAAGTGGCTCATTAATTACCGCTCGCTATGCATTGGAACAAAATCGAGAGGTATTTGCTATTCCTGGTTCTATACGTAACCCATTAAGCCAAGGCTGTCATGCTTTATTAAAAGATGGAGCTACTCTAGTTGAAAACTATGAGGATATTATGAATGGACTCTCATTTTTACCTGGGCTGAGAAAATGGACTAATAAAGCAGTATCAGCTAATTCTTCCTATGAAGCTGAAGATTATATAGCAAAAAAGAAGTATAAAATCCCTCTATTTTCTAATCAGGATAATAATCTAGGCTTGGGTTTAAGTTCAGGAAACCCGCAAAGTAAGCCTATTCAGCAAAAAAAGGATCTAACTAGACTTGATTCACAGGATAGAAAGCTTGTAGAGTGCCTTGGATTTGAAATGACAAATATAGATATCTTGATGGCAAGAACTGGTTTAACGATCGATAAACTGCTTGCTCGCTTATCGATGTTGCAACTACGAGGTTATATAGACGTAGTTCCTGGGGGCTACGTGAGGAAATAAAAAATGGCAAAAGAACTATTGATTGTAGAATCGCCAGCAAAGGCTAAAACAATCAAGAAATATTTAGGTAAAGACTTTGAAATTTTGGCTTCATACGGCCATGTCCGTGATCTGATACCTAAGGAAGGTGCTGTGAATCCAGAGCACGGTTTTGCTATGCAATATGCTCTGATTGAAAAGAATGCCAAGCATATGGATATGATCATCAAAGCATTTAAGCAGGCCGAGGCCTTATATTTGGCAACAGATCCTGATCGTGAAGGTGAAGCGATTGCTTGGCATATTTATGAAATTCTCAAGCAAAAGAAATTACTGAAAAACAAGCCAGTTTATCGTGTCGTTTTTCATGAAATTACTAAATCGGCGGTTAAGGCAGCAGTAGAAAACCCAAGACATATCGCTATGGATTTGGTAAATGCACAGCAAGCACGTCGAGCATTAGATTATTTAGTTGGTTTTACTTTATCACCTTTACTATGGAAAAAGGTTCGTCGCGGATTGTCTGCGGGCCGTGTTCAAAGTCCGGCATTACGATTAATTGTTGAACGCGAAGAAGAAATCGAAGCCTTTAAGTCTCAAGAATATTGGACTATTACAGCCAATAATAAGTCAGACGAAAAACTTTTTACGGCACGTTTAATTCAATATCAACAAGAAAAGCTTAATCAATTTAGTATTACTACCGAAGAACAAGCTATAGCAATCAAAGATAATTTACAACAATTGGCAAAAGGTTATTTGCAAGTTATAAATGTTGAGAAAAAACAACGTAAACGTAATCCTGCTGCACCTTTTACTACATCTACGTTACAACAGGAAGCCGGCCGTAAATTAGGATTTACAGCTCAGCGAACGATGCGTCTTGCACAACAACTTTATGAAGGAATTGATGTCGGTGACGGTTTAGTCGGTTTAATTACTTACATGCGAACGGATTCTGTCCATTTATCCAATGAGGCTTTAGTTTCTATACGTGAACTGATTTTGCAACGTTATGGAGAAAAAGATTTACCCGAATCTCCCCGACATTTTCGGACCAAAAGTCGGAATGCACAGGAAGCACATGAAGCGATTCGACCCACTCATGTAGAATTTTCACCTGAGCAACTTAAAAAACATTTAGCCCCTGATCAATTTAAATTGTACGAACTTATTTGGAAACGTGCAGTAGCATCACAGATGGTTCATGCCACTATTGACACGGTCGCAGTTGATCTAAATGCAAATGCAGCTAAGGATCACTGTTTTCGAGCCAATGGGTCGACTATCGTGCACGCTGGTTTTATGGCTGTTTATTTAGAAAGCTACGATGATAGCAAGCCAAAGACATTAGAAGAGGATAAAACGAAACCTGAAGAAGAGAGTATGTTGCCTCCTTTAGAACTAGGAGATCGAGTTAATCTTATTAATATTAGTCCCGAGCAGCATTTTACTGAACCGACTCCGCGTTACAGCGAAGCAAGTTTAGTTAAGGCCTTAGAAGAACGAGATATTGGTCGACCATCAACCTACGTACCTATTATTTCAACCTTACAGCAAAGGGAATATGTCACGCTGGATCAAAAAAGATTTAAACCAACGGATGTCGGTAGGATAGTCAATAAATTTCTAACTCGCTATTTTATGCAATATGTTGATTATGCCTTTACAGCGCGATTGGAAGATGAACTTGATCAAATTTCGAGAGGAGAAAAAGAATGGATTCCTTTATTACAAGATTTTTGGACTCCATTTAAAGCATTGATTGAGACTACTGAAGAAACTGTACAACGAAAAGATGTGACTCAAGAAGCTTTGGATGAAGCTTGTCCGAAATGTGGTAAAACTCTTTCGATACGCTTAGGTAAACGAGGTAGATTTATTGGGTGCTCAGGATATCCGGAATGTGATTACACTCGAAATATGGAGGGAGAGGTTACTACAGTAAGTGAACCCGAGGTTGTACAAGGTCGTTTATGTCCCGATTGTGGCCATGCTTTGCATATAAAGATTGGTCGTTATGGAAAATTTATTGGATGTAGTAATTACCCCAAATGTAAACATATAGAACCTTTAGAAAAACCAGCTGATACAGGAATAGAATGTCCTGAATGTCATAAAGGGACATTACTTAAGCGTAAATCTCGTTATGGTAAAATTTTCTATTCTTGTTCTATGTATCCTACCTGTACTTATGCAGTTTGGAATGAACCTATCGAACAAGCATGCCCGCGTTGCGCTTGGCCAGTGATGACGATTAAAACAACCAAACGTCGAGGAACAGAAAAAGTTTGCCCTCGTAAGGAATGTGGTTACGCTGAACCTATGCCAGAAGCTACAGAAAGCTAGCTGATTTGCATGATGCAAATTAACGAACCCGCCATGGCAAGACTGAAACCTTAGTAAGGCCGTGGCCATCCAAAAAAATTAAGCTTATCGGATGACCTGGAATAGTTCAGACTTGATGTGACACAAAGGAATGAGTAAGGTTACCCGTTTTGAGAAGTCGAGAAACTTTAATCAAAACACAAAGGGTAACCTTAGATGCTACATAGTAATGAAAGAATAATTA
>JBDLTN010000096.1:0-6491 GCA_039805785.1 Pseudomonadota bacterium | reverse complement strand
GCTTGGACAATTTCAATTAGGTTCTACAGTTATTATTTTATTCGAAGCTAATCGCATCAAATGGTTGACTAACTTATCTGAAAAAAAGTTGATATTTGGCGAATGCATTGCCCAAGCAATATTAAGATAGGTTTATAAAATTAAGTTATAATAGTTTTCATTGATAAAAAGTAGGTGGCCAATGTCTATACCACAAGAAAAACCTGTTTCAGCTTCAGCTGTACACGATCATACTTATAAAATATTTCCTAATGATTTGAATTCAACAGAAACTGTGTTTGGTGGTTTAGTTATGTCCACACTTGATAGAGTTGCTTCAGTTGTTGCCGAGAGGCATAGCCAAAGACCGTGTGTGACTGCTTCCGTCGATGCTATGCATTTTTTACAACCCGCCACTCGGGGGGATATTTTAATTTTTCAAGCCGCTATTAATCGTAGTTGGTCCAGTTCGATGGAAATCGGTGTGCGTGTTCTTGCGGAAGACTATCGTACCGGGATGCGACGCCATATTGTATCTGCTTATTTTACTTTTGTAGGTACAGATGAGCATGGATATCCAGCACCTGTGCCTAAGGTTATTCCCGAGACGCAGGATGAAATAAGACGTTACGAGGAAGCAGGCAAGCGCCGTGAACACCGACATCAAGCTTCAAGAAAGCGAACTGATAAATAAAAAAACTAAATCCTTAATTTTTGAATCTTTTTGAACGATCTCAAGGATGACAACTAATAAAAATAAGGGATTTTTGTGGAGAAACTATGACGATACAAATATTACCAATTTTGGCGTTTAAGGATAACTATATTTGGTGTCTCATCAATGAGGAAACAAAACACTGTATTATTGTCGATCCAGGTGAAGCAAAGCCCGTTTTGGCACAATTAAAGCAACTAAATCTCAAACTTGATGCCCTATTCATTACTCATCATCATTGGGATCATACCAACGGCATTCGTGCAATTTTAAAACTACATCCTGCTCCTGTATTTGGTCCCGCAAAAGAAAAAATTGCCGGAGTAAGTAATCCAGTTGATGAAGGTGACAAAATTGAATTACCAAATTGGCCAACTTTTGAAGTGCTTGCAATTCCTGGCCATACATTAGGCCATATTGCTTATTATGGTAACCATCTTCTGTTCTGTGGGGACACATTATTTACTGCAGGATGCGGCCGATTATTTGAAGGTACTGCACAACAAATGCTGGATTCTTTGAGTAAATTAGCTCAGCTTCCAGACGAAACTCAGGTTTATTGCGGACATGAGTATACGTTGGCTAACTTACATTTTGCTCAAACAGTAGAACCTCAGAATACTCAGATTAAAAATCGATTAGAAAAAACTCGGGAATTGCGTCAAAAAAACTTAGCAAGCGTCCCTAGTCTTTTATTCGAAGAACGTTTGAGTAACCCTTTTTTACGCTGTGATAATCCTGAAATAAAGATACGCATTGAAAAAAGAACCGGGAAAAAGCTTTCAACACCAGTTGAGGTATTCGCCTATCTTCGGCAATGGAAAAATAATTTTAAATAAATTATTTAGTCTTTTTTTGCCGTTCAATTTCGTCTAATACTTTATAACGAAATCTAAACGGATAGCCTACAGCAGAAAATAATTCATTCGTCCCACTAACGCCACGAATACGAATGGTTCCATAATCTAAGATTCGACCGATAATACTTTGATTGATCTCGACCCCCTCAATCCGATCTAAGGAATGTTCAAATGCGACTCGGCTAATAAAACCTGATTTCATTACGATTCGTTTATTGGTAATCCCAAACTCAGATGTGTAATAAACGATTAACCCTGATAAGCAAACCACAAAAAGTAATACAGCAAAAAAAATAATGGCCAATAGATTAGGACGACTTCCAATCAATAAAAGAATCGTTACTAGCATCAAAACCGTCCATGATCTAAAAACCACAATCCAATGAGGATGACTACGATAGATGATTTTTTCATCTGGCAAGAGTGTTTTATTGATATAACTCATATGACCTCTTATTATTTTTTAAGTCAATTTTCATTTACTAGGAGTCTGGATAGCGTTATAGTAGCCAGCCTTTCGCGGTTTTCTCTATTTTCTGCATGAACTCTCAACTAACATTAGAAAAACTTAGCTTATTGGTTAAGTTAGGTCATTCGATCGAAGAACGTAGCATACCTCAATGGGTTTCGGTTCAAATAAAATTTAACTTTAGTAGTCTACCCACAGCCTGTATCAGTGATCAACTAAATGATACAATTTGCTATGCTATCTTAGCAAATGAATTGCAGCAATTCTGTGATAAGCATTCTTTTCAGCTTATCGAGGCTTTAGCTTATCAACTCTATCAGTTTCTAAAAAAGAAATTATCCAAACAGGATATTCCAATTAATATTTTTCTTTGTGTCACTAAAAACCCTCAATTAACTGAAGTAAAACAATCGAGTTTTTCAATTAGTGATTAACCATCCTAGACAACTAGGTATGAAGAGTATAATTAAATTAATATTTTGGTTACACTACTTATTAACAGCAGGGATTTATCAAAATATTAATAAAGCTTTATTTTCTGAAGTTTAAACTTGCCAAAATTAACTTTAATGAAACCATCTAATAAGAAGCAATGGCATTGCAAGGGGTTCTTATGCAGCATAACATCGATTTAACGCAACATACACCGATGATCCGTCAATATCTTCAATTAAAAGCTCAACATAAGGATAAGTTATTATTTTATCGTATGGGAGATTTTTACGAATTATTTTATGAAGATGCTATCAAAGCTGCAAAATTATTAAACATCACCTTAACCAAGAGAGGACAATCAGCAAATCAAGCAATTCCCATGGCGGGTGTCCCTTTTCATAGCGTCGAAAGCTATTTGGTCAAACTAATAAAACTTGGTGAGTCAATTGCTATTTGTGAACAAATAGGCGATCCGAATGTAGCTAAAGGTCCTATGCAAAGACAAGTCACACGTATAATTACACCAGGGACACTCAGCGATGAAGCATTACTCGAAAATCATCAAAGTCTGCTCCTTGCAATCCATAATCATAATGACGTATTTGGTCTTTCTTATTTTGATATGGGAAGTGGCCAAATTAATATTTTACAGGTTACCGGTAAAGAAGCCTTTGCCAATGAATTAGCACGACTTAATCCCAGCGAACTTTTAATCAGTGAAGAATATAAAGGCGAATCATTATTAACTCCTTATAAAACAATTCGACGCTGCCCACCCTGGGAGTTCGATTTCAATACTGCAACCCATTTATTGAAAGAACAATTTCAAATTCGCGATCTTAGTGGCTTTGGTTGTCAGGATCTCCCTTTGGCCATACAAGCGACTGGTTGTTTATTAAATTATGTTAAAGACACCCAACGCGTTCAATTACACCATATTCAACCGCTACGTATAGAAAGACATGAAGAAAGTATTATGTTAGATGCTATCTCACGACGTAATCTAGAGTTAACACTCAACTTACAAGGGGAAAAAAATAATACGTTAATGTCCATTTTAGATAAGACAGCAACGCCTATGGGAAGCCGTTTGCTCAATCAATGGCTACATCGACCTTTACAAAAGACAGATATTTTAGAAGCGCGGCAATTAGCCACTCAACAATTAGTTGCTACACCATCTTTTACAAGTTTACAAGCGTTGTTAAAGCCATTAGGTGATCTCGAACGCATTATTACGCGTGTTGGATTAAAATCGGCAAGGCCTCGCGATTTAAGCCAATTGCGCTGTGGCTTAGCTATTCTGCCCGATATTCATAATAAACTTAGCCCTTATTTAAACCCGCATACCACTGCTAAAAAACCAGAGTTACTTATTTCATTGAGTAGGCAAATAAAAACTTTCCCAGAATTGTTTTGTCTGTTACAACAAGCTATTGTCGAAAATCCTCCTGCCGTTACTCGTGAAGGAGGAATGATTGCCAAAGGCTATCATGTTGAATTGGATGAACTACAAAATCTAAGTGAACATGCTGGACAATATTTGCTTGATCTAGAAAAACGCGAACGAGCGCTTTCCGGTATTAATACACTTAAAGTTGGTTTCAATCGCGTGCATGGTTATCATATCGAAATAAGCCGAGGACAAGCCAAAAATATACCTGCGCATTATATTCGTCGTCAAACACTGACTAATGCAGAACGTTTTATTACCCCTGAATTAAAGGAATTTGAAGATAAAGCTTTAAGTGCTCGTTCTAAGGCTTTGAGTTTAGAAAAAAAACTTTATGATGAACTACTCGATAAATTAGCTGTTTATTTAACTGATTTACAAAAAACCGTTAATGCCATAGCCGAACTAGATGTGTTGGTATGTTTTGCTGAGCGAACAACCTCACTCAATTTAACCTGCCCGCAATTAAGTGAAAATCCCGGTATCCATATTGAAGGTGGCCGTCATTTAGTTATCGAGCAAACCTTAGATACTCCTTTCATTGCGAATAATTGTCATTTGACACCCGAGCACCGTTTATTAATTATTACTGGTCCTAACATGGGTGGAAAATCAACCTATATGCGCCAAACAGCTTTAATTTGTTTATTAGCAAAGATAGGTTGTTTTGTTCCAGCAAAAAGCGCTAGGATAGGTCCCATTGATCGGATTTTCACTCGAATTGGAGCCGCTGATGATCTTGCTAGTGGTCGTTCAACCTTTATGGTAGAAATGACAGAAACTGCCTCAATTTTGCATAATGCCACTGAGAAAAGCTTGGTTATTATGGATGAAATTGGACGTGGTACCAGTACATTTGACGGACTCGCCCTCGCTTTTTCTTGTGCTGAGTATTTAGCAAATCAAGTAAAAGCGTATACCTTGTTTGCTACTCATTATTTTGAGTTAACCGGATTAACTAAAGAAAACTCAGCAATTAACAACTGTCATGTTGATGCAACAGAACATGATGATAGCATCATTTTTCTCTATTCCATTAAAGAAGGACCAGCAAATCAAAGTTATGGTTTACAAGTGGCACAATTAGCAGGCGTCCCCAAACGGGTTATTCAGCGCGCTAAATCAAAACTCGCCGAGCTTGAAAATAATTCTTCTCCTGTTAACCCTATCAAAACAAATCTAACTGCTCTCCCACAGCAATCTTCTGTCAATCCTGTTATGAACTTACTGGAACAAATTGACCCGGATCAGTTGGCACCAAAAGAAGCACTTGAATTCATTTATAGATTAAAATCCTTGCAAGGAACCCCTGTATGAATAACCCATATGATGCAAAATTTTCACCTCAACAAACTGAAGAAGAATTTTCGGCTGTCAAGGATAAGCATATTAACCAAAATGAACATGAGGAAGGAGAAAGATTAGCTTATCGCCGCCGTGGAATTTATTTATTACCCAATTTATTTACTATCGCTGGTTTATTCGCGGGTTTTTATGCCATCGTCACTGCAATGGAAGGCTATTTTAACTATGCGGCGGTTGCTATTTTTGTTGCAATGATTATGGATTTTTTTGACGGTCGTGTCGCGCGCTTAACCAATACCCAAAGCGCTTTTGGTGCTGAATTAGATAGTTTGTCAGATATGGTTTCTTTTGGTGTCGCTCCTGCGTTAGTCATTTATAGCTGGTCTTTAGAAGGTTTAGGTAAATTAGGGTGGTTAGCGGCATTCATATTCGCCGCTGCGGGTGCGCTACGTTTAGCACGTTTTAATACCCAAGTTTTGGTAGCTGATAAACGCTACTTCCAAGGATTACCTATCCCGGCCGCTGCAGGAGTTCTAGCCAGTATGGTATGGTTGTGCGTTGATTCAGAAATTCTTGGTGATGTCGTTAGTATGATCACCGCAGTATTAGCCATCCTTATTGCAATTTTGATGGTAAGTAATGTCCGTTATTACTCTTTTAAAGAACTTGATCTCAAAGGGCGTGTGCCTTTCGTTGCTATTTTACTTGTCGTACTCGCGTTTGTAGGAATTTCATTGGATCCCCCTAAAATATTATTTTTAATCTTTTTCTGTTATGCCTTATCAGGTCCTGTATTAACCCTGTATACCCTTTATAAAAAACGATCCTTAAAAAGAAAATAATCAAAATAGGATTAATTTCAAAGCCGAAATCTTCTCATCATTTGAGTTACCTACTTTTTTACCTAAAAGATAGATAATAGTTAAAAGGATTCTCCTCCCTCGCTATGGAGTCATTGGCTTTTTGATATCGTGCTTTCTTTTGAAAACTTGCGATGGGTTTATTTTTTTGGTTAGTCTTAACAGCTAGATTTAAAAGCCCAAGCATTGCAAGTGTATTCGGACTTGCAGTTACTTGCGAGATAGGGCGTTTTTCAGTATTAGCATGCGAGGGTAAGAGTGAATGAATCTTACGAGGTGGTGGTAACGAGGTAACCCTCCCTTATAATGCCCAGGAAAGAAATAGAGTTTTTTGGTAAATTAAAATCCAGGAGACTTAATAAATGAAGAAGAAAAGGTTTAGTGAATCCCAAATTATCACAGTGCTGAAGGAGTA
>JBDLTN010000095.1:0-6583 GCA_039805785.1 Pseudomonadota bacterium | reverse complement strand
ACATTTTTTGAGGGTAAAAAAATCTGGCAGGAAAAAGTTGACAGTCTTAACTTCAACTGACAGTAAGCACGACTGAAAAAACGGGTAACTGTCACATTAAGTTTGAACCACTACAATTAATACGTTGGCCGGCTCTATCAACATTTTTGCTAATAACAGGCGTGCTGCTTCGCCACCGCTAAGGGCTAAAATATCTTTAAGGACATCTTCTTTGTTAAATAATACTTGAGCTAAGGTTTTACGCAGCAATTGTTCATTGCTGCCCGCTGCATACTGTTCTAACCAAGCCAAAACGTTAATGTGTTTATTCAATAAATCATGATGGTCCTGAGAGAAATAGCTCACATGAGTTTCATAACCCCATTCAACACTGCCTTGATCAGCTGCAATAATATTCAGTAGTATTTTAATTAGGGTGGACTTACCAATCCCATTTTCACCCAAAATTGCAACCTTTTCGCCGCGTTTAATCTCAAAGTTTAATTGTTGGAAAAGTTTTTTTTCCTTAAAATCTTTTGCTAATCCTTTAACGCGTACTACCCATTTTCCTGAAGGACGAATTGATTTAAAATGGAAGCTAGGAGAGGATCGCGAAGATTCTTTAATATCCGGAATTTCCATTTTAGCGAGCATTTTCACGCGCGATTGGGCCTGCTTCGCGCGGCTGGCAAGGGCGCGAAATCTATCGACAAAACTTTGCATATGAGCTATTTTAAGCTCTATATTACGTTTTTCTTGAAGCTTTTGTTCGATAATTAATTGTTTTTCTGCAAGAAATTTTTCATAATTACCACTGTATTCACGGATTTCGCCATAATCAATATCGAGTATCTGATCGGCCAAACGATTGATGAACTCCACGTCATGTGAAATAAACACGAGTAAACCGTTAAATTCTGTCTTTAAGTATTTTTCTAACCACAGTATGGAGATAAAATCCAAATGATTGGTAGGCTCATCTAATAATAAAATATCTGGTTCTTGAAATAAGGCTTGAGCGAGCAACACCCGTAGTTTGAAACCACCGGACAATGTACTTAAGGGTTTCTCATGATATTCAAGTTGTATTCCTAAACCTATTAATAGCTTGGCGGCTAAGGCATCAGCGCTGTAGCCATTTAGGCACACGATTTCTTCTTCAATTTTACCTAAACGATTGAGGATCTTTTCGTTATTGAGATCACTGTGGAGTAATTTATGCTGTTCTTGTAATGCTTGCCATAAATCAGGCTTACCTTGTAAAACGATGTCGCTAATCCGAGTATTTTCATAGCGAAATTGATCCTGCTTTAACCATCCTAGGCTAGCGGCTTTGGGAATGGAGAGTGTTCCGTCTATCGGCTGTTCTGCGCCAGTAAGCAACTTTAAAAAGGTGGACTTTCCAGCGCCATTTGCACCGACTAAGGCATAACGGGTGTTTGTGGATAGAATAAGATTCACATCATAAAACAACAGCTTTTCGCCATAGGCCATGCTGAGCTGATTAATTGATATCATATTCGTATTTTAGTAGAAAATTTAATTTTTTAAGGGGATAGTATATTGCTGTAGATAAAAAGGCGAATTTTCTATGTAATCTACCTTATTACAAGTAAAAAGGCGATAGCTAAACCTGTAAATAAAAATTATATTTTTTAAAAAACAGATTGGAATCAATAAAAACTTATGCTAGATTAATTTTTTAAATTATTTGTAACTTTATCATAACGTTCATATTAATTTATAAAATTTATACCAACAATAAATAAAAATATAACAATAAATATAGGGAAATTCCTCACAAAATAATCTAATTAATCTAATTTTTTTTAAAGTACTTCACTGGAAATTTGAAGCTTATTTTTATTCCAATCAAATAAAAAAATTCATAAAAAATATAAAAAATAAATTTAAAAAGGAGATCGATATGCCATCCTCAATTCACGATAGCGACACTTGCACCACTGATACTGATACTGGAAATTCTTGTTACATTCATATAGATGAAGACGAAGACAAAAAGAATTTACCGATAGAAAATCTTATACCTTTTCAGCAGGACTTAGGTAAAGATAACGCATTAAATGCAATTATCAAGTTTCATTACTTAGATGGGGAAGGGCATAGTAGCTTAACGCGAGAACTGCTCAAACAAGCCAGTTTGTTTTCAGTAGCCATTCTTGGCGTGATCTTCTATTACGTTCCTGCAAAGGCTTATGCTGAGTCTATTTGTGCTGATCCGGCCTATAAAGATATACCCTGTGATTTTTTTCTGATAAACCACGTGGCAGGAACGATGTTGGTCGCCGGAGGAGTTTTAATGTCGGCTACTAACACATTTTTTGATCGGCAAATGGCGGAAAGTATTCCAGAAAAGCTCCAGTCTTATTTGAAATATCCTTTTACTCGGCGACAAAAATTAGCTGAAAATGCAGTCACTTATATGGGTTCTTTTGTTGCTTCTATCCCTTTTGTTATTATCACTGTCGTTAATCCTATTCCTGGTTTACCTAAATCAATTGTCCTATCCCAGGCATTTATGGTGGGTCTGACCAATACCTTATTACATTTGTTGCCATTTAAATTGGCTTTAAAAAATCCTTTATATCGATTTCCTTTTTTACCCTTTGAATTTATTATAAAAGCAATCGCCAAAGCGCAACTCAGTGAGGAGCAAAAGCAAGAAAAAGCACTACAACAATCACTTGATGTAAGTATTCAAGAAATTAAACAACGAATCATTAGCGCGTTAACGCTGGCACAGAAACGTTTAAGCATTTATGGCTTAAACGCTTCAGGTTGTGGCGGTAACCATGATGTTGCGAGATATATTCAGGAAAATCAAGCATCAACTGAGCTTCCTTTACAATTATTAACCCAACTCTTGCAGCGATTGCAAGCCATGTCACCTGATCAATCACCGCCATCGGGTAGAATCAATAATTTTTTAAGAAAAATGATCTATATTCCCGGTGCGTCATGGGTGATACTCGCTTGCGCAGGGTTTTGGGGTGGTACATTTAATGAAATGGTTGATTTAACTGGAAATCATTTAGAAGGAGCTATAGTTGCAGCGCCTTCAATTTATTGTTTAGGTGTACTATTAGCATTTTTTGGTGGGAATGCCTTACAAAATAGCTATGATTATTTGACGGCATGGAAAGACGATAGCGTTAAAATCCCTATGTCATTTAAAATTTATCCGAAAACATCCGTGTTATTAATCCTCATCTCAATGTATTTATCCGCTTTTTCTTATTCAGCAGGCGCGCAATTAATAAATGATAATTTTAAGGGCGATTTAGAATTTTTACGCCCCTATTTGCATCAATTGGCTGAAACCGGTTTAATTTTTTTAGGTTTTACCGCCATGATCGGTTTTTTTGATGATGTGTTGAAAAAATACGCACAATATAGTGGCTCAGGAGACAACCAAACGGTGGCTAATCTTTATGTCGCATTAAATCAAATGCAAGATAGCATTCAATTGATGAGATCCGATCAATTGCTTGAAGCTTTGGCTAATGCAAGGGAAGGGCAATTGCAAAGCATTTTAAATATTAAAGACGATAATGATTTAGAAGATTTCGGTATGTTGCTGATGCAATTCGCAGAGCAATTAAAACAAAAATTATTTAAGAAAATGGAATTACTGAATAATGGAAACGATGAAGTATTAAATAAATTTAAACAGGATCTTAAAAACGATAGTTATTATAAGGTAAGCACAAGTGATGCTTTATTAGCTTATTTCGATAAAAAAGAAGTTTTTCAGAAATGTGAATCAGTTTGCCAGGAATATAAATCAGTTTGTGAAATTATAGAAAAATTGGATAATTTAAACGTAATGTTAAAAGCTCGGGAGCTGGATACGATTTCCTCTTACAGTATTAACGATGCTGTGGCTGGACCTTCAAATGAAACCACTTCTTTAATTCCAAGGGGGGGGTCGATCTACGCAAATTTTTATAATCCATCACGTTATGGTCGTTATGGCAGCGGCGAGGTCAGGTCAAGTCTCTCACCTTTGCCATTTTCAAACTCTAATCAAATGCGAGTGTAAATTATTAAGGATAATAAAATTATCAAAAAAAAACTAGAGGTGCCTGAAAAGCTGTTTGCGAAGGCCAAGCAATTTGACGAGGAAGTAGTATCTAAAAAGCTGATGCAGTCTAAATAACTTGACTCAATTGCTATTATTGCTTTGGTTTGTTGCTGCAAGTAATAAAATCATTTAAAATTTGTTCTATTTGAAAGGGGTTTTTACCCATGTCATCAATACAAGACTATCCTAATAAGGATAGTCTTTATCCGATACCGGGTGTTACTCGAACGTGTTTTCTAAAAAACATTATTCAGCATCCGCAAATTCAAGTCGGCGACTATACCTACTATGATGATCCGGATGATATCAAGCATTTCGAAAAAAATGTACTGTATTTGTTTGATTTCATGCAAGATAAATTAATTATTGGTAAGTTTTGTCAAATTGCGACGGGTGTACGTTTTATCATGAATGGTTCAAATCACGCTATGGATGGAATTTCTACTTATCCTTTCAAAGTCTTTGCTAAGGCATGGAATATCGCCAGCATGAACGTAATAAGTAAAGGCGATACTATCATTGGCCATGATGTTTGGTTAGGAAATTCTGCTACAATTATGCAAGGCATAAAGATAGGTCATGGTGCCATTATTGGAACGAATGCGTTAGTGACTAAAGATGTTGAACCGTATTCCATTGTAGGTGGAAATCCAGCTAAGCTAATACGCAAGCGATTTTCGGATCAAACGATTGAATTTTTATTAAAATTAGCTTGGTGGGACTGGTCCATAGAAAAAATTACCGCCAATTTAGAGGCGATTACCCAAGCAAATTTTGATGAACTAAAAAAAATTAATCTTCTTGAATAACTATGTCTTCTGAAGCTTGGGATGCAGATATCCCTCTTAATATAGAACAAGTCAAAGACTGTTTGAAAGCGCAGTTTCCAGAATTGTTGCCTTTTCAGGAAATAATCTGCATCGGGGAAGGGTGGGATAATCGAGTTTTTTTAGTTAATCAAACCTTTATCTTTCGTTTCCCACGTCGAAAGATAGCGGTTGCACTTCTCGAACAAGAAAATAAGCTGTTAATGCATTTACAGTCGAGAGTAACGCTTACAATTCCTAATCCTCGGTTTATAGGTCAGGCCAGTCAAGGATTTCCATATCCATTCCAAGCTTATGCCATCATACCAGGTGTATCCGCGGAAAAAGCTAACTTGAATTTCCAGCAACGTCTGGCCAGCATTAAACCTTTAGCGATTTTTTTGCGCCAGTTGCATCGTATTAATCCTGCAGAAGCTAGCGCAATGGGTGCTAGCGTTCCAGTATTTGATCGAACGCATATTCAGAAGACCAGCTTAATTTTCCAAGAGCGCATAAAAAAAATTATGGAATTAGCTATTTATCAACTTAATGAAGCAGCGCTTATCTCTGAGATTAAATTAATTCAATCGCTCATTTTACCCGAAACAGAACGTTGTTTAATTCATGGTGATTTATATTGCCGACATCTTATTTTCGAGCATCAACGTCTAAGTGGTGTGATTGATTGGGGCGATGTTTCTATTAGTCATAAAGCAGTTGATTTAGCGGTGATTTGGAGTTTTTATCCCGCAGTATGTCATCAAGAATTTTTAGATCTGTATGGCGTAGTTGATCCGGTGACTTGGCAATATGCGCGTTTTCTTGGTTTATATACTGGGGTTACTTTAATTCT
The DNA here is from genome assembly GCA_039805785.1 of Pseudomonadota bacterium. Lineage (GTDB taxonomy): Bacteria > Pseudomonadota > Gammaproteobacteria > Diplorickettsiales > Diplorickettsiaceae > Aquirickettsiella. Next base: position 840 of record JBDLTN010000095.1, on the reverse strand, counting down.
TTATGGGCATGCACTAACGATATTTTTTTGATTAAGGAAGGGTTAGCTGCAACTAAACGAATTAATCCAGATTTTTTAGAGTAAATTTACCCCCCTCGTAATAAAACGAAGGAGGGTAAATTGATAAATTTAATTTTTCCTTTAAAAAATTAAGGTTTAAATGAAGATGATTGCTCAGATTGATTATCTTTAGAAGAAGAATTTGCCCGTGATTCATGATACTTATTATACGCATCTAAATTTTCGAAAGTTTTATGATCGGGGCTGGCAGACATTTCCTTAATTTTTTTTGAATTAAGATAAAAATTATCTACTTTTTCCAAAGTTACACCTGTTTTTACCGTCGATGAAAAAAAAGTTTTTGGTGAATGTGTACTTGGTGGTGGTTGGTTGGATTTAGTCCCAGCAGTATGCTTACTCTTACTGCTAGCACCGATAGTGATATCACTACCAATACGTAGATTCTTTACTCCATCATAAATAGTTTCACTGCCATCAGATCTAATAACTGTTGTTTTAGTTACATGTGATGATGGTTGTTTGGATTTAGTCTCATCATGCTTACTCTTATTCTTCTTAGAAGGACCGAAAGTGAAAGTATTACCAATATGTATACTCTCTAACCCGTTACAAGTAATAGTATTACTGGGTTTACTGCCATCACGTCTAATAACTGTTACAGTTCCATGTGGTTTTTTGGATTTAGTCTCAGTATTACTCTTACTGCTAGAAGGACCGCAAGTAATAGTTTCACCCGCTATTTCGACATTATTTATTTTTGTTTTTTTCATATTGAGTTCCCCGTTAAGATATAAAGCAATTAATTTTAACAGAATTATA
>JBDLTN010000094.1:0-6621 GCA_039805785.1 Pseudomonadota bacterium | reverse complement strand
GCCCCATTTAATGACGCCTATATTGGTTAATGCCTCAAGTAAGACTTGTTTTTCCACACTAAACTTCGGATGAGTCATCATTATTAGTCGTTTTTTCAGCAGCTAAATGGATCAAGCTATCGGTTTGTTCCGGATCATTGGTTAGATCTTCTTCGATACGTTCTAAACCGACTAAGGTTTCGCCTTCATTCAATCGGATTAATCGTACACCTTGCGAATGACGACCCGCCACCCGAATTTCAGATACACGTGTGCGCACTAAAGTCGCTTTATTGGTAATAAACATCACTTCATCGGCAGGCGATACTTGTACCGCTGCAACAACATTACCATTACGCTCTGTAGTTTTAATTGCAACCACGCCACTACCACCACGACTAGTTAAACGATGTTCAGGAACGGGCGTACGTTTACCATAACCCTGACTGGTTGCTGTCAAGATTAATCCTTCGGGTTTAGCAATAATTAAAGAGATCACCTGTTGACCTTCTTGTAATTTAACCCCTCTTACACCACAAGCGGTACGACCCATACAGCGCACTTTACTTTCATTAAAGCGAATGACTTTACCTGCATTGGTAAACAATAAAACATCTTGTTGACCATCGGTTAAGGCAACACCCACCAAACGATCCCCTACGCGTAAATCGATGGCAATAATGCCGTCATTACGTGGTCTAGAAAAATCAATTAAGCTGGTTTTTTTGGTCGTACCATTAGCGGTCGCCATAAATATAAAATGTTCAGCACTATAATTCTGAACGGGTAATACCGCATTGATCCGCTCATTCTCGCCTAAAGGTAACAAATTAATAATAGGTCGACCCTTAGCAATCCGGCTACCTTCCGGCAATTTATAGACTTTCAGCCAATACACTTTACCCACACTCGAAAAACACAATAACGTGGCATGCGTATTAGCAATGAGCAAATGTTCAATAAAATCTTCTTCTTTAACATCACCCGAAGATTTTCCTCTACCGCCCCGGCGTTGCGCTTGATAAACATCTAAGCTTTGGCGTTTAACATAACCTTCATGCGACAAGGTCACCACCACATCTTCGGCGGGTATCAAATCTTCTTCGTTAATTTCAGCATCGACACTGATAATTTCGGTGCGACGCGGATCCGCAAATTCTTCTTTAATTGCCATCAGTTCATCATGAATAACCTGACGTAAACGTTCTGGCTGATTTAAGATATCTAATAAATCAAGAATAATCGCTAACTGATCGCGATATTCTTTTAAAATCTTTTCTTGTTCAAGACCCGTTAAGCGATGTAAACGCAGATCGAGTATCGCTTGTGCCTGTTCCGGAGATAATCGGTATAGATTCTCACCTTTTTTTACACCATATCCAAGCGTCGCATCGGTTAATTGCGTTTCAAGTAAGTCGGTTTTCGTGAGCATTTCAGCCACCATTCCTAACTTCCAGGCTTGAGCGAGCAGTTGAGATTTAGCATCGGCAGGGTCCTTGGCCGCTTTAATCAATGCGATCATTGCATCAATGTTCACTAAAGCAATGCCTAAACCTTCTAAAATATGTGCACGTTCACGGGCTTTACGTAATTCAAAAATGGTACGGCGGGTAACCACTTCACGTCGATGCGCTAAAAATTCATTAATTAATTGTTTGAGATTAAGTAGCACCGGTCTGCCATCAACTAAGGCCACCATATTGATACCAAACGTGACTTGTAATTGGGTTTGTGCAAATAAGTTATTTAATAACACATCCACGTTTTCACCGCGACGCACTTCAATCACCATTCGCATTCCGTCTTTATCGGATTCATCACGTAATGCAGTAATACCTTCAATCCGTTTTTCCTTAACCAACTCAGCAATCTTTTCAATCAATTTTGCCTTATTCACTTGGTAAGGCAGCTCGGTCACAATAATTCGTTGTTTATTGGATTTTTCATCCTGTTCAAGTTCAATTCTCGCTCGAACAAATACCCGGCCACGACCGCTATGGTAGGCCTCAATAATTCCCTGCTTACCATAAATTAAACCCGCCGTAGGAAAATCAGGTCCTTTAATAAATTGCATTAAATGTTCTATGCTTAACTCAGGATCGGCGAGCAGGCCTATGCAAGCATCGATTACTTCGGCGAGATTATGCGGCGGAATATTAGTGGCCATACCCACCGCAATGCCTGAAGAGCCATTCACCAACAGGTTAGGCACGCGTGTGGGTAATACACTCGGAATGAGCTCGGTTTCATCGTAGTTAGGTGAAAAATCGACCGTTTCTTTGGCTAAATCCGCTAATAAGGAATGCGCCAGCTTTGACATACGAATTTCGGTATAACGCATCGAAGCCGCGGCATCACCATCAACCGAACCAAAGTTTCCTTGACCATCAATCAACACCGAGCGCATGGAAAAGGTTTGTGCCATACGTACTATCGTATCGTAGATCGCACCATCACTGTGTGGATGATATTTACCGATAACATCACCTACCACGCGGGCAGATTTTTTATGCGGCTTATTCCAATCATTGCCAAGTTCGCTCATGGCAAATAAAACCCGTCTATGGACAGGCTTTAAACCATCGCGAACATCAGGTAACGCCCGGCCTACGATGACACTCATCGCATACGCCAGATAGGATTGTTTTAATTCCTTCTCAACGGTTACCGGAATGATTTCATTAGCGACTGATTCTGCCATAAAAACTCAAAGCCTATGATACTTAAAATGAAAGCAGACGAAGAGATTTTACCTCTTCATCTGCAACAGATATAGTACCATAAAAGGCTTAAAACTGGCAGCAGTTTTCATCATAAAAACTGACCTTACAGATTTTACTACTTATTATTGTGCCCCAGCAGCAGAGTTAGCTGAATTATCATTTTTAGCCGGTTCTGCAGGCGTAGCCGAATCAGTGCTTGAATTGTTAGAGGATGCATCCGGTGTCGCTGGAGTAGCGGGCGTAGTCGCATCGGGTGGTGTTTGGGTAGGTTCCACCGCTTGCGGATTCACTGGTATTTGCTCATCTGAGCCTGATGCGTTCGCTGGATTAGCCATTTGATCTTGAACAGGCATTGCAGTATCGGATTGATCTCCTTGCTTATCAGAAGGCTGATGATTACAGCCGACTAACGCCGCCGTCAGCAGCATAGAAACCAAAAACTTCTTATACATAAGCAAAATTCCCCATCTAAAAGTAGTGCAAAAAAGCATTAAAGAACAAGTTGTCAGTCAAGGACTGACAAGCCCACTGACAAATCCGCGGCCCATAGTAGAAGCCAACTTAAGCATAGCAAAACTTTCTCTTAAAACAAAATCTAACTGAAGTTAAGCTCCAAAACGCCTAAATTCTAAGCGTGTCTGCCTCCTCTTTGGATTGCCAACCTACTAAATACTGTTATAATAATTCCTAGATTTAGTTTACCGTGTCAGCCGATAGCTAGGATTAACCCCCTCTATCACCGGCACCCCAACAAAGCGTAATGATAAGAAATCAACGTTTTGTAACGCTAACTAAAGTAAAAAATTTTAGTTTTTTTATAAGTTTAACTTAATTTTGGTAACGAATTTAAATCTCAAAATGAGAGAATTAGTCCGGCTTCTTAAGTTTGCAATCTTTATTTGGAACGATGTTCTTTCAATGCAAATTTTATGGTCAGTAATAGTGATGAACACTGAACATAAAAAATACCGCATTCAAGAATATGCAAACCTATAATCCGTGTTAAAAATCAGATATTTAAAACCTATGCTGCTAAGCCTCATGGGCAAAATAGCTTATGCGAAGGATCCTAGTGACGCACTCACCCTTTTTAAATTAATTAAGTGGTCATCGTTTCAGGTATTAGCAACGTTTTTGATTTTAACCGGGATTATTACGTTTACAAATGACAAATAAGCAAGCTTAGTTGAGCCTTCATACAAAATAGGATTCAACGATGCATAATGAAAAGAATCGAATATTAATTAATGCAAACCAACCAGAAGAAATCCGAGTTGCTTTGCTTGAAGAAAACAAACTATCTGACCTTGACATCGAATATAGTGGTCAAGTACAAAAAAAGTCGAATATTTATAAAAGTAAAATTAGTCGCATTGAACCGAGCTTAGAAGCCGCATTCGTCGACTATGGCCCTGAACGTCATGGATTTTTACCCTTCAAAGAAATTGTCCCCTCTTTTTATAAGTTTGAAAAATCGCACTCCGTCCAATCCCTGAAAAAAGGACTCGAAGGACGTGAGGTGATGGTGCAAATTGAAAAAGAAGAACGCGGAAATAAGGGCGCCGCTTTAACAACTTACATAACACTTCCTGGTAGTTACTTAGTATTAATGCCCAATAATCCTGGCGCGGGCGGCATTTCACGTCGTATTGAAGGGGAAGAACGTCGCGAAATGCAAGACTTACTCAGCAAAATGGAAATCTCAGAGAATATGGGTCTTATTCTGCGCACTGCAGGCGTAGGCAGAGAGTTTTACGAACTACAAAATGATTTGAATTTGCTTATCCAACAATGGAATGCCATACAAAAAGCCTATAATGACCGCTCAGCCCCCTTTCTCATCTTTCAAGAAGGCGATTTAATCACCCGTTCAATCCGTGATTATTTACGACGCGATATTGATGAAATTGTTATTGATGACAAAAAAATATACGAAAAAATTAAACTTTATATTGAACAAATTCGGCCTGATTTTGTATCTCGCATTACACTTTATCAAAATTCTATCCCACTATTCATGTATTTTGATATTGAAGAAGCCGTTGAATCAGCATTTAAACGCAAAATAGAACTTCCATCCGGTGCAACCATTGTGATCGATCGCACGGAAGCCTTAGTCTCCATTGATATTAATTCAGGTAAGTCGACCAAAAACGAAGATATTGAAGAAACCGCCGTTACCACCAATCTCGAAGCCGCTAAAGAAATAGCGCGTCAATTACGGGTACGTGATTTAGGCGGCTTGATTGTCATTGATTTCATTGACATGAATTCAGAAGAGAATCAACGTAAAGTAGAAAATTGCTTACGTTTAGCGACTAAAAAGGATCGCGCACGTATCCAAATCAGTCGAATATCCCAATTCGGATTACTAGAAATGTCGCGTCAACGTTTGCGCCATTCCTTAGGTAAGGCCAACGAAACCTTATGTTCACAATGCAATGGTGATGGAACCGTTCGAACCATAGAGTCATTAATTTTATCATTACTACGCTCCATTGAAAAAGAAGCCTTAAAAAAATCAACACTGCAAATCCGTGTCGAAATACCGGTGGACATGGCCACTTATTTAATTAATGAAAAACGTCATGTCATCGAACAAATTGAACAGCGCTATAAAACTAAGGTTTTAATAATACCTAATCCTTATTGGCAATCGCCGCACTATAAAATTAGCGGCTTAGGAAAAAATATTAATCTACAAGCTAGCGAGAATGCCAGTTACCAAATGGTAGATAAGTCTTGCACCGAAGCATCGCTGGCTTATAACCCACCTTCGATTAAACCTTCAGAGATTCCAGCGGTTAAACCACTGACTTTTGCAATTAACAAAAATAAACCGAAAACTCAATTGGGTTTATTAAGTCGACTGCTCGGTATGTTAAAAGATCTGGGTAAAACCAAAACTGAACCGAGTAAAAATCTTCCAAAAAAAGAATCTGACAGCACCTCACCTATTTCGAATCAAGCTAACCCTGCTCCGCACCGACATTCTTCGGAAAGACGTTATAATAAATCAAGTCGTAATAACCATAACCGAATGCGCAATCATCGCCGCGATGACAGGCGTGAAGGTGAAGGAGATAATGGCGGCAACGAAGGGGGGAATGCTGGGCAACACCGTCATAACAGCAATCCGTCAGCAAAGCATCGTTTTAATAGACATCATCAACAACGTCATGAATCAAACTCACCGCAGCAAAACAGTCATCCTCATAACAAAACAGTCACGAGTGATGCTTCAGCAGAAAGAAAGGTGCTGCCTAATAAAAAACGACAACCCTCAGAAAAAAATATTACAAAACACGAGCATAAAATAAATTCGCAAACCACTCGTGAAGAAAATGCTATGCAAACTCCAGCTAAGCCAAACCAACCTAGTGGTGAAAGCAAGGCACTTCCCAAGCACGAAAAATCGGTAACGAATATACAAACGCCCGTCGCAGCTCAAGTCACTCACTCAAGCAATCTCCATTCGAGCGGCCCCGTTTCTACAAGTACTTCAAATACTACTAATAGTCCTCCATCCCAACAGCGCCGCAATAATAATACTCGACGTTATGGTGGAGAACCTAAGTTACGGCAGCGCAGTTATCACTATGCGCATGATCAAAAAGCTAAAAGTAAAAGCTAAAATCCAACCTTTATTGCCTCTTCATTCAAGCTAAACCCTCGATATTGATTATCGAGGGTTATTCATTTTTTAAAATGAATAAAATAAGTGAAGCAAGAAATGAGGAGGCTGTAAATAAAATAATGTGGAATAGTTCAGACTTGATGTGACACAAAGGAATGAGTAAGGTTACCCGTTTTGAGAAGTAGAGAAACTTTAATCAAAACACAAAGGGTAACCTTAGATGCTACATAGTAATGAAAGAATAATTAAAAATAAAGTAGGTTTGATAAACTTAGCGGAAGA
>JBDLTN010000093.1:0-6794 GCA_039805785.1 Pseudomonadota bacterium | reverse complement strand
TATTAAAAATTCATTACCTGAATTTGAAAAAGACCCTAAACTTGGAGCAGTTAGATTAATTAGTAATAGGACTTATTATTACGTTAAGCATATTAACTCTTTTTGGCTTTATAAAAACGAGTTCTTATGGGGAGGTTGCTATTTAGTAAGGGCGATTGCTTATAACTTACCTAAAGATGTAAAAACGCATGATGACTCAATTTCAAGTTTATTGATGTTTAGAGAAGGATATTATATTTTAACTTGCAATAGAGGCATTATTGTAGATATGTACTCAAATAAAGGAGGTTTACAGAGCATGGATAGAAAAGATATGGAGTTTGATACGCTTTCTCAACTAAAGTTATTAGGATTTGTCAAAGCAAGGATAATTGACAAAAGCAATCTTATTGGATATGATATTGATTATTCTGCGTATAAACCTGAAAAAGTAAAATTATTTAATGAATAGTAATAAAAAATTTTCCGTGAAAAACACTTGGAATTTTTGCAAAAACCTATTATTTTTGCAACTAATATTTAATTTTTTAAAACACATAAAAAATAACAAAATTATGGGAGAACTATTTAAAGTAGAAACCAACAAAGGCTATGAACTACGTCACATATCATCAGCATATCAAAAAGCGGTGAGACGAGGCGACGAGGCTAAAGCACTTTATTGGGGATACGAACTTTACAGGAGCGGTTATCACTTTTACGCCTGGAAAAGATTATTAATCATGGTGTCAGAAGATATAGGACTTGCTGAATCTAACTTGGCTTCTCAAGTCAAGGCTTTATTTGATATCTACGAAGTTTTTGCTAAAATAGCAAAAAAGAAAGATAAAGGGATAGAAGAAGAAGACCAAAGAGAACAAATGCCTGAACCTATACATTTTATTCATGCTTTATTACTTTGCGTAAGGGCTAAAAAATCTAGAGTTTGTGATAATGCCAAAATATATTACGACTTCTTGCTTGATGATAACTTACCAAATAAACCGCCAGAATATAAAGTAAATATGGCTATACCAGATTATGCTTTGGATAAGCATACAAGTAGCGGTAGACAACTAAAAAGAGGCGGTGTGCATTGGCTTGCTGTTGGAGCTAAATTAAATAATATGGCTAATGTTGAAAAAGAAGAAATATATTTTAATGCAGCTTTAAGATGTATGGAATTTTACGATAAGTACGATAAAAGAGAATTAGTAAAAGTAAAAATACCAAACGCTTTTTATGAGGAAGACGAAAACGAAAATACTGAAACTAAATAACTAATTATGTTGAACCTTTTTTTTCATATTTAATTAACTTCACTCGATAGCCTTGTTGATTAACATTGACAAGGCTATTTTTATGTGCGGTATTAAGCGGTATGGACAAATTAACTTAAAATTATAAAATAAAATGAAACTAACCTTAAACAATGACGAAAAACTTGTTTTTCTAAATGCTTTAAAAAATAGCATGAATTTAACTAAAGCTTGCTCAATGATTAACAGAACGCCTAAAGACATAACGTTATTAATTAAAAACTCACCTGAATTTAAAACTAAATGCGAAGAATCAATAACTACAGCTTATAAGGCATTGTTAATAGCTTCAAATTCTTTTTTACAGAGTAAAAAATATTCTGAATGGAAAACAAACAATGAGTTAATTAAATCAATGCGTGTTAAATTAACTTTGTGGGAAGAACACGCAACTAAAGATACTTTAACAGATTCTGAATTGCTTACAGCATTTGTTAAATATAAAGAAAACGAAGAAGTAGCCACTGCTTGCGGATTAGACTTAGGAGAATTAGCACAAGAATTATTAAACAGAGAACACTTAAGATGTAAGTTAGAAGAGCTAAAAAAAGTATTTTAATGGCTTATTCAAAAGTTTACAGGACTAAATCAATTCCAATAATACGCAGTCATGCGGACGCTAAAGAATTTATTAAATGTTCTGAAAATGCTTTTTATTTTATATTAAATTATGTTAAAATAATACATCCTCTAAAAGGCACTATTAAATTTAATTTATACGATTTTCAAGTTCAAGCACTTAAGTACATAATGCTTAACCGTTACTCAATAAGCCTTAAGCCAAGACAAATGGGAATGAGTACTTTGATGGCTGCTTATTTATTATGGTACGCTATGTTCAATCGGCATAAAAATATATTAATAATATCCATAAAATTAAATGTAGCAAAATCTTTTTTAAACAAAATAAGAGGAATGTACAGCAGATTGCCTAACTTTCTGCAAATGGAAATATTAAATGGTCAAGAAAGTGCGGGAACTTCAACTACAATAATTTTTGCTAATGGTTCTGAAATACACGTATCAGCAGCTACATCAGATGCTGGTAGGTCAGAAGCATTATCTTTTTTATTGTTAGACGAGGTAGCTTTTCAAAAAAATGCCAGTCATATTTGGGGAGCAGCTCAACCTACACTTTCTACTGGTGGAAAAGCATGTATGATATCTACGGCTTATGGAATGGGTAATCTATTTCATTTAACTTGGGTAGATGCTGTAGCAGGAGTTAATTCTTTTTTTCCTATAAAATTAAATTGGAGAATGCACCCAGATAGAGACGATGCTTGGTATGAAAACGAGAAAAAAATACTTAAAGAAAAACGTACTGCTCAAGAAGTAGACTGTGACTTTTTAAAATCAGGTTATAATGTTTTTGATATGATTAGCATAAGAGTAATAGAAGAAAGAATCTCTGAAACTTATATAGTTGAACAACATTTTGATGGGAATCTTTTAGTTTTTCATCCACCGCAACCAGGAATTAATTATATAATAGGAGCGGACGTTGCTACAGGACGAGCCAGAGATTATTCAGCATTTTCTATAATAGATTATAACGGAAAAGAATGTGCTTGTTATAAAGGAAAATTAGACACGAGAAATTTTGGAAAGTTGTTAGTTGATTGGGGATATAGATATAATACAGCAGTATTAGCACCAGAAGTTAATGCTGTCGGCGAAGGTGTTATAGCAATAGTACAAGAATATAATTACCCTAATATTTATAATGAAGTTGCTATGACTAGAGGAGTAAACGATTTATCGTTAAAAGAAAGTGCAAGATATGGATGGTATACAACATCTAAATCAAGAAAAGAAATGATTACCGAAATGGATAACGACTTAAACGAGGACACGATAGAGTTATGTAATCCATTCTTTGTTCAAGAAGCTAAAACTTTTATATATAATAATCAAAACAAAGCAATTGCTTTAGGTAAAGAACTTGGCAAAAGTGGAGATGATATGTATTCAGACGAAAGCACTTTAGTTTATACAGATGATAGTATTATTGCAGCTTGTATTGCTAATCAAGTTAGGAAAAGAATAGGAACTTACAAAGGAATTTTACCTTTATATGCAGGTTAAATTTTCTATATAATAAATTAAGCATATTTTTGTAATTAAAAAAAAATAAATAAATAATGAAAATACCGTTTACAAATATTGAGATTTTTAATATTTTTAAGAAAAGTAAAAAATTAATAGAAACCCCCGAAAAATCTACAAGCACTATAGAGATGCCTGTTGTTGGAGGAAGACAAACAATACCTGAAGGAAATTCATTTATAAGCCTTTTATACCAAGAAATGTCAGTTTTACAGCCAGACTTTGAAATTGAATTATTAAATGTTTTAGAAAGACTTGTAAAATATAATCCCGACGTATCCTACGCATTAGATAATATTGTTCAATTAGGAAATACACCTTATACTGTATTTTTAGGCTCTAAAACTTCTCTTGAAGAAACTTCTAAAATAGTTGCACATTTAGAGGAAAAAAGTAAATTGTGGTACTCAAATTCAAATGGGCTTAATTCTTTGATAAATGATTTATTATCTCAATGTGTTATGTGTGGCACAATATCAACTGAAATTATACCTAAAGAAGATTTATCTGGAGTTAAGAAATGCGTATTAGTTTCACCAAAAAATATAAGATTTAAATATGATAAAGCTAAAGATGACTATATACCTCATCAGTTAGTTAAAGGTGCAATACTTCCAAATATGACTATTGACGGAATGCTACCTTTAAGCACCAGCACATATAAATATATGACTTTAAGGCGTTTTAATGAAAGTCCTTACGGTATTCCACCTTTTTTAAGTGCATTAGAAAATATTTCTATAGAAAGGAATATGCTAAATAATTTAATACACATAACTAAACAACTTGGAGTTTTTGGCTTTCTACAGGTATTAATTAGAGCACCACAAAGAAGAGCAATGAATAATGTTCACACTGGAGAATTAGCAGAAACAGACGAACAATATCAGGAAAGGGTTAGAAAATATTTAATCAACCAATCTAAAGAAGTTGAAAAATCATTGGCTACAGGATTTATAGTAGGAACTCAAGAAGGACATCAGTTTGATATGAAAGGTAATTTAGCAAATCCAACAGGCACTAAACAAATTTTTGATTTAAATACAGAAATGAAATTAAGTGGACTTAAGCAAGATTCATTAATGCTTGGTAGAAATTACTCAACCACAGAAACTATTGCTAGGGTTATATTAACTAAACTAGGAGCACAAGTAGCCAACTATCAAAAAGTAATTGCAAGTTTATTAGAGGATTTATTTTTACTTGAGTTAAGAATGAGCGGATTTAATATAAATACTTTAAAAGTAGAATTTGAAAAACCTTTAATTGGTGATGAGTTAAAGGACCAAAATGCTTATGGAAAAAAAATAGAAAACTTAAATAACTTATATATTCAAGGAGTAATTAGCCAAGAACAAAGAAGCCAAGCATTAGGTTACGAAAAACCTGCTTTGCCTAAACCTATGCAAATTGACATTAGCACAACAAGTAATACGCCACCATCTACAGAAGACCCAAAAAAAACATCACCAGACAATACTGAAACGAAAAAAGATGCAACAGGTAAAAATTCCAGTGAATCTATACAAGCTTTATTATTAAGTTTAAGAAGTGATGTTGAGGAATTTGATTATTCTTTTGACCACAATTGCGGACATATACACAGTTTTGAAGATGAATCTGATTCTGATTTTGGAGATGAATTGGTTAATGATTTTTTTAGACAATATTATTTTGAAACAGTAGCACAATATGAGCAAGCCATAAACAAATCAATTAAAACTATAGGACAAGAATTAGCAAAATTAACTCAAGGTGCAACTGTAGAAAGAGTAACAGATTCAATAATATATCATTTGTATAGCAATTGGAATACTAATTTTACTATAGGTCAGAAAAAAATAATTGAAAAATGGGTAACTAATGCCTATCAGAAATTTAGGAATGACACTAAACCTTTCGGAGATGTAGTAAATGCACCTGCTAAAGCAATATTCAATTTAACAGACTACAGAACAATAAACTACTTCAAAAATTCTGATGATTTATATTTAAGTAAATTTATAACTGATGCAGATACTAGAAAAAAAATGTTAGCATTTATAAAAGAAAATTATATTGAAGGAAATTTGCCGTTAGGTCAAAATAGCGAAGCGATAAAATTATTTACCGAGAAATTTGGAAATTTGTTAAAAGGAGAAGAACATAAAATATTTAGAATAATTTCAACTACTGTAAATAAATTAAAAAATTATGCTGCAGTTAATTATTTAAATCAAGGAGATGTAAAAACATTTTCTATAGTTGGAATAAATGACCAATTACAATGTAAATATTGTTCATTAATGCAAGGAAAACAATTTAGTGTTTCTGTTTGGAATGATAAAGTAAACGAATTTGTGTCTGGAGACCCAGCATTTGTAAAAGGTGCATCGCCTTTTATAACTTCTGTTTTTAAAGGAAGTGAAGGACTTAATACTTTAAGTAATGCTGATTCTAATACTATACAGTCATTGGGAATAGGATTGCCACCATTTCATCCAAGATGTAGGGACCAAATAATTGCAATTTTATAAAATTTTTTGCCGTGATTACAAAATTATATATATATTTGCATAAATAAAAATAATAATATGCCAAAAACAGAAACTGCCACTTTGACTTTAATTTGTCAGAATAAACCTTTACTTATTAATAACAATAGTAACGTTATTAGTAATAAAGGAAATTCCGCTTTGTCTAATTTTTCTTATTATGACGGAGACGACCCTAATAAATTTTACACTGAAATTAAATCAGTTAAAGACATAATGCCAAAAGATGAGGAATTTTTAAGAATAGGTTTTAGATTATTATCAGCAACAATAGTAGGGGCTAATAGTTGGAAAACAACAGATTTTACTAATGAAGACATACTAAAAGCAGCAAAAGATAAATTAGTTGGAAAATCTATATTTAAGGAGCATGACCAAGATGTTGCTAATTGGGTTGGAATTATTGAAAGCGTTAAATGGTCAGATGCAAAAACTCAAGACGGAGTTTCTGTTCCAGCAGGAATAGACGGAATACTTAAAATAGATTGTAAAACTAATCCTAAACTTGCTAGAGGTTTATTAATCGGAGCAATATATTCTAATTCTGTAACAGTATCATTTGACTGGATGCCTTCACATCCAAACCCAGAAAATGATAGTTATTATTTTATGGACCATTTAGGTGAAGTTGGACCAGACGGAAAACTAATAAGAAGAATAGTAACTAAAATAAACGATTTTTACGAAACTTCTATAGTTTGGATGGGAGCAGACCCTTACGCAAAAATAATAGGTCAAGACGGAAAACTTCTTAATATAGATACCCACAATACAGTACAATATAATAAGGAGTCAGAAGAAGTAAAATATTATAATTCTAAAAATAAATATTTTCTTTTTACGAATGTAAATG
>JBDLTN010000092.1:0-6864 GCA_039805785.1 Pseudomonadota bacterium | reverse complement strand
AGTCGATACAAGTTAGTCCCAAGGATGCTAGTAAAAAGGCTGACGCATTAGCGGGGACTACATCTGCTAATATCACAAATGCGGTTAAGGGTGCGGTAATGGGATTTAAGGAAGTATTGCATTTAGTTGGTGTTGGTTATCGTGCTAATGTCCAAGGTAACAAAATTAATTTAACGTTAGGTTTTTCACATCCGATAGATTACAAAATACCTGAAGGAATTACGATTACCACGCCAACACCGACAGAAATAGTTATTCAGGGGTTTAATATACAATTAGTTGGACAGGTTGCAGCGGAAATACGTCAATATCGCCCACCTGAATCCTATAAAGGTAAAGGTGTTCGTTATGCTAATGAACGCATCAAACTGAAAGAAACTAAGAAAAAATAGCGATTAGAGGTAGGCATGTCAGACAAGAAGTTAAAACGAAAACGCAGAGCAACTAAGACGCGAGCTAAGATACGTCAGTTAGGCGTTCCACGCCTATGCGTAGCGCGTACGTCTAAGCATATTTATGCTCAAATTATTGTGGCAGCTGATCGGGGTGATAAGGTATTAGCGAGTGCGTCTACACTCGATAAAGAAATCAAAACCTTAGGTACTATTGGAAACAATATTAAGTCAGCAACAGTGGTTGGTGATTTTATAGCAAAACGTGCGATAGCGGCTGGAGTTAACCAAGTGGCTTTCGACCGTTCAGGTTTTAAGTATCATGGTTGTATCAAGGCATTGGCAGAGGCAGCCCGAGAAGCCGGGTTGCCCTTTTAATTAAAAAGGTTATTCAACGATGAGTTTTGATCAATCAACAAAAAGTGATGGCTTGCAAGAAAAATTAATTGCAGTTAATCGTCATGCTAAAGTTGTCAAAGGTGGACGAATTTTTAGCTTTGCGGCAGGCGTTGTTGTCGGCGATGGCAAAGGCCGTATTGGTTTTAGTAAGCGACCTGCGAGAGAGGTTTCAGTTGCTATGCAAAAGGCACTAGAAAAAGCTCGACGCGACATGCTGACTATCGAACTGAATAATAATACGCTTTATCATCCCTTGGTTGGGCGTCATGGAGCAACTACGGTTATTATACTGCCCGCTGTTGAAGGAACAGGTATTATTGCTGGCGGGCCTATGCGCGCAATCTTTGAGGTGTTAGGGATTAAAAATGTTATAGCAAAAATTATAGGGTCCTCAAATCGAATCAATGTCGTGCGGGCTACGTTAAAAGCATTGTCAAACATGTCTACACCAGAAATGGTTGCGGATAAACGCGGAAAGACGGTTAAAGAAATTTACGAATAATTTAGGTAAGTAGATATGTCAGAAAAAAAATTGCGCTTGACTCTTATACGGAGTATTTCGGGTCGTTTACCTCAGCATACTGCAACAATTCTTTCATTGGGTTTAAAGCGATTAAATCAGATCGTCGAGGTGAAAGATAACTTGCCTATGCGTGGAATGATCGATCAAGTTGCTTATTTACTCAAAGTAGAGGAAATTTAATTATGTATCTTAATACATTGAAGCCTGCTCCGGGCTCAAAGCCGACTGCAAAGCGCGTCGGTAGAGGAATAGGTTCTGGTTTAGGAAAAACCTGCGGTAGAGGTCATAAAGGACAGCGCGCTCGCGCAGGTGGTTTTCATAAATTAGGTTTTGAAGGTGGACAAACCCCTTTACAACGTCGTTTACCTAAATTTGGTTTCACACCACTTAAATCATCGCCACTCCAAGTGTTACGTATTGATGCCTTAAATGCTATTAAGGCTGATGTTGTCGACTTGCAAGTGTTAAAAGATTGCCGTTTGGTTCCTGGTTTGACCAAAGAAGTTAAATTTATAGCAACCGGTAAACTCACTAAGTCGGTCACTATAAAAGGTCTTAAGTTTAGTAAAGGAGCTGAGGTATTAATTAAAGCAGCCGGTGGCAGTGTAGAGGCTTAACTCGATGGATAAAATTAGCCGTCTTGCGGCGACAGCAGCTTCGGCAAAAGGTCGGACGCCAAACAGTGGATTTGCTGAACTAAAACGACGTCTGCTTTTTGTATTGTTGGCCTTGATTATTTATCGCATTGGTGCTCATATTCCTGTTCCGGGTTTAGACCCCCATCGTTTAGCTGATTTATTCAGCCATCAAAGCAATAGTATTTTAGGCCTTTTTAATATGTTTTCTGGTGGGGCACTTTCTCGATTTACTGTTTTTGCTTTAGGTTTGTTACCGTATATTTCTGTTTCTATTATTGTACAGCTTTTAACAGCTGTAACTCCTGCATTGGAGGAATTGAAAAAGGAAGGTGAAGCGGGGCGCCGTAAATTAAATCAATATACGCGTTACGGGACTGCATTACTGGCCTTAATTCAAGCCATAGGTATGGCAAAGTGGTTAGTTGGTAATCAAGTTGTTTTAAACCCTAGTTTCTTCTTTTATTTTGTAGCGACAGTTACCTTAGTGACTGGTACAATGTTTCTAATGTGGTTGGGTGAACAAATCACTGAACATGGTATAGGCAATGGTATTTCTTTAATAATTTTCTCAGGAATTGTGTCAGGGCTGCCAGTTGCTTTGGCTAAATCCTTAGAGCAATTTAGACAAGGACAGGTTCAGTTTTTAACCTTACTTTGTATTTTGGCAGTGATTGTATTGGTGACTGCGTTTGTTGTATTTATGGAGCGAGCTCAGCGCCGGATTACTGTTAATTATCCGCAACGCCAACAAGGTCGCAAGATTTTTAGCGCGCAAACCAGTCATTTGCCTTTAAAAATCAACATGGCTGGGGTTATCCCCCCTATATTTGCTTCGAGTATTATGTTGCTTCCAGGAACCTTTGCAAATTGGTTTGCAAACGTGAAGGGGTTGGGTTGGCTAGGAAAACTTAGTTTCTGGTTATCCCCGGGACAGCCGTTATATATTTTGTTATTCGCAGCAGCCATCATATTTTTTTCTTTTTTTTATACGGCCTTGGTTTTTAACCCTAGAGAAACGGCCGATAATTTAAAAAAATCAGGAGCATTTATTCCTGGCATTAGACCCGGAGAACAAAGTGCCCGCTACATTGATACAACGATGACCCGGCTTACCTTAATAGGCTGTATTTATTTGGTTTTGGTTGCCTTATTACCCGAATTTATGATATTTACTTGGCACGTACCATTTTATTTCGGTGGTACATCGTTATTAATTATTGTAGTCGTTGTTATGGACTTTATGGTGCAAGTCCAGTCTTTATTGATGTCTCATCAGTATGAGTCACTACTAAAAAAGGCCAATTTAAAGGGTTTGTCTGGCGGGCCAGGCAATGCTGCCTATTAGAGTAATGGATGGGCTGGATATAAGCTTTATTTACTAACAGTGAGTTATTTATATAGCTTTAGGTGCGAGTGTTAAATTTTAGAGGTTATTATGAAAGTTAGAGCATCAATTAAAAAAATCTGCCGGAACTGCAAGGTTATCAAGCGTAAAGGCAAATTAAGGGTTATATGTTCGGCCGAAGCTCGCCATAAACAGCGTCAAGGTTAAGATTATTTGGTCTTATTAGCTTTGGGGATACAGGTGGGTTTTTCTTACCTAAAGACCTCTTTGTTATACTCAGTTAATGCCAAGAATCCTAGAAAATTGATGTATTTTTCGGTGAGTGTTATTGATTTTTGATCAGGAGTGAGATACCCTACTGCGCCTTCTGAAATATCTTAAATTTAAGGGTTTGGAGTGAAAAATGGCTAGAATAGCCGGTGTCAATATACCAATAAATAAACATGTGGTTATAGCTTTAACAGCTATTTATGGAGTAGGACGTTCTCGAGCTAGAGAAATATGTCAGGATTTAGATATTTCTCCTGAGACTAAGGTTAAAGACCTGTTAGATGCTCAGTTAGATGCAATTCGGCAAAAGATTCTTACTTATAAAGTGGAAGGTGACTTGCGGAGAGAGGTTTCCATTAGCATTAAGCGTTTGATGGATTTAGGCTGTTACAGGGGCATACGTCATCGTCGTGGCTTACCTGTTCGCGGCCAGCGAACTCGCACTAACGCCCGTACTCGTAAGGGCCCTCGTAAAATGATTCGTAAGGATTAATGGCCATGTTATTAATAAAATGTATAAGCGTAGGTATTTTCTAATATGACAGATAGCTCACATGTTCCTCATTATAGTTCGCATGCTTCTCAGCCGCCATTGACTATGGCTGATAAGGCTTTAGCAGGGGCTCACCGTAAACGCAAAGAGGTTATTCCTGATGCGATAGTTCATCTGAGCACTTCGTTTAATAATACGATTATTTGTATACGCAAAGGTGGAGATACTTTAGGTATATCCTCGGCCGGGGCCTGTGATTTTAAAGGAACTAAAAAGGGTACAGCCTTTGCGGCACGAGTTGCTTTTGAAAAGGCCATAGAAAAGGCTTACGATAAATATCGAGCCAAATACAAACATAACATGGCACGGGTTGAAGTTAGAATTAAAGGACCTGGTCAGGGATCCGAACAAGCTATTATGGCATTGAAGAATAAAGATATTGAAGTTACACAAATTATAAACGTAACAGGCATTCCTTTTAATGGTTGTCGTCCTCGTAAGCGACGTCGAGTTTAAAGAAATATTTATAAAATATATTAATAATTGGGAGTTAATAATTTAATGGCTAGATACCGAGGTCCTACTTGTAAATTAGCGCGCAGACTTGGGACTGATTTACAGTTAAAGAGTGGTATACGTGCACTTGATAGCAAATGTAAATTAGCTACACCTCCGGGCGTGCATGGTGCCAAACGTGGGAGGTTATCTGAGTTTGGTGTATTGTTTCGCCAGAAGCAATTAATTCGACGTACTTATGGTGTATTAGAAAGGCAATTTCGACTTTATTATGCCAAGGCTGCGAAACGTAAAGGTATTACCGGCGAAAATTTACTTAAATTATTAGAATGTCGTTTAGATAATGTTGTTTATCGTATGGGATTCGCTGCGACTCGTGCTGAAGCTAGACAATTAGTCTCACATCGTTGCGTTAAAGTAAATGGAAGTATTGTTAATATTCCTTCTTACCAAGTTAAGGCGGGTGATGTTGTAGAGATTAAGGAAAAAAGTAAGTCGCAGACTCGTATCCAAGCTGCACTTGAACTGGCAAAGCAAAAAACTCAGCCTGCTTGGATAGATGTGGATTTCACTAAATTGCAAGGAATCGTTAAATTAATTCCTGAGCGTAGCGAATTGCCTTTAGAATTTAATGAGAATCTAGTCGTTGAGTATTACTCTAAGTAAGTAGGTAGCCCATGTCGATGAATGTTAAGAATTTTTTAACTCCTCAAACCATAGAAGTACAAAGTATCGCGCAAAATAGAGCGTTGATTACTTTGCAACCTTTTGAAGCTGGCTTCGGTCATACCTTAGGAAATGCTTTACGTCGGATATTATTGTCGTCTATGCCAGGGTGCGCAGTTATCGAAGCAAAGATCGAAGGCGTACTTCACGAATATAGCAGTCTAGAAGGTGTGCAAGAAGATATTATCGATATACTGCTTAATTTAAAGGGCATTGCTTTTCAGCTGCATGGCAAAGATGAAGTCACGCTTGAGTTAGTAAAAAATACCGTAGGACCTGTTTGTGCTGCAGATATTATTTTACCGCATGATGTTGAAGTTAAAAACCCTGATTTTGTTATTGCGCATTTAACTAAGCCAAAAGAATTTAAAATGACGCTTAAGGTAGCTCGAGGACGAGGTTATCAACCTGCTTCGCTACGTAAGGCCGATGAGCAGTTCGTAAGTGAAGTTGGATCTTTGCACTTAGATGCTCGCTTTAATCCTATTTTACGTGCAACCTATTCAGTGGAAAATGCACGTGTTGAACAACGTACTGATTTAGATAAATTGGTTATTGATTTAGAAACTAATGGTACTATCGAGCCTGAAGAAGCAATACGTCGCGCTGCTACCATTATACAAGAACAATTACTCACTTTTGTTGAATTACAACATGAAGCTGAAGATGAAGTGGTTGAAGATCTGGTTGATATTAACCCTATGCTGTTACTTCCGGTTGATGAGTTAGAGTTGACTGTGCGCGCTGCTAACTGTTTGAAGGCTGAATCGGTTTTTCGTATTGCTGATTTAGTTTCAAAATCTGAAGCAGAGCTTTTATCAACTCCAAATTTAGGTAAAGTTTCTTTATGGGAAATTAAGACGGCTTTACAAAAGCGCGGTTTATCTTTAGGTATGGAAGTTCCTGAGCAACTACTGAGCTCAGCTATTCAAAAGAAATCTGAAGGTGTAGAAGCAACAAATATATCTGAGAAAACTGAAGATATTAACAAAGATTAATTTTAAGGCTAAGTTATGCGTCATCTTAATTCCGGTCGGCGATTAGGCCGAACATCAAGTCATAGAACTGCAATGTTTCGAAATATGGTTTCTTCCTTATTAACTAAGGAAATCATATGTACTACTGTATCTAAAGCTAAAGAATTGCGTCGAGTTGCTGAACCATTAATCACTTTAGCAAAATCTGACGGTGTTGCCCAACGACGTTTGGCATTTGCTCGTTTGCGTAATAAGGAAGCTGTTGCAGTACTTTTTAATACGTTGGGGCCGCGCTTTAAAAAACGACCCGGCGGTTATTTACGTATTTTGAAATGTGGTTATCGCGCGGGTGATTGCGCACCTATGGCCATGGTTGAGCTTGTTGAACGTACAGAAACTACCTCATAGTAAAAATCACAATTTTTTTCTTTCAGATAATGGCATATCTTTATTATGCCATTAAATGTAGTGGTTCAAACTTAATGTGACAGTTACCCGTTTTTTCAGTCGTGCTTACTGTCAGTTGAAGTTAAGACTGTCAACTTTTTCCTGCCAGATTTTTTTACCCTCAAAAAATGTTTCTAT
>JBDLTN010000091.1:0-6939 GCA_039805785.1 Pseudomonadota bacterium | reverse complement strand
TTAACTGTTCGCTTGGCATAAAAATTTGCTACTTTAGCTAAGGTTTTGCTAGATGCTAAACCTATCGAGATAGGAATCCCTGTCCACTGTTTTACCTTTTGGCGAATATCCAATAAATAGCTATTTAAATCGTAATGTGAAAAATGATCGAGTTTTAAAAACGCCTCATCAATAGAATACACTTCCATATCCGGACACAAACGCCGCAAAGAATCCATAACCCGTTGTGACATATCGCCGTAAAGCGCATAATTCGAAGAAAAACAACGAACCTGACCACGTCGGATCAAATCGCGGTATTTAAAAACCGGTGCGCCCATGGGAATTCCCAACATTTTTGCTTCATTCGAACGCGAGATAATAGAATCGTCATTATTCGAGAGAATGATAATCGGTTGTTTTTCTAAAGCAGGATTAAACACACGTTCGCAAGAAACATAAAAATTATTACAATCCGCTAACGCATAATAAGACATGCTTACACGGGGTGAATAACATTGGTAACAATTCCCCAGATACTGACATTATTCTCTTCAGTCACTGCAATCGCTGGAAAATCTGGATTTTCTGCTACCAGAACAAATTGTTGATTCTTTAATTTTTTAAGTCGTTTTACGGTTAATTGACCGTCAACGACCGCAATAACAACCTTATTATCACGAGGTTCCAAGCTACGATCGACAATTAAAAGGTCACCGTCGTGAATACCGGCATTAATCATCGATTCACCTTTGACGCGAACGTAGAAAGTGGCCGCAGGATGATGAATCAAATATTCATTCAGATCGAGATGGCCTTCTAGAAAATCATCTGCCGGCGAAGGAAACCCCGCATGTACCGTAGACGATAGATAAGGAATGAGATAACTATGCGAAATAATACATCGATAAGCACTGGACATAAGACTTAATTGAGCAAGTAAGAAAACTGCGACGAAGCTAAGCCATCCGCTGCTAAAAAACCCATCACCCTTTACATCGATTCTCTCATAGAAAATAGACATATATCAAATTAATATATAATAATACTTTATATTATTTGTTTTACCAATAAATAATAGGGTGTAACTATCTGCTAAAAATATAACTATCTATTTTTACAAATAAAAACCAAGTAATGACTTGGACTTTCTGGTAATCATTTGTAAACTGAAACGATTCCGAAATACTAGGCGGTTTTATGTACTTGAAAAAACTGTGCAAACTTTTTTCGTTCTTCATCCTTTTATATTCTGCGTTAAGTGTTGCTGAACCTAGCAAACTAACATTGAGCGTCTACAACCCAGGCAGTGCTTCCCTATTTCCGGTGTCCTCGACGTTAATCTTAGGTAACAAAGAAGCCATTCTTGTGGATGCGCAGTTCCAAAAAAATGATGCTGAAAAATTAATCTCATTAATAAAACAATCGGGTAGAAAACTCAAAGTCATCTATATCAGCCATAGCGATCCTGATTACTATTTTGGCTTAGACAGCTTAGCGGAGAATTTTCCTGAAGCTCAAATTTTGTCCACGCCACAAACTGCTTATTTAATTAATGCCAGCAAGGATGACAAATTAGCGCTATGGGCAAGCAAACTCAAAGAAAAACCCAGTAAGCTCATAACCCCTACACCTATCCAAGAAGATTATCTCGAGCTTGAAGGCAATAAAATTATTATACAAGGATTAAAGCAAGATCCCGATCATACTTATCTTTGGATTCCGTCCTTAAAGACGATACTCGGAGGAGTTTTAGTATCAAGTGGCCTACATGTTTGGTTAGCCGATAGTCAAACTGAACAATCAAGACAAGCTTGGATCAAGAAACTCGAAGAAATGCGTAGCTTGTCACCTAAAAGTGTCATACCCGGTCATTTTTTAACAAAAAATCAACCGCCTAATTTTTCACCGTCATCGTTGCAGTTTACTCAAGACTATATCCAACATTTTAATCAGCTTCTACATCAGTCTCCGCATAGTCAAATGATCGTTGCCGGGATGAAAAAGTTGTACCCAAACCTTGCCGATGAAGCCAGCTTACAATTAAGCGCTAAGGTCTTAACCGGCGAAATACGCTGGAACACACTCCGTTCTTTTCCAGGCATCGGCAAAAAAATGCGGGTTAAATTTGGCAACACTGCGTTCGAATTAAATTTCAAAGATAATAAAAATATGTCTTTCCTAGGCTTATCGGGAGCATTCAAAGGCGAGCACGACAATGTTCAATACACAGCGATTGAAATTAGGCCGCAGGTGTATATGGTGTATTGGCATGAGCCTGCCAGCGTAACCAATGTGGTCCATGTAGAAGATTTTGAACATAAGATTGTCTATACCAATATCGCTGCCAAAGACGGTTCGTTTACGCATCTAAAAGGAACCCTGCAATTATTAAATTAATCGTTGTTTTTTAACAAAATAAAAAAATTTCAATTAAAAACAATAAAACAAGCCGTTGTTCGTACCGATATATATTTTTTTATAAATACACTATTATATAGAGCAAGAGAATCATTAAACACGTATTCATAATATGTTTTGATAATTTTTTATTCTAGGAGCTACAATGAAATTATTTTATAGTCCAGGAGCGTGTTCCTTATCTCCACATATTATATTACGTGAAACTGGACAAGACTTTACATTAGAAAAAGTCGATTTAGTAAAGAAAAAGACAGAATCTGGAAAAGATTATCGAAGCATTAATCCCAAAGGACAAGTTCCTGCGCTGCTATTAGACGATGGTAATTTACTCACCGAAGGCGTTGCCATTGTACTGTATTTGGCGGATCAATCACCTGATGCCAACTTAATTGCCCCTATAGGCAATTTGTCTCGTTATCAAACCATTTCTTGGCTCACCTATATTTCCTCTGAGCTGCATAAAAGCTTTAGTCCTCTGCTGCACTCCGATACACCAGAGGAATATAAAAAAATTCTGCGAAACAAACTAGAAACCCAATTCCAATATCTCGACGCAACGCTAAAAAATGATCAATTCTTACAAGGAAAAAATTTTACCCTTGCCGATGCTTATCTGTTCACGGTTTTACGCTGGGCATTTATTCTCAAATTTGATCTGACTAAATATCCACATTTACTTGCTTATTTCGAGCGCATTGGCAAACGACCAGCGGTAGAGGCTGCACTTAATGCAGAAAAATTAAAAAAAACTTAAAAAACATTCTTAGCTTTTCTGTTAATTTAATGTTTACAGATATTCCTCACACACTGTTTTTGCCGCTTCCATTTCTTGAATCAACTGTCGATACAGTGTATTCGCTAGTCCATTAGGACCTTTTTCGCGGATATAATCATCGATCTGCTTGCAAGCTTGTTCTAAACGTTTGGCTCCGCAATAACTAGCCCCTCCCTGTCTTTTATGCGCAATCTCACGTATCGCTTGCCAATTAGCCGATTGATGTAATCTTGGCAGCTCAACCAAATCCTTTTTTAATCCAAGCACCATTAAATGCAAACAATCCTTAATCAATTCCTCATTTTTTAATATGGATTTCATCGCATCAATATCCAAAACCGCTCCTGAGATGGGTCGTATTTCAGTGACGGTGGGAATTTGATTTACAGTCTCCGGCACAAAGGTCTTTAACAATTCTTTAGCGGTTTCTTTGTTTAAAGGTTTCAATATAACCGTATTCATGCCCGCATCTAAACAACGTTGTCTATTTTCGACATCAATATGAGCGGTTAATCCAACTATCGGTGTCGTATCCGTCCGCTGCCATTGCTGTAATCGGATACGATGTGCCAAGGCAATACCATCCATATCCGGCAAACCAATATCCATTAAAATAAGTTGATACTCCTTATTTTGAATACTGTCCAACGCGGTTTTTGCATTTGGCGCGATATCAATGACACAATCCAATTCGGTCAAAATACTTTGCGCAATTTTAGCCGCTAACTGATCATCTTCAACCAATAAGATTCTTTTTGGTACAGCATCTAGGTTCGGGTCTAAGCCAATTTTTGGCAAACCTTCAAAAGTATTCTTAAATAACTCATTTTCAGTCGGTAAAGGAATATCCTCTATGCCAACGTTATTCATGACTAATGGAACTTGGAAGGGAATAAGGCAGGTAAAGGTTGATCCTTGTTGTAATTGACTTTTAACATAGACCTCTCCACCCAGATCATCCACAAATTGCTTTACAATCGATAATCCTAGGCCTAGTCCTTGGTAGATGCCTTGATGCGCAGGGGTTAAACGCGTAAATTGGGTAAAGATCTCATCTTGTTTCTCTTTAGTGATACCTACCCCAGTATCTGTAACTTTTATCTCTATCACATCTTGTTGTGCTTCATGCTTCTTAAGTTTTGCTTTAACCTCGATATTCCCCTGCTGGGTAAAGCGTAATGCATTAGTCACTAATTCCAATATTATTCGTTGTAATCGGACGGGATCCCCAATCAAGTAGGGAGGAATGGCTTCATCAACCTTCAAAGTTAAGGATAGATTTTTTTTAGCCGCCAGTGATTTATTGAGATCGATAATATCTTGAATATTCTTTTTAAAATCAAATTTCTTTTTTAACAGCGGCATTTCACCACTTGCCACTTTAATTCCTTCTAAAATTTTATTTAAAAAGTTTAATAAAGCCTCACTCGATTGAATAAGATCCTTGGCATATTCCTTCACCTTTTCTGGATTGTGTGATTCAGATTGAATAATTCGTGCACAACCAACCATGCCACTCAAAGGAGTACGGATATCATGTCGCATGTTTTCTAGAAATTCTGTCTTGGCTTGACTTGCTGCTTCAGCCGCTTCTTTAGCATTTTTTAAATCTTGTTCTGTTCTTTTCAACCTAGAAATATCAATTGAAGAACCTATAATACCTATAATCTCACCCGATTTATCTAATAATGGCATTTTATTGCAAATCATTGTGATAACATTCCCATCACTTAAGGCCCCAAATTCTTCAAAGCTTTGTAGTCTTTTGGATTTAATTACTTTCTGATCATGCTCCTGTATTATTCCAGCTGATTCTTTCCAAGGAAGATCGTAATCAGTTTTCCCAATAACTTCTTGAATAGAAGAAAACCCTACCATCTCTAACATAGACAAATTACACCCCAAATAAACACCTTTTAGATCTTTCCAATACACACTACTAGGTGTTAGGGTTAATAAATAATCAAAATAATCCTTTTTAGAAAAGTTATTCTGATGTTCCTTTTTTTTGGACATAATTGAGCTCCCTAATTAAATATTTTTTTTGGTAAAATTTACCTCTTGAGAGGGAAATTCAAAAATACCATTAGTAGATGAGTTGAAAAAAGCTGCCCTATTGGTATAGATAGAAAGCATATCCAACCTCTCTTCTCTCGACAAATCAGGTTGCGATGTAATTATGCTTGTGCAGCCAGCCAACACCGATAAAAAGAAATATCTCTCCTGTATGTTATCAGGTTTCGTAAGCTCTAATTTTTCTTTAAAATTGACTAGAATATTACCTGTTGAATTACGATTTTTTTGTTTGATAGTATATTTATTCCATTTAAATAAATCTTTTTTTTGGACCACTTTATCGTAAGCATAAGCAAGTGCTTTAGTCATTTTTCCAGGGTAAAGCAAATACTCGCAATGATTGTTATTATTGGTTGGCCATAATTGCATGATTATTGCACATTCCTCCAATAAATAGGCACGGCAATTTTGTTCCAAAATTTCTGGATTAATCGCTTCTGGGTCAAAGCCAAGTTCTTCATGACGTTTTCTAAATCGCACGGAAAAAGACTTTACAGAACATTCAATCGCATTTTTAAAATCAGAATCTTTATCAAACATAGTAGAAATTTCTGCAAAAGCATTGGGAAATCGAGAATCATTTAACCATTCGTTCCAACGAATTGTTTGATAAGAAATTTTTAGTTTATTTAAAATAGGAGTATTCCTTTCTATCCAAGCATCCCCCGCTTTCATTGACATAGCATAGGCTTCTTTTTCGTTTGTTTTACCATCTAATGTATAATTATGCCGTTGTAATGTATCCCCTATAGCAATTATACAATGTGTTACCTTTTCATTCAGTATATTAATTGCATTTACGAGGGAAGAAAGTTTTATGTCTTCAAAATGTTCAGCTCCGACACTTACTCCAATAATCAAAGAGTTATTTTTATTTTGCGCTTTCAAAATAGGCTCAAGACCATTGATTTTTTGTTCTTGTTCTTGGTTAGGGCACATTTATTTTCCTAATTTTTATATAACTTATCGTAAAATTTTATCAATTTTATTTAATAATTAATACTACCAATTTTGTAGACATTTATGTTTTTAAAAGCATATGGAAACTGAACATCATTATAAAAAAAATGTTTGAGATATAAAAAAATTTTTAACTCAATAAGTATATTAATATATAATATTTTTAATCATCCGTATTATAAGATATTTAATTATGATTAAAAATAATATTAATAGTTTTAATATTTTAAGTAAATTACATGAACAAGAAAAGCTACTTAAAGGTGAATTATCTAAAACTTTTCTGGCCTATTTTGATAGCTTGACGCCCCGCAAGCGCTTAAGACAAATGGAATCATTGCTCTATGATTCCCATTTAAGAAATTTGCCTACGTTGGATCGACGATTAACTCCACAGGAAGAAAAATGTCTTTATTTAGCCAGTAAAGGTAAAGAGATCAAAGAAATGGCCAAGATTTTAGACTTATCTCAACGTACCATTAAATATCACCGAGCAAATATTGTTAAAAAATTGGATGTCCCTAATCTGATGGCTGCTGTTGGCTTGAAAATAAATTTAGAAGAAACTTTTACTAAACAGCAAGTTCTGAACATTCTTTAGGTAACCCTCCCTTATAATGCCCAGGAAAGAAATAGAGTTTTTTGGTAAATTAAAATCCAGGAGACTTAATAAATGAAGAAGAAAAGGTTTAGTGAATCCCAAATTATCACAGTGCTGAAGGAGT
>JBDLTN010000090.1:0-6947 GCA_039805785.1 Pseudomonadota bacterium | reverse complement strand
TCAGCACTGTGATAATTTGGGATTCACTAAACCTTTTCTTCTTCATTTATTAAGTCTCCTGGATTTTAATTTACCAAAAAACTCTATTTCTTTCCTGGGCATTATAAGGGAGGGTTACCATACTATTTTAAGTTATTTTGAATTTCTGGTTATTTTTATCTTTTCTTTAAACTCAAGGTGCATATTAAAGCTTAATAAATTAAAAAATAATACAAATTAATTATTAAATTATTTAGCTTAGTGATAGTATGTACCGTTATTTTTTCATTCGAAAAATAATAATTTTTACAAGTTAAACTAAACAATTAAACTTGGAAAAAATGCTAATGGAAATAGAAAATTGGAGAGCACTTCCCACGACGACTTCGTTTGTTAACAATTCCACGTATATGCAATGTTTACTGAAAGCTTATTCGACGTTAGCAGGATTAAGTTTTTTTGATTCGGCACGTAAAGAAAAGTTAGATGAAATACAAAGAAATTTAGATTGTGCTTTAGAAGAATATGGTGAGAGAATTAGAAAACCCCCTGGAGAGGAACCACTAAGCTTGATGGGTCGTACTATCCGGCGACTCATTATCTTTGCTACTTTTTTCTCTAATAATGTTTACACTATGAATAAATTTATCGAAAAAAATCTAAATCATGAAAATAAAATAGTGAATAGCGATCGATCCTTAAATAAACGTTAGGATTAAACATTAAATAAAAAATGCATGACATCACCATCTTTGACCAGATAGGTCTTACCTTCTAAGCGCCATTTTCCTGCCTCTTTAGCGCCTTGTTCACCTTGATAGCGGATAAAGTCATCGTAGCTGATGACTTCGGCGCGGATAAAACCTTTTTCAAAGTCAGTATGAATGCAGGCTGCAGCTTGAGGTGCGGTAGCGCCTTGATGGACGGTCCAGGCGCGAACCTCTTTGATACCAGCAGTAAAGTAGGTTTGTAGCTTCAGTAACTCATATCCCGCACGAATCAAACGATCTAAACCAGTTTCGGTTAAACCACAGGCTTGTAAAAATTCTTGTTTTTCTTCATCACTTAAGTCAATACAATCCTCTTCTAATTTTGCGCAAATGGCGACAACTTTGGCGTGTTCGGTATGGGCAAGTGTTTCTAATTGAGTGAGTAATGGATTATTAACAAAGCCTTGTTCATCAACATTGGCAATATATAAAGTGGATTTGAGCGTTAAAAAAGAATAGGGGCGCAATAACAATAATTCTTCAGCGGTGAAATCGAGTTGCCGTAATAAGCGACCTTGATTTAATTCCGGTAGGATACGCTCTAATAAATGTTTAGTGAGTACTGCCGATTTGTCGTTAGATTTACTGGCTTTGTTAAGCCGGAGTAGGGCTTTCTCAGCGCTTTCCAGATCAGCTAGAGCGAGTTCAGTATGTATTGTTTGCACATCCGCGACAGGATTAACTTGACCAGAAACATGAACCACATCGCTGTTTTCAAAACAGCGTACTACCTGCACAATCGCATCGACCTCGCGGATATGGGCTAGAAATTTATTTCCCAATCCCTCACCTTGGGCTGCGCCTTGGACTAAACCGGCAATATCCACAAATTCCATGCTGGTGGGAATTATTTTTTGTGGCTTAACAATCTTGGCTAACTCATTGAGACGTTGATCGGGAACAGGTACGACACCCACGTTGGGTTCGATGGTGCAAAAAGGGTAGTTGGCGGCGGCAATACCCGCTTTAGTTAAGGCATTAAATAAAGTGGATTTTCCCACATTGGGCAAACCAACGATGCCGCATTTAAACCCCATAAACTATTCCTCATTCATTCTTGTTGTGTATGTAAGCTTTGTATCGCTTGTGCCTGTTGGCCTGCAGCGAATTCGGTTAATGTGCTTAGTGCTAGTTCAATAGCTTGGTCAATTTTTTGTTTATCTGAAACTGAAGGTGAACTCAAGACATAATCATGAACACGGTCGCGCTGGCCAGGATGACCAATCCCGAGGCGTAAGCGCCAGAAATCTTTAGTCTGCAAATGACTCACAATATCCTTTAACCCATTATGTCCACCCTCACCGCCACCGTGTTTGTAACGTACGACACCAGGAGGTAAATCCAAGTCATCATGGACAATTAATATGCTTGCGCTGGGGATGCGATAAAAATTAGCAATGGCCTTAATGGCGCGGCCCGAGTCATTCATATAGGTGTTGGGGATGAGCAAAAAACATTTTCCCGAAGTAAGCGACCAGGTTGTCAATGCGGCATGGAATTTATTTTCTGGTTTTAAAGCGGTTAAGGAATATTGATGTATCATGGCGTTAATGAGCCATGCTCCTGCATTATGCCGGCTTTTGGCGTAATCCTTACCAGGATTCGCTAAGCCGGCAATCAGCTGTATACTCTTCGCATTTGACATTGCTTGTGTTGCGTTCAATTCGCAATCCTCATGTATCTATTAATACACTCCGGTTGCTGCATTCTCTCGGCGCCTTGCCAAAAATCCCATTGCTGTGAGTATATAGGATGAGTTTCCATGCCTAAGGCTTAATCTTTGTCCTTTTCAGCCTTTTCTTTATCTTCACTGGCTGCGTGCTCCGTATCATCTTTGACGTTGATAGCCGGTACTTCAGCCGATTCAGGCGCTGCAGTCAGATCTTCCTCTTCGACCACGGCACGGGGGATATGAATATTGACTACGGGTCGGTCATCTTCACGACTGATCGCGGCCATTAACTCAACACCTTGCGGTAGAGTGATTTGGGATAATAAGATGGATTCGTCTAGGCCTAACTGAGAGACATCGATTTCAATATATTCTGGAAGTGCTGCCGGTAAACAGCGAACTTCGACACTGTTTAACAATTTGGTGAGTACGCCGCCTTCGTCTTTGACACCGGGTGCATCGGCTTCACCATTAAAATGTAAGGGGACCGACATTGTGATTTTTTCTTTGGCGGATACACGCATTAAGTCGACATGCAGGATCCGTGGTTTATAGGCGTGGCGTTGCAGGTCTTTTAACACCGCTTTTTGCTCAATACCCTGGATCTTGATGGTTAAAATATGCGAGTAAAAGGCTTCATTTTCCAGTGCCCGTAATATTTGGTTATGTTCCAAAGAGATAGCTAAGGGAGGCTCAGAAGCGCCGTATAAAATACCCGGAACCCGATTCTCAAGACGACGGAGACGGCGGCTCGCACCCGACCCAAACACCTCTCGAGCTTCTGCGGTAAGTTCAAATTGATGATTTGTTGACATAGGTTTTCCTCAAATTCAAAAAATACCTATCCCGCGACCAGGTAGGCGGTCAGTAGTTTACGAGGATTTACGCTAAAACTCCAGCAGTTTTTGGTTAGGGTTAAGCCAATAAATCGATACTTGAGCGTCCTTAGGGCAGCGCTGTTGTTAATTTAACCTTTATTTAATATTCCGCTGTTAAACTAAGCTAGAACAAGAAATTGATTATAAATCAAGAGTAAAAATAACAAAAATAAGTAGGAGAGATGCTATGCCTGAAATTTCTCAACAAAACCCTAGTGAACCTTCTAATATCGGGGACAGGATAGCCGAAATTTTTCGTGAGCATAGTGACTCGTTCTTCTTCGAATCAACAGAAATGAAAAATTTGTTGGCTTTATTTAAAGAAAAAAATACAAAAGAAACTCAATTAAATCAATTGGATAAGATGGAAAAAATGACTACCGCTTCGCTAGTCAATAATCAGAACGTACCTGATATTTATCCATTTAAATTACGCTTTACGACTGAATTGGAAAACAATGAGCAGCAGATAGAGGCAAAAATTAAAAAAATTTTAGCAAATAATCAGCATAAATCCGAATTACGTAAGCTTGCTTCTAGAAATGTACAACTTATAGATGTTCAAGCACAACTAGTTGAGGCTTTTTCGGAAGAAATTATTAATGAGGAAGAGGTACAAAACCTTAAATCGTTAATCAATGCAGAGCTCGATATTTTCTATTCGGAGCCTGTTCGCGAGCTTTACAGACTTGATTTCCAAACTATTTTGCAGCGTGGAATTTCGGAGTCTGATCTGTCTTATCTTAGAGATTTAAGTCAATCAGATGAAACTATTCGTCTGCAAGCTGAAAATAAAATAGCTGATTATTATATGCAGGTAGCTGAAGAACAAATAGCTAAACGTTCTTTTTTAGCCTGTCAAATGGCTAAGACTTTGAGTGAAAAAAGTGTCATAAACAATGATGTCTTAAGCGATGGAATATCGCTTTATGAAGATGAACCCATGCCACCTCTCTATACTGCAGATTCTGCCAATGCAGTCTATGAATTATTATTAAACGGCGCCGATCCAGTTAAAGAAAGTAAGAATTTAGAGATAACACCTTTAACCAAGCTGTTTGAATCACGCTATGTCATACAGCAGCAGTTGAACCGGGTGGAGGCTATCTGTATGCCCAGTATAAAAGCTCAAATTAATGCTAAATTTGGTGAGCAAATTCTACGTCAACACTATACAGAAGATAAAGAAGCATTAGAAAATGATTTAAATAATCAAATACAAACACTCAGGGCGGAGGTTGAGCAACCGGAATTAAAAATAGACTTAGAAACTTGGACTAAAGAATTAGACAAAGAAGCTCAACAACTAAAACTTAATTTAAGCAATGACTCGAAAAATCAAATTAAAGCATTAAAGAATGAGGTAAAGGCCCTAAGCCCCGCATTAAAGAAAGAGTTAAAAAGTCAATATAAACTATTAAAAACTGAAGCAGAGGGGCTAAAACTCGAATTAGAAAACAATGCAGCACTTATTAAAGCGCATATTAAAGGTATTCTATTGAGAGATGTTGATGCGCAAGTATCCGATTATCCTGATATTGTAAGTAAAAAAGAATTTCAGCAGACCTGGAATAATTGCAAACAAGAGATTAAGGAGTTGCAACAAACTCAACTGACTGAATATTGTACCGCGTATGATTTTTTAACCCGAGATTTAGCGGAATTACCTGATATAAAAGCGAAAACCTTGAAATCAGTAATCAAGCATTTTCCGGAATATGAACCCGTTTTGCACAAGCAAAATGATCTGCTCAATAATTATCGGTTAGTACAAGGACCTCAAGTGACGCCAAAAAAACCAGTAAGTCTAGCAGAAAACACTGTAAAGCATTCGCTTAAGGTTACAGATGCTTCTAAGACTAATACTCGTGAAACACCAGAAGCCATAGAAAAGATTCCAGCTAACAATCAATTAATCCAAGCATCTAATATAACGCGAAAACATCGTTTAATAAAATGCACATTGTTTACTGGAATTGTTGAATCGACTGAATCAACACCAACAACTGAACCAACACCTGAAAAAACTTCCGAACCCAAACGCACTGGGTCGCGATTGAATAGAATTCCATTTTCTAACAATGTCAATTCTTTCGAACCTAGTTTAGGCAAAGAAAAATTAACTCATAGGACAATCTGTTATACGAAATAACGTTAAAATAAATCATTTTATTTATTATTAGGATTAATGACCTGCTATTTTAAGGAATTGTTAAACAGGTGTTATAATTTATAATTAGTTGAAAAAATAATAATATTCGGAGAAATTATGCCAGAAGATAATTTAAATAGAAATCCAGGTTTGGTTGCGAAATTAAGAGCTGAAATAGATGAGCGAACTAAATTACGACAACGACAAGCAGCGGCCGCCTATAACGCATTGGTAGGAGCTCCAGGTTCTTCTCATCGAAAAACAATATCAGTAAATCAAACGCAAGCTCAACAATCTGCTAATTTATCTCAAGCTGAACAAGTTCCGGATTATGTTGAATACTTTACTGTGGATAGGACAGACAAAGGAAAAGCAAAACGCATATTAAGTCCTCAGGAATTCCAAACAATCAAAAGCAATATCCATCAACAAAAGTTTGAAGAAGCGAATGCGGAGTCAGTACTGAATCAACAAAAATCAGAATCCTTAATTTATGCTGATCTTTTGTTTGATCCGACTTCTGAAACAGTTATAGGAAAACCGAGTGATGAACTTACTAAATATAGCCAAATTTTCGGACAGGGTTCTAAAGAAATCGTCAAATCACAGATTGCAATATTAAGGGATCAAAAAAAAGAATTTCTTGAAAAGCTTAATCAAGCGATTGACGAAAATGAAAAAAAATCTATTGATGCCTACTGTTCTCAGTTGTCTGCAATCGAAACCAGTATGGCGACGAAGATAAATTATCTAGAAAAGCAAGCTTCTTTACATTTAGAACAGGATAAATCGCTATCGGATACTATTCAAGATGAAGAGGTAGATTGGGCGACTGTGACGGTGGCTGCCGATGGAACTCGAAGTATAACGTTTGAAGATCAAAAAGAAAAACCAGTTAATTTAGAAAAACAACAAAAGCTAACTACCACAGGCCCTGCAGTCGACTGGAGCAACAAACCTAAAATCGATTCCTCAAAAAAGTCTGAAGACTCATTAGTCGAGCAACGGCAACCGACAGGCGATAAAAATAACAGAGTACAGTTCACCGAAAGCACGATAGAAAGATATGATTTAAAAGAGCAACAGAAAAAGGAACTGTCAGAATCTAAACAAGATTTCAAAGCCGCTAATCCAACTTCTACTGAAGGCCCTCCAGTGGACCGGAGTGTGAAGCCAGGACCTGCAGTTAAATGCGAGTTAAAACCTTCCCGATTAGCCAAAGTTAATTTTTTTTCAATGCCAACTCCAGGTTCTTCTTTATCGGCTGATCAAGATGAAAAAGAAAAAGAGAAAATTGATAAAAAAAGATTTGCCTGAAACAATAAAGGCTATTAAACAGGGAAGTTCCTATTAAAACGGAATATCAAGAATTAGCATAATATGGAATAGTTCAGACTTGATGTGACACAAAGGAATGAGTAAGGTTACCCGTTTTGAGAAGTCGAGAAACTTTAATCAAAACACAAAGGGTAACCTTAGATGCTACATAGTAATGA
>JBDLTN010000089.1:0-7147 GCA_039805785.1 Pseudomonadota bacterium | reverse complement strand
TGGATCATTGTGGAGTCAAGGAATCCTCCCTATCGATTCAATTGCACGGTTACAAAAAACCCGCGGTAAATTCTTAGATCAAGATCAAACGACGCATTTAGACTGGGACACATTACGAAAAAAAGTAATGAACGAGGGAATGCGCAACTCGAACTGTATGGCCATTGCACCGACAGCAACTATCTCCAATATCTGTGGCGTTTCCCAATCGATTGAACCGACTTATCAAAATCTTTTTGTAAAATCCAATATGTCCGGTGAATTTACTGTCATTAATCCCTATTTAGTCAAGGATTTAAAACTACTTGGACTATGGGATGCCGTTATGCTCAATGATCTGAAATACTATGACGGTAGCTTGCAAAAAATTGAACGCATTCCTGATAGTTTAAAACAACTGTATGCGACTGCCTTTGAAGTCCCTGCACATTGGCTTGTTGAAGCCGGATCACGCCGTCAAAAATGGATCGATCAAAGCCAATCGTTAAATCTTTATATGGCACAAGCTTCTGGCAAAAAATTAGATGAACTTTATAAATGCATTTGGCTCAAAGGATTAAAAACAAGTTACTATTTACGGACGATGGGCGCAACTCATACTGAAAAAGCAACCTTAGAAAAAAGTCATTTAAATTCAGTACAAATGGATACAACGCCCCCCGCTTGCTCGATACTCGACCCGGATTGCGAAGCATGTCAATAAACCACGGGTTTATAAAAAACGTTACTCTTAAAGAGGATCCTAAAACATGAGCACTACTGAAATCACCGGTGGTTTTACCGGTTTAGAAACATTAGAAATCGGCGCGGCACGTGTACAAGTTGATGACAAAAAAATCATCAACTGTCGTGCTGATCTCAACCAACTCGTCCCATTTAAATATAAATGGGCCTGGGAAAAATACTTAGCGGCTTGCGCAAATCATTGGATGCCACAAGAAATTAATATGTCAGCTGACATTGCATTATGGCGTGACCCCAAAGGGTTAACTGATGATGAACGTCTGATCGTAGAACGCAGCTTAGGTTTCTTTTCAACCGCTGATTCTCTGGTTGCCAATAATCTTGTCCTAGCAGTCTATCGCCATATTACCAACCCAGAATGTCGGCAATATTTACTTCGACAAGCCTTTGAAGAAGCGTTACATACCCATGCTTATCAATATGTCATAGAAAGCTTAGGAATGGATGAAGCACGTCTGTTTAATATGTATCGTGAACTACCCACAGTCGCTAAAAAAGCCGAATGGGCACTTCCCTTTACCCAAAGCTTAGCCGATCCGCGTTTTTATACCGGCATACCTGAAAATGATCAACGCTTATTACGCGATTTAATTGCTTTCTATGTGGTATTTGAAGGTATATTTTTCTATGTCGGTTTTTCACAAATCTTAAGTATGGGCCGATGTAATAAAATGACCGGAACCGCTGAACAATTTCAATACATCTTACGCGATGAATCGATGCATTTAAATTTTGGTATCGATGTTATCAATCAGATTAAATTAGAAAATCCGCATTTATGGACACCTGAATTTAAACAGTATGTCATTAATCTTGTAAAAGAAGGCGTCGATCTAGAATATCAATATGCTTTAGATACGATGCCACGTGGTATTCTCGGATTAAATGCCAATATGATGTGGGATTATCTTCGTTTCATCGGTAATCGACGCCTCGCACAAATTGGCTTGCCTGAACAATATCCCAGCGTTAGCAATCCTTTACCATGGATGAGTGAAATCATCGATTTGAAAAAGGAAAAGAATTTCTTTGAGACTCGGGTAACGGAATACCAAACTGGCGGAAGTTTAAAATGGGATGAGTAATTAAACTAGCTGGCAAACTATAAGCTGAAGTAAGGAGTTAGTAAGCACTAACTCCTTTTTTATTTATTAATTATTTTTCCTAAAAAACTCAAAAAATAATTAATAGCAGCTAAAGCGCTAATCCAAAACGGAATCGGCCAATCCGTAATAAATGCTAAAATGATACCTAACCACACTATTAAGATACCAAACAACACCGTTAACAATAAACCACTTAAAATACGATGCGTCCAATTTAAAGCCGCGGCAGCAGGCCCTATCAATAAAGTAAACACTAACAGCACACCCACTACCTGGCTGGCTTCAGTGACAGCAACTGCCACAATAACCATAAACAAAATAGAAATCAGTGGTAAA
This sequence comes from Pseudomonadota bacterium, assembly GCA_039805785.1. Lineage (GTDB taxonomy): Bacteria > Pseudomonadota > Gammaproteobacteria > Diplorickettsiales > Diplorickettsiaceae > Aquirickettsiella. The sequence goes on along the minus strand of JBDLTN010000089.1, from coordinate 4,961 downwards.
GAAACACCTTTTGCTTCAGCTAACTCAGGTTCTAAACTAGCAAATAATAATGGTCGCGCAATGCAGCTTAAACCTAGCAAGCTGAGAACAGAGTAAAGCAACATCATCTTTATTAAATGTGCTGAAACACCTAAGAGATTACCAAATAATATCGTCATTGCTTGCGCTGCATAACTGGTATAAAAATGTAAAAATAAAACACCCAATCCTAAAGCCAAAGCCAAAATGATACCGATAGCAATATCACTTTTACTAATTCGGTGCCCCAAACTACCCATACCAATAGCGGCCAATATCGTCAAAATTAACTGTCCACTGACTGGCATTAAACCGATTAAACCTGCTCCCGTCGCTCCAGCGAAACCAATGTGCCCTAAGGCATGGCCCGCAAAAGCCAGTCTTCTGATAACCATAAAATAACCGACGAAACCAGCCAATATCGCTGCAATCGTACCGGCTATCAGTGCGTTACGTAAAAAATGATATTCAAACAGAGAAATGATCAAGGTCGGGTCGACAATGGTTGACATGATGATGGAATCCTAATTCTTTATTGATGACAAAAAGTTGCTGTTCATGCTGAATAACATGTATATCCAACCCATAAAGCTCGCTTAGTTTTTTACTATTGATAATTTCATTGACTAAACCTATCACTGCTTTACCTTTCGCTAAATACAGTACCCTATCGACACTGGTTAAGAGTGGGTTGATATCATGTGAGGTAAATAATATGGTAATGCCATATTGCAAACGGATATCATTAATTAGACTAACCAATGTGGCTTGATAATAAGGATCGAGATTCATTAGCGGCTCATCTAATAATAAAATCTTGGGTTTATTCAATAAGGCTTGAGCCAGTAATAACCGTTGTCTTTCCCCTCCAGATAAAAGGCTATAAGGTCGATTGACAATCTTTTCAGCCTTTACCAACTGAATAACTCGTTGAATTTCCTCGGTTTGCTTTGCATTTAAAACGGGTAATCCCCACTGATAGCCATTTAAATTGGCGGCCAACCAAGCATAGGCACTTAAACTATTACTGATATTTTGGCGTATTTGAGGCATATAACCAATAAAAGCAGCGCCCTTATGTACTGCTTGTCCAAATACGGAGATAGAACCGCTGGATGGAGCAATTAAACCTAATATCGATCGCAGCAAAGTACTTTTCCCCGCTCCATTGGCACCAAGTATGGCAACAAATTCACCTGAATGAATATTTGCTGTGAAATCCTGAAAAATGCAGCGTTGTCCGTAGGCAAGACTCAGTTGATTAAATTCGATGGCGTTCATCTAATGCTTGCTCCACTCGTTTTAATTGATTAGTCATCCACTGATAATAAGTTGATGGCATGGGTTGGGTCTCCATTACCCCTACGATAGGAATGCCTAATAACTTAGCCTGATGCAATAAATATAACACCAGAGGACTACTCACTTGACTGTTATAAAACACTAATTTAACTCGATGCTGCTGCAACTGCCGTTGAAAATCTTGTACTTGTTTAGGACTGGGATCCACCCCATTCATCATGCTGAGTTGAAACGGAATTCCTTGCATACGAAATCCTAATGCCTGTGCCATATACCCAAACACAGGTTCCGTTGCAATAACCGAAACCCCGCTATATTGACGTTTTATTAGCTGTATCAATCGCCATAAATTTTGCTGTTGGCCAATAAATTGCTGATAATGCGCTCGATACAGCTTTTGATGGAGCGGATCATGTTGGATCAAGTAATCACGCAAGGCCTTGGCATAAACGGACATCGTTTGGGGATCATACCAAATATGCGGATTAGCCCCCGCTTTTTTATGCATTAAATCAGCAACGCAAATAAAGGTTCTGGTTGTGGCAGAACCGACACTCAATAAATTCTGCATCCAAGGATCGTAGCCTAAACCATTATAAATAATCAGGTCACCTTGCTCTAAGGTCTTAGCGACACTTGGCGTTAAATTAAATAAGTGGGGATCTTGATCGGGTTGATTAAGAATGCTGGTGACTTGGACAAAATTCCCACCAATTTGCTTTGCAACAGAACCATAAAAATTCTCAGCAGCGATAATGTGGATGGGTTTTGCTATACTAGGTGTTGTAAAAGCGATTGCCAATAGCAAGGCTATGGCGAGTAAAAATTTCAACATAAAAACCTTTTTTATTCAATGAAAAATTCTTGCTATGGCTAATAGTAATTAGCAAGTTTACATTGAGCCGTTATACTATACTCACAACAATTAGATTTTTGATGCGTTGTGAACAAGCTGCAACCTTTCTTTATTCAAATGCTAAGAATACGAATTAAGCGACAACGCAACCAAAATTCTACTCATTGAGTATACTATATCAAACCTGTCAAGAGAGATTATGAGGCAAGGCATTATGGGCAAAATTATCGCTATCGTTAATCAGAAAGGGGGCGTGGGAAAAACCACAACCTGTATTAATCTTGCTGCATCGATGGCTTTGTTAGAGCAAAAAACATTATTAATTGACCTCGATCCTCAAGCCAATGCGACCACCGGCAGTCTTTTACAAAAAGGTCTTAGTCCGCATATTGCACAAGTACTATTAGATGAAGTTCCTATCGAACAGAGTCTTATCGTTACTCCAGCAAATTATACGCTGATTCCTGGCTCGGGTGATTTAACCCAAACTGAAATTCACTTATTAAAAACAGAACAGCGTGAATATATACTCAAGAAAAAGCTAAGCTTACTAGTCGATGCCTATGACTATATTTTGCTTGATTGCCCACCCTCTTTAAATATATTAACCGTTAATGCGTTAGTGGCCGCTCAATATGTCATTATACCCGTGCAATGTGAATATTTTGCTCTCGAAGGTCTAAGTAATCTGATGAATACTCTACAAAGCTTACGTGCCACGGTTAATCCTCAATTGCAGATCCATGGCATTCTGCGTACATTATTTGATGGTCGTAACAGCCTCGCTAAACAAGTCTCTGAAGAACTACTCACTCATTTTAAAGAGAAAATGTATACTACAATCATCCCACGCAATATTCGACTCGCTGAAGCGCCGAGTCATGGGCAACCGGTTTTATTGTATGATGCCCAATCCAATGGAAGTCATGCCTATTTAAGTTTAGCTAAGGAAATTTTAATCCGGGATGGATGCACTATTCCTTCAGTAGGCTCGCCTACTGATATCCCTTCGAACATTTTTTTAAAAAAACGTTCTAATTATGAAAAATCTCCATCCGTCGAACAGGTACTATGATGAAAAAATCGCGCTTAGGTCGAAATCTTGACATGTTATTAAGTGGTCAACCCTTTGAAGATTTAGTACAAACCACTTCTTCTCGTAAAGAGGAATTACGTCTTCTACCGATTGAGTGGTTACAAGCAGGACGTTATCAACCTAGAAGAGAATTTTCTAAAGAAGCATTAGAAGATTTAGCCAACTCCATTCGCACCCAAGGCATAATCAATCCTATCGTGGTACGTCTTATTAGCGAGAATCGTTATGAAATTATTGCCGGTGAACGGCGTTGGCGTGCGGCACAACTCGCCAATCTCAATGAAGTACCGGTATTAATCAAGGATATCTCAGATGAAACCGCATTAGCTATTTCTTTAATTGAAAATATTCAACGCCAAGATCTAAATCCCCTGGAAGAAGCAGAAGGTATCCAACGACTTGTTAATGAGTTCAAATTAACTCATCAAGAAATTGCCAAAACCTTAGGCCGTTCACGCACGACTATTACCAATTTACTACGATTATTAAGCCTAGCACCTCAAGTAAAGCTTTTTCTACAACAAGGTCAACTCGAAATGGGCCATGCTAGAGCTTTGCTAAGTCTTGATAGTAATATACAAGTTCAAGCCGCTGAAAAAATTGTAAAAAATAAACTGTCAGTGCGCGAAACCGAACGTTTAGTTCAAAATGGGACTTTTATTAAGTCGGAAATTTCCAACCCATTAAAAAAGGTTGATACGGATGTACAACAACTTGAGCGTCAATTATCAGAAACATTAGGCGCCAAGGTTTATTTTAAACAAACCATTAAAGGAAAAGGTCAACTTGTTATTCATTACAATAACTTAGAAGAGTTAGATGGTATTCTGTCTCATATAAATTAATTTTTCGACAACCCATATAGATTCTCAGGCATTCCACTGCCTCAACTTTAGTCGCGAATACTTATTTATTCAAAGACCATTATCAAACTAGTAATTTATCGCCTACAAGTTATAATTAGGGATTGAAAAATCACCAAATGGCAAGCTAATGGAAAATAAAACAATTCTTCACGGACAACATAAAAAAAATGGGGCGATACTCGTTAATTTTGCAGGTTGGCAAATGCCTCTGCATTATGGTTCTCAAATACAAGAACATCATGTCGTCAGACAAGACAGTGGCTTATTTGATGTTTCACATATGTTAGCCGTTGATATTACTGGAGAAAATGCAACGGATTATCTCAGTTTTTTATTGGCAAATAATCCCCAACGCCTCATTCAAGGAAAAGCATTATATACTTGCATGTTGAATCATGAAGGTGGGATTTTGGATGATTTAATCGTTTATCAACTTTCCCAACAACAGTATCGGGTCGTCATCAATGCCGGAAATCGACAATCTGATCTTGATTGGATGAAAAAACAAGCACAGCACTTTCCTTCTATTTCTCTCCTTGAACGAACTGATCTTGCCATTATTGCTATTCAAGGTCCCCATGCATTATCAAAAGCAAATAAAGCCTTTGACGTACAGCTACAATCACTGATAAAAGATTTAAAACCTTTTCATTGTGTTCAGCAAGATAATTGGTTTGTAGCAAGAACCGGTTATACCGGCGAAGATGGTTTAGAAGTGATCTTACCTATAACAGCCGCTGAAAATTTCTGGCAACGTTTAATTGACTGCGGTAATAAACCCTGTGGATTAGGTGCGCGAGATACCTTACGCCTTGAAGCTGGA
>JBDLTN010000088.1:0-7149 GCA_039805785.1 Pseudomonadota bacterium | reverse complement strand
CACGTGCATCTTTATAACCTATTTTCCTATTTATTTAAACCATAAAGACAGGTTTTTAGTTATTCTTTGTTCAGCGATTTCACAGTAGGCGATTTGATTATCAATTAGCACGCAACGTCGATGTAGTGAAAGCGCTGCTAAACCTGTGGTACCGCTTCCAGCAAATGGATCAACAATCAAGTCATTTGGTTCTGATAGTAATTGGATAAAAAATTGAGGTAATGCAACCGGAAAAACAGCTGGATGACCTTGATTGCGATTTTCAGGACTAAGATGTAAAACATTCGTTGGTAGTACTTTTTTTTTGTTACGCCAATTGGTTAAATCGCGCTGAAAGCCACTACCTGTACTAGAGCGAACGAAGTGTGACTTTAAATTCTCGAAACGCATCAAACGTTGTTGAGTGGACAGGGCTATCGGAATTTTAACCGCTTCCTGATTAATATAAGGTGTTTTTACTTTAGCGAGATGAAACACATATTCCCAGGCATCTCGTAAGCGGGTTGGCCAATAGCCCGGCATACTGGTTTTTTTATGCCAAATGTAATCATCAATGCAATGCCAACCTAATTTGCTCAATTTTTCTATCGTTTCCCATACATAATGATGACGAACACCGTTAACAATTTTATCTTTCATATTCAGCACTAAGCTTCCCGTTGGTTTTAGAGCTTGCCAAAAAGTACTGTGAAAAGATATGAACCAATCAGCGTAATCATTAGGAGCAATGCTGTTGTAATGTTGTTTTCGTGCATCTGCATACGGTGGAGATGTAACAATCAGATCAACTTGATTAACAAAAGCGTGTAATTCTTTTCGGCAATCGCCATGCAGAATATGGTAATTTTTTTGAAATAAGGGGTTATTTTCTAGATTATTTTGCATAGAAACCCTTTAATTATCTTCTTCAGATGTATCCGTATCAATTTGTAGTTGCGAAAACTGCTGAGTAGCTTGTGAAAGTGTTAATGGGAGAATAGATAATTGTTTAGTGCCGTTGGTGTATACGGCCAATGCTTTTTTAGCATTGCCTATTAAGATAGGATCAGGTGGAGTATGCGAAAAATCTTGTATTTGGTTGTCATGTTCTAAACTGCCCTTGAGTGAACGTGGGTAGCTAGACAGTGGTTTACCCTGATAATCGCGATAGCGTTTTTCAAACTCATGACGTAGGAATGGTAACTCCTTTTCTGGCTGTTGGCATAAGTAAACCCAACCACCCATATCTCGAATGACACAGTGAATGATGGGATTGTCAAAAACGACGCTATCATAGCGGCCTACTGTGCGAATAGCTGTTACTACTTGTCCCCAAGCATTGAGTGCATGACGATGATTATCACCTTGAATTAAAACAATTAAATCGGCAGGAGTTGGCATACCCCATTTTTGGCGATCAGGGTTTTGTAAGGTATTTAGTATTGCTTGTTTCACTTCAGCAAACGGATACGCTTTAAGACATTGCCAATAGGTTTCTAGTAATAAACTTGAAACTTTACGATTAAAAGATTCTGCCAATAAAGTCAGCCATGCTAAAAAGGGTTTTTTATCATCTGTTATCATAAAATCTCCTATTTGTTGCTTAGTTTTTGTTATTCAGCCATTGTTCTCCAACGACGAGGTTGTGGGCTAAGGTAGGACTTAATCCACGTGTTGCTAAACGAGCCTCACTATGGTCAGAAGTTTTCTGTCGTTGTAGGGATTCGCGTTGCTCTTTAGCAAGCCATGAATTAATGTGACGCAAGATCTGAGATCGTGTTTTGCGTGCACTGGGATTAGCTTCATTCCAAGCTTGTATTTGACGTAACTCTTGCAAAACATCGATATTCGGGTAGGTTTTTTTCCAGGTATGGATATCCATTTTTGCTGCAATAAACACATCATTATTTTGAAGTGGAATATCAATGAATTCTTCGTCGGGAAAGCTATCTACTCCATTTTTTTTATTAATTAATAAGGGAATTTTAGAGTTGCTGCTGGGCAAGCCGTTGTTTATCGACGGCTTGCCAACAACATCCTGTTCCTGATTTTTCTCCTGATACTGATTTTGTTCCTGATTCTGTTCCTGATTCTGTTCCTGGTTTTGAAAGGGTTGCGATAGAGTTGCTAAATGGTTTTGGAACCCTTCATCTAAGTGTTTAGTTTGAGCTAACAAACTTATTATTAAGGGTCTGAAAACCATTGATTGATTTGGAACTCGTTTAAAAAGTTTACTCAGACTTTTGCCTTGATTTGGATTTTCAATAGGGTTCCAATCTAGGAAGTTAGTGATTAAAATCCAGTTGGACTCTGGATCTCGGATTAAAAATCTAATTTGATCGAGTTCTGAAAATGCATTGTAAACTGTTTCTTCATTCCATTTTAAATCCTCTGCTACATACCCTGTTGGTAATCGAAAACAACCCAACATATTCGTATGTGGTCCAGTGAGTAGGTAAACAGCCAATAATTTGGCATGCGTGGATAAATTTTGTAATGCTAAATCAGACCAAAATTGGGTTTGTACCGAGCCGTATTCTCTCATTTTTATTTCCTTTTTTTAGATTGATAAATAAAAGAAGAAATTTCTTTTTTGTTTTGGGTTAATATTTTTTGTTGTTTTCTATGAGTGAAGCGAGTTAGGAGTGCTGCTGCGGAAGTTCTTAGCTTTCCTTCATCAACGGCTTTTACCAGTTCAGAACTGCCGAGTAATTGAATTTTCTCAGCGTAGCGATAACTATCTTTACAACCAAATCCAAGTAAAGCAGCTATCAATTCATCTGTTCTTCCTTTTATTTCGTCGAAATTTCGACGAATCGGTTTGTGAAAACGAGGACCTTGGCGGTTTCCTAAATATTTTTTCGTAGCAATTCCAATAGCAGCGCGTTCACAGATTAAAAAAGTTTGCACGAGTACAGCCGACTCATATTTTTTTGCTAGTAGATCGGATAAAGAAAAGTGCCAAGCAGGAACTGTTTTTTTATTCTGTTGCTGATAAATCCAATAAGTACTTGGATTGGCTATGAGTTGTTGATTTTCATCGATTATAATGGGTCTGAGCTGATTTAAAGGACCTTGTGGGTAACCCTCCCTTATAATGCCCAGGAAAGAAATAGAGTTAAGCCTAAGAGTCCAACAACCCATTGCCACACCAAGCAAGTTCCAATCAATAGACATTGCTTGGCTTCTCGTGGTCGGTGTAGAAAACTATCCCTCTGCATTGACATGCAAATTGGTTGATTGTTTTTCTAAAAACTCACTCAGCGAATGAATCTTAACAAATGGCATTACTTTTGCAGCCTCCTGCAATCGTGGCAACATACTCTGCCTGCAAAAATACCAAACCTCCTCCAATGAGAACTGAACCGCATAGGTTTTTAAAATTGTTTCTAAGCGTTGTTTATTTTTGCAAGAAAGTTCTACCTCGATGGCAACTTGTTTACCATCGGGAAAAACTAATATTCCGTCCGGGAGATGTCCCTGCTGGCCCACTCCCAATTTATACTTATCATGTTTTAATTTCCGTTCACTGATCCATGCTGCATTGGGATAAAAGGTTCTAAATTTTAAATACAGGGTTAATACAGCGAGATCATGGTGATAATTTGCAAGCGATACTCGATGGAGAGGTGGTAATGAAGTAAAACGCGATCCTGCTTGAGTTAAACGGAATAAACCATGACGACGATAAAAAATTCGTTCATGGTGTAGCAAACCATGACGCATTAATTTATTAATGAGTTGGTAGTTACGCGGTTTCCGCAAATCAAAACGCTGATTTATCTGTGGCATTTCACAGAAACCAAATTCATTAATAAATTGTAAAATGGTTACATCGCGTGAGGTTAATTTCACAAAAGAACATCCTAATTATTCTTATATGAAAAGTGGACCCCATTTTGTGAAAAGAATCAAGTGATTTAGAGAAAAAATTTTACCTAAAAAGAAGTTATCCACATGAAGTGGATCCCTCAAAAAATCCAACGATTGTGGGTAACTTCCTCTCCTTTCTTCAGTTCTCATTATTATTTTTCACTTTTCTTTTTTAATTTATCTTCGGTCACCCGCCCAATAGCCATGACCTCAGTTTTACAAGACTCGAAGAGACGATGGAAAACTGAGGTCATGGCTAGTTTTCACCGCGTGAAATGGGCGGGCAGCTTTGTTAAATCAAGCTAAAAGCATTTGAAGTCTACTCTAATCGAGTTATAGAACTCAGTATAGATATTCATAAAAAATGATTTTTCTATTCTAAAAAATATCCATTAAATTGGATATGAGTTTCCTATCTTACAGCTATGCCAAAAATAGTAACTGGCATAGCTATATGTAAAAAACACCACTAAAAATGAAATTTACTTAAATCATTTTCTATAGTAGTAGGTAGGTTTAGAGTGTTTATTTTTTCAGCTGAAATATCACTTATATTTTTGAAGAGCGTATACAAACTCAGTTCATAAAGTGACAAACAAGGTGAAAATGAACGGCTGTTAAAATACTGTAATGAGATTTTATTATCTTTCCAAAGTGCTCTTAAAATAAAATCCTTACTATCCTTGGGGATATGAGCACGCCAATTTTCAAATTTCTCGTTATTAAAAAATGGATAACTAACTGCATTTTGGTAGCTCCCTAATGCAAACAGCATATCAGTCATCTCTTCAGTTGCCTTTAAATTAGAATCATCACCATAGTTTATCGCATTATATGATATTAGCTGGTTATTATCATCTCGCAAGTATGTGGAATATCCAGAAATTACTTTATTATATTTTCTACCAATTATATTCGTGACACTTATACTAAAATAATTAAATAAATGATCTAATGCTAAATTATTAGCATGTTTAATTTCCAAATATTTTCTTTCTCTATTGTAACTCAATTCATAAGGCATAATTGAAATCCTTTGTTATTTTATTGAAAAATAAATAATAGCATAATCTATTGCTTTAAAAAAATAAGCCTTATTTTTTTAATAAAAGGATAGGCGTTTAAAACAGAAATAGGTAAAGCAGTGCTACCCCTCATCATTCTCAAGTGAGTTTAAACCGGAATAATCCTTTTTTAAAACTTAGGCATAATTTGATAATGACTCATCATGATAATGCGCATATAGAATGTGAGGTATTGGCTTGAGATAATTTTTTTGGCGCAGAACGCTTAAAAAAAGCTAGATGAAGTTTCTTTGGGTCATTTAAACGAACAGTTGTGTTAGAGGGTCTTTCAATAGGCATTGATGAAAGTAAGTGTTGCAACCAATAGTAGATTCCTTCCATCTGGCTAAGTTCATCTGTTCCACTCCTCTTATCGTTGATACCCGCAAGCATTGTAAGCAATGGGTGAAATCGAGTTGGATGCGTATAAGATCGACTGTCGAGTTCACGATGCCAATCGATTATAGACACCGATGTCATGATGATTTTATTTGCCTGTGCTTGTTCAGCTAGTTTTTTAAACAAACAAGACAGAGAAAGTCCCGGAACACCCTGATGAGGGTATGTAATTGTAAATGGATGATTTTCTGCATTTTCTAATAAGGATTTCGCATATTGCCTAATCAACATCGAGCATTGGTCCACTGAAATCGCTTTAACTGACGCTTCAGGGTCAAATTGAGGAATCATACGCGTGCTAATACAGGCATCCACTAGACGATTTAACCAGTCATCATCATTTCCATAACCCGTCTTTGTATTCCAGGTCAGTAGTGGCGCACGAACAATCGTTAATGGCAACCCTGACTCTCTTAATATCTGCTCTCCCATCCATTTTGTGATCGCATATGCATTGAAATTGCGTTTTATGGCTGATTTGTCTTTAAATGTAGCAAACCAACTTTCTAGATGAGTTTCTCGAGTCTTATCTTGACTGCATACTTCATCACAGCATACCGAAATTGTTGATACATAAACGATGGGTGTTAGTTGCTGGCTATCATGGTATTGGCTTGACTCAAAGGCAAGCTGCACGATACGGAGTGTTCCTTGCACATTAGGTCCCATTAATGTGTCTAAACCTTCTTCTAATCCCCAAGTTTTAATCATAGCCGCCGCATGAATAATTAAATCGATGGCTGGGTTACCATAATTATCATGGATCAATGCGTCATAGTCACTTTCTTGAAGTCCAAATTTATCTTTGCTCAAATCACCATCAACAACTTTGATTTTTTGTGAGTACAGCTGGCTAAGTGACTCATGGTCACCAGCCAATACGATACGCGAAACGCGTGAAGCAGCCTCTTCCTTTTCTGAACCACGCACTAAACAAATGATTTCTGATACTGATGGATCATTTAGAAGATCTCTTACAATATGCGCACCTAAAAATCCAGCACCGCCAGTAATTAATACTCGCTTTCTATTCGCCGAAAGCATATTCTGCTGTTTAAAATACTTTATTTTAGATAAAGAAGGAATCGCTTTTAGCTGTTGGAGATGTTCTATGCTATTTTTTTCAACCTCAGTCAGCCTGTCTAATAAAGATATTTCTTTTTTATTAGGTTCTACAAGAGAGATTTCTGGATTTTCATCCCATATGATTTGAGCAAGGCTTAGCATAGAATGCTTCATTAAAATGGGTGTTGCAAACTGCTTATTTTGCATTTCTTTAATATTGATGTTGCCTCTATTACGCAGCTCATCAAGTAACTCAGGTAGCATAGCGCTCATTTTTGTAAATTGGATAGAATCAAACCCAATGTGTATAAGCAAAGACGCAAGCATATGCTCATTACAACATGAGTCTATTTCAGGCTGTAATTTATGTAATAGCCAGCTAGCCAGCTCTGCAGGTGTTTTAGGGTAATCTTGAGCAGATGTAATGCTAGCAGTATAAATAGATTGCTTCGTTATAATGTTTTCCAATCTGATTTGAAGTTTGGGTCGAATTATTTTCATGCTTCTATTCAGAATTCCATTTTCTAATGACCATCCTCCGTCATTAATATCATCTATAACTACCTTAACTGGGATTTCACTCTCTGAAATACCGTTACGACGACAAGCTGATCTCACTGTTAAAAACAGTTCTTGTTCTAGGTTTACGCGTTCCTTTTCTTCAATAGGCTTCTTAAGTCGAAACATTACTATTGTTGCAGAATGTGAAGTATTCAGCGTAACAAAACAAGCACTGGGAGATAATCCAGATTTCAGCATGATAGATTGG